>JBCCZJ010000075.1:0-14276 GCA_039187915.1 Myxococcota bacterium
AGACCCGTCCCTCGCCGTAGCTCCGGGCCAGGCAGAGTCGCGGGCGCCATGGATTGGCGACGATGATCTCGCAGTCGAACTCGCCGCCGACGTGCTCGAAGAGGAAGGCCTTCGGATCGATCTTCTTCGCGTCGACGCCGCGCGGGAGCGGGACGTGGATCGTCCACGTGTCCAGGTCGTTCTGGGAGATGATCGTGCCGCCGACCGGGCTCTGGATGTGCCACGCCGTCCCGAATCGCTCCATGAAGGCGCGATCGCTCGACTCGAAATGGATCATGTACATCTCACCGCCCGGCGGACGCTGACCGTGGAGGAGTCCTTTCACGAGGGTCTTGAGCACCTTCCACACGCCACCGCTATGGCGCGCGATCTCGCCTCCGCCGAGATCGTCGAGCTCGATCCCGAGCACCTTGCGCGCGACGCTGCCGGCGCCGTCGCAGCCCGCCAGATAGCGCGCGCGGATCGTCTCGGTCTCGCCGCTCGCGGTGTCTCGGATCGTGGCGGTCACGAAGTCCGCGTCCTGGGAGAGGTCTTCCAGGGCGTGGCCGAAGCGGACCTGGACGTGTTTCCCGCGCTGCTCGAGCAGGTTCTTCAGGACGGGTTCGAGGACGACCTGCGAGATCCGGAGATCGGGCTCGAGGGGCATCGAGCCGTCGTTCGTGGCCGCGATGATGTCGCGTCCCCAATGGATGCTCGGGTAGTCGAAGCGCGCGACCTCCCATTCCGCCAGCCGCGTGCACCAGACGACGGTCATCGGATGGTCCGGCGGCACGCCGTGACTGCGGATTTCGTCGGCGATCCCGAGCCGACGGAAGTGCTCCATGCTCCGACCGTTCGTGACGTCCATCTTCGGGTGCTGCGTCGTCGACGGATTGCGTTCGACGAGGATCGCATCGATTCCGCGATGCTCGAGCTCCAGGGCGAGCACCAGGCCGACGGGGCCGCCGCCGGCGATCAGCACGGGGGTCTCGGTCATGCCCGGGCCTCGTTCGTGCGCTCGTCCCTGGCTCCATCCATCGGGGCGGCCAGCTGCGGGAAGAAGGTGCGCACGACGGCCTCGGCGTGGGCTTCGATCGCCTCCTTGTCGAAGGCGTCCTGGCCGGTGACCTGCCGGAACTCCTCGGCGACCGTGTACCGCATGGTCGAGGCCCCGATCAGCATGTAGAGAAGCTCCTCGGGCGGCGCGGACAGCACGAAGCCCTCCGCCTCGAGGGCGCGGAAGCCTGCGATCGCGACCTCCATGAAGCCGCGGATGTGATGGTCGATCAGCCAGTCGAGGCGCTCGCTCGAGGTCTTGCCCTCCTGGAGCATGAAGCGATGGAAGTGCGGGTGGGTGGCGCCGAAGCGAACGAACTCGGTCACGAGCAGACGGACGCGGGTCCGGATGTCGACGCCCTCGAGGCCGCGCGCCCGGCCCATCAGCTGCTCGCCCATGCGGTTCATCAGGGATTCGGCGGCGGCGCGCCAGAGGGCCTCCTTGGTCGTGAAGTGGAAGGGGATCGCCGACTGGGCAACGTCCGCGCGTTGGGCGATCGCCCGGGTCGAGGCGCCAACGAAGCCGTGCTGCGCGAACTCGTGGCAGGCCGCGTCCACGAGGCGCTGGCGGGTCTCGGCGCTGCGCTGTTGGGGGCGACGGGTAGGTTTCGGCATGGGCATTAATTAGTTCGATTGAACTGAGAAAGCAATAAATTTAGATCAATCGACCTGATATAGGTCAGCGGCCGCCTCGCCGGCCGACGTCGGGGGAGTCGAAATCTCCCTGGAAATCCGCGATCTTGCGCCGGGCCGCCGCCGGTCGGCGAGGAGGACGGGAAATGGGGCGATGCGAGGGGCGAGTGGCGCTGGTGACCGGCGCGAGCCGCGGAATCGGGAAGGCGATCGCCATGCGGCTGGCGAGCGAGGGCGCCTCGGTCGTGCTGAACGCCTCGCGGATGGGCGCCCACGGCGCGCTCCCCGGAACCCTCGAGGGCGCCGCCGCCGACCTGCAGGCCGCAGGATGGAAGGCCGCCGCGATCGCCGGCGACCTGTCGGATCCGGCGGCGCGGGCGGGGCTGATCGAGCGGGCGAGCGACTTCTTCGGGCCCGTCGACATCCTCGTGAACAACGCCGCCGCCGGCCGGATGCAGCTCCCCAGCCAGACGACGAACGAGGACCGCAGCTTCATGTTCGAGCTGAACGTGAACGCGCCCGTCGACCTCGCGCAGCAGGCGATCCCCGGCATGAAGGAGAAGGGCGGCGGCTGGATCCTCAACATCGGCAGCGCCACCTCGACGAATCCCGAGCTCCCCTATCGCGACTCGAAGACGTCGGCCTGGATCATCGGCGCCTACGGCGCCACCAAGGCGGCCCTCGATCGCTACACCGTCGCGCTCGCCCACGAGCTCCAGGAACACGAGATCTTCGTGAACTGCATGATGCCCACCTCGATCGTCCTGACGAGCGGCGCGGACTACGTGCGCGACATCGCCCGCGCGAACCCGGACTGGGTCGAACCGGTCGAGATGATGGCCGAGGGCGCACTCGAACTCTGCAGCGGGCGCCACGTCGGTCGCGTGCTCACGAGTCGCGAGATCGTCCACGGGACGGCCCGCCAGGTCCACAGCCTGGACGGCCGGACCGTTCTCGGCGACGCGTTCCTGCTCGCCGATCCGGAGTCCACCTTCTGAGTCGCGACGAGATCCTGGTCGTCTCGGGGCTTCCGCGGTCGGGCACGTCGCTCGCGATGCAGATGCTCGAAGCCGCGGGGATCCCGATCCTCTCGGACGACGCGCGCGTCGCGGACGAAGACAATCCGCGAGGCTACTACGAGCTCGCGGCCGTGAAGCGCCTGAAGGAAGACGCGCGTTTCCTCGAAGGGGCCGTCGGCCGTGCCGTGAAGGTCGTCGCGCCCCTCGTCGCGTCCCTGCCGGAGGGCCCGGCCTATCGGATCGTCTTCATGGAACGCGACCTCGAAGAGGTGCTCGCCTCCCAACACGCCATGATGGCGCGGCGGGGAAGCGTCGACGGAGCGCCGGACGACGCGATGCGCCTCGCCTTCCGAGACCTGCTCGAGCGGGTCACCGGCCAGCTGGTGGCGCGCCCCGACGTCGAGATCCGCTTCTTCGCCCATGCCATGCTGCTCCGGCTGCCCGAGCTCGTCGCGGAACGCATGGCCGACTTCATCGGCGGAATCGAGCCCGATCGCGTGGCCGCGATGGCCGCCTGCGTCGAGGCTCCGCTCCACCGGCGGCGGCGCCACCCGGCCTGAATCGCCTCGCGCGAGGCCGGGGCCGTGCCCGGGCTAGACGGTGAGCGCCTTCTGATATGCGGGACGTTCGGCCAGCCGCGCGCAGTAGGCCTGGCAGCGCGGGGTCTTCGAAGAGACGAAACCGAGGTAGGCGGCGATGTTCAGGCCGAACTGGAGCAGGATGTCCGCTGCCGTGAAGGTCGGTCCCGTGATGTAGTCGTGTTCGGCGAGCGCGTGCTCGACGACCTGTACGAGCGACGGCGCGATCGCCCGCCCGCGATCGACGAGGGCGGGAATCCGCATGTCCTCGGGCATCGGCCCGTCATGCGCGGCGATCTCGCCCATGATGACCGTCAGCGGATTCTCGCCGTAGGCCATCCACTGGGACACGAGCGCGCCCACTCGGGTGCCGCGCGGCGGCACGAGATCGACGCGCTCGTGCTTCGTCGCGAGATACTCCACGATCGCCGTCGTCTCCCAGAGCACGAACCCGTCATCGTCGATCGCGGGGACCTTGCCGAGGGGATGGATCGCCAGATACGCGCGCGTCTTCATCTCCGGCGTGAACATCGCGAGCGACGAAATCGTGTAATCGATCCCGAGCTCCTCGCAGAGCCAGACGACGCGCATCGACCGCGACTGCTTCGAGTGGTAGAGGGTCAACATGCGTTCAGTCTAGCGACCGTCCGCGAAGCGCCGGCGGCCGACCGCGCGGGTGGCTACGTTCGACACGCGACTCGCTTCCCTGGAGACGAACACCCATGAGCAACCTCCTCGTCAAGAACGGCCGCCTGATCGACGGCACCGGTAGCCCCGCTCGCGCCGCCGACGTGCGCATCCGCGACGGGATCGTCACCGAGGTCGGGCCCGATCTCTCGCCGGACGGCGAGGACCTGATCGATGCGGAGGGGGCCTACGTCACGCCCGGCTTCATCGACTCCCATACCCATCTCGACCCCTCGATGTTCTGGGATCCCGGCTGCGATCCCATGCCCCAGCACGGGGTGACGACCGCGCTGATCGGCAACTGCTCGCTCTCCCTCGCGCCGGTGAAGCCGGAGCACCTCGACGAGGTGATGGACGTCTTCTGTTACATCGAGGACATGCCGATCGAGGAATTCCGCAGCGGCATCCCGTGGAACTGGGAGACCTGGCGCGAGTACCGCGATTCCATGAACGCGAACGGCGCGGCGCTCAACATGGCGTCGTTGATCGGGCACTCGATGCTGCGCATCTACGTCATGGGCGAGGACGCCTGGACGCGCGCCGCGACGGACGACGAGATCGCCGCGATGTGCAGCGAGCTCGAGGACGCGCTCGCGGCAGGCTGCTTCGGGCTCTCGACGTCCTTCTTCGACGTCGACCGACAGGGGCGCTTCGTGCCGACGCGCTTCGCGGAGCAGAAGGAGTTCGAGGCGCTCGCGGCGACGATGGGGAAGGCGGGGCATGGGCTCGTCGAGTTCATCCCGAACTTCACCGGAGAAACGCCTCTCGAAGAGATCAAGCAGATCGCCGATGCGACGGCGCCCCACGAAGGCGTGATCGCGATCTGGAACGGGTTGCTCCACACGGAGATGGCCCCCGAACGACATCGCGAGCTGATCGACTATTCGCAGTCGCTGCGCGATGCCGGCGCCGACATCTGGCCCGTCGCGTCGCCCCGCACGATCGACTTCAACGTGAACTGGGAGCAGACGATGGTCTTCATGATGCTCCCGGAGGGCTGGAACCAGATCATGCTCGTCGAAGGGGAGGCGCGAGCTGCGATGCTGGCGGACGCCGAGTGGCGCAAGGTCGCCCGCGAGGAATGGGACCGCGTGGAGATGTCCCTCTTCCCGAACACGCGGATCGAGTACGTGAAGTTCACTTCGGTGACGAGGCCCGAGAACGAGCGCTGGCTCGCCAAGAGCCTGCAGGATCTCGTCGACGAGCGCGGCGGTCATCCGAGCGACGTCTTCGCGGACTGGATCCTCGAGAACGATCTCGAGCCCGGCGTCGTCGCGGCGGGGGTTTCGAACGGCAACGTCGAGGGCGTGGCCGAGATGCTCGTCGACGATCGCGTGATCGTGTCGGCGAGCGATGCCGGCGCCCACGTCCAGATGATGTGCGCCGCCGGAGACACGACCCTCTTCCTGACCCGCCACGTGCGCGAGCGCGGCGACTTCACCCTCGAGAAAGCGATCTGGGAGCTGACCGGCGCGCAGACCGAACGCCTCGGCTTCCGCGATCGGGGGATCCTCGCGCCCGGCTACGCGGGCGACCTGACGGTCTTCGATCTCGACGAGCTGGCCTGGGAGAGCGAGTTCTTCGTCGACGACCTTCCGAGCGGGGCGTCCCGGCTGCGCCGGCCGCCGGGCGGCTATCGCGTGACCGTCTGTAACGGGGTCGTGACCCAGCGCGACGGCATGCTGACCGGGGCCAATCCCGGCCGCGTGCTGGACGGCGGGGCGCCGACGCCGGGTTGAAGCATCGACCGCCGCCCGTCGAGGCATCGACCGCCGCCCGTCGAGGCAACGACCGTCAGGTGCGCGCGCGCGTGACCGCCTGCTCGAGCCGATCGAGGTCGTGGACGATCACGTAGCCGCGGCCGTGCTCGATCAGTTCGTCCGCTCCCCAGCCGCTCAGGATGCGGTTCACGCTCACCCTCGTCATGCCCACGCTCTCGCCGATCTCCTGCTGGGACAGCTTGTGGTCGATGCGCACGGAACCGTCCGGGTTCTCCGTCCCGTATTGATTCTTCAGCGTCTTCAGCCGGTGGAGCAGGCGCGTCCCGGAGTCGAGCAGGACCGCGTCCTCGACGAAGGACGTGGACTGCCGGATCCGGCCGCACAGGATCGCCATCATCTGGATCGCGGTCTCGGGGTTGCGGCGCAGGACGTCGAGGAAGTCCTGACGCGAGAGCTCGACGATCTCCGAGTCGACGGCGGCGATCGCGTCGGCGGAGCGCGGCAGGCCGTCGAGCAGCGCCATCTCCCCGAAGACCTGGCCGGCCTCGATGATGTTGTGGATGACCTCGGTTCCGGTCGGCGACGTCGAGACGATCTTCACCCGCCCCTTCGCGACGAACATGACCTCGGTCCCCTCGTCGCGCTTCATGAAGATGAGCTTGCCGCGCGCGCACTGGACGCGGCGGACGCGCCCGGCGAGGGCGTCGATCTCGTGTTCGGGGATCCGTCCGAGCAGATCCGAGCCTCGCAGCAGGCTGAGCAGCTCTTCGCGTCCGATCGGCGACATGGGGCGGGCGCTTCCTCGTCGATCGCCGCGGCCGGAGAGGGCGCGGCGGGTCCGGCGCCTGGGCGAGCGCCGATCCGAAAGATCGCAAAGGAAACGCGGCCCGCCACTCGCCGGATGGGCGAGGGCCCCGGGCTTCAGTCGGCCGGCGGATCGGCCGGAGGCACGACCAGCACGTCGACGGGCACGCCGTTCTCCTCGATCGGAAAGGCATCGCTGCCCGGCAGCTCGCGGAGCGCGCGTTTCGACTCGACGTAGACCCGGATCGCGATCTCGTCCTGGAGCTCGCCCTCGCGCTCTCGCAGTCCGACGTCGATGCCGGTGACGCCCGGGCGACGGAGCCAGTCCGGTCCCACCCGTTCGAGCACTTCCCGCGCGCGCTCCACTTGCATCGCCTCGATCGGCCTCATCGCTCCCCCGTCTCGTTGGTGACGAAGCACGGTGTCGCTTGGCGAACCGTGGACGACGGTGGAGGATGCGTCGCGCGCGTGCGACGCGATGTATCGGCTTTGACAGACTTTCGGGACGCCCGGTCGACTTCTCCCGACCGGGCCGATGACGTCGCCGGGGGTGCGCCGCGGCCTGCTCCTCGAGGCCCTCGTCTACCCGGAAGCGACCGTTCGGACGGCGGACGAGCCCAGCGCCCCCGACCCTCTCGCCGGGCGCCCGCAGGCGACGGCTCAGTCGTAGACGATGACCGACCGCGCGACTTCGCCTGCGCGCATGGCGTCGAAGGCGCCGTTGATCTCCTCGAGCGCGATCCGCTTCGAGATCATCTCGTCGAGGCGAAGTCGTCCGTCCAGGTAGTAGTCGACGTATTGGGGCATGTCGCGGCGAAAGGCGTTCGAGCCCATGAAGGAGCCGAGGATGCGCTTCTCCTGGAGCGTGAGGTCCGACGCGTTGATCGGCACCTCCTGGTCGGTCGGCAGGACACCGACGAGGACTGCGGCGCCGCCCTTCGCGATCATGCCGACGGCCTGCTTGATCGTGGGCTGCAGGCCGATGCACTCGAAGGCGTAGTCGACGCCGCCGCCGGTCATCTCGATGACCTCGCCGACCGCGTCCTTGTCCGCGGCGTTCACGACGTCGGTCGCGCCCAGGTCCCGGGCGAGCTCGAGCTTCCAGTCCATGGTGTCGATCGCGATGATTCGGCCCGCGCCGGCGATCCGGCAGCCCTGGAGCGCGGAGAGGCCGACGCCGCCCAGGCCGATCACGGCGGTCGTGGATCCGGGCTCGACGCGCGCGGTGCGCAGCGCGGCGCCGATGCCGGTGGTCACGCCGCATCCGATCAGCGCGGCGCGGTCCAGCGGCATGTCGTCGCGAATCTTCACGAGCGCACGTTCGTGGGTCAGCATCTGTTCGCCGAACGAAGAGAGCGCGAACTGGATGATCGGGGCGCCGTTCTGGGTGAGGCGGAAGGTCCCGTCGAGGCGCGCCAGCATCTGCGGCGGCATGCAGAGGTGGGGGCGGCCGGTCAGGCAGTAGTTGCACTCGCCGCACCAGGCGTTCAGGCATCCGATCACGTGATCGCCCGGCTTGAAGTCCGTGACGTTCTCGCCGACCGCTTCGACCACGCCCGACGGTTCGTGGCCGAGGATGCAGGGCAGCGGCATGCCCATGTCGCCGGTGATGATGTGGAGATCGCTGTGACAGATGCCCGAGGCGGCGGTCCGCGTCAGCACCTCGTTCGGTCCCGGCTTGTCGATGTCGACGTCTTCGATCGAGAGCGGTGCGTTCAGTTCACGGAGGACGGCGGCCTTCATCGGGATCTCCTGGGTCGGGGCGGGCTCGGGCTCGGCCGATTCTAGCCACCGCGCCCGATGCCTCGCGACCCGTCCGACGCAAGCCGCGGGCGCTTCGGACGCGCGCTCGGCGTGGTCGCCCGCCGGTCGGTTCCCGCGCGGCCGTCAGTCCGCGTCGCCCAGGCGGAACTTCGCGAGCCAACCCGCGAGGTCCTCGGGCGAGAGGTGCCGCGCGGCGCCGCTCGAGACTTCGAGGGTGCGCTTCGCCAGGCTCGGCCAGGCGGCGACCGGTTCCGCGCAGTGCGTCGGCGCGAGGATCTCCCAGTGCGCGATCGACTCGACCCCGAGCGCGGCGAGCAGCGAACGGTGGCGGTCGAAGCGCCCCACGTTCACGACGAGGCGCGGCCACGCCGCGAGCTCGGACGCGAGTGCCGGAGCCTGTTTCATCTGGTGGAGGCGTCGGCAGTCGCTGCACCAGGCGGCCGAGAACTCGATCAGGAGCGGACGGCCCGTCGCGCGGGCGCGGGTGCAGAGGCCGTCGAGCTCGTCCTTCAGCTCCGCTTCGCCGAGGAAGGGCACGTCGTAGCCGGTCGGCGGAGAGGGTCCGTTCGGGGCGTCGCCGGCGGGCTCGCAGGCGAGGGCCACGAGGGCCAGCACGAGGAGCAGGAAGGGCGGAAGCATTCGGGTCATCCGGAGTCTCCGGTGCGCTGCGCCGAGCGCGGCGAGAGTCTAGTCTTGGTCTCTTCGTCGCGCCGAACCCAGCGCGGCCCTGCAGGAGATGGACGTGCTCGAGGTGAACGAATATTTCGACGGCAACGTGAAGTCGATCGGCTTCCAGACCGAGACCCTCCCGGCCACGGTCGGGGTGATGGCGCCCGGCGAGTACGAGTTCGGGACGAGTCAGAAGGAGACGATGACCGTCGTCTCCGGCGAGCTCGTCGTAAAGCTCCCCGGCGAGCAGGACTTTCGGGCCTACCCGGCCGGGGCCAGCTTCGTGGTCGAGGCGAACCAGTCGTTCCAGCTGAAGGTCGCCGGCGCCACCGCCTACCTCTGCACGTACGCGTAGTCCGCCGGCGCGGTCTGCGGATCGTCTCGACCGGGTCGCTGTCGCCGAGCGCGGAGCGGTCCGCTGGGACTGGTTCGTCCGGGGGTGGCCTGACCCGTCGCGTCGTGAGTTCGAGAAACGCAGCGACTACGGAGGCTTAGCGGTCGAGACCGCGGGCTGTTCGGAATCGAAGTCAAAACGAACTCATTGCCATTTTTTGAATACAATCGTATACAAAGGCTGTTCCGAGACTCCGATGAAGAGTCCGAACGGCCCGACTCCAGGTGGCGCGGGCCTCATTCGCAGGAGGCGAGCTCGCCATGCCCGAGAAGAGTGTCCCGCTCAGTGTCCGCATCTCCGTGGACGATGCCGAGTTCATGGCCCGCCTTCGGATCGAAGGCGCGACGACGCCCAGCGAGAAGATGCGAAAGCTCCTCGCGGAGGCGCGTCGGCGACGCGAGGCCGCCGCCGACTACGGCAGCGCGCTGCCCATGGTGCGCGAGTCCCTCGAGCCGGCCCTGACGGCCCTGCGCGAACTGGAGCACGAGGAAGGCATCCACTCCGAGTTCGCCCTGTCGGTCAGCGAGTGGCTGCCCGACACGATCGCCTTTCTCGTCTCCGGCCTGGCGGGCGTTTCGGAAGAGCAACGAGGCGACGCGCTTCGCGCTCTGGAAGCCGGCCTAGCAGATCGGGTCTTCCGGCTGCTCGAACAGACCCTTCGGCTCGGGATCACCCCGGACTGCCCCGCCTACTCGCCGACGCTCGTGTCGGAGCGAATGGATCGCGTACTCTCCCTCGTGGAGGTGATCCGGAGTTCCCGCAGCGACTAGGCGCTCGAAGCGCGCCCCAGCCCGTACCGGACGCCGACGAAGTCTCGTCGAGCGTTCATGCCAAGGAGAACGAAGAATGTCGGAAAGCCTTACCTCTCGAGTCGGTCGCATCGTGAGCGGAAGTCTGAACGCCCTCGTGGGTGCGCTCGAGGACGCTGCTCCTGAAGTCGTCCTCGGTCAGGCGATCAAGGAAGTCGACGGCGCCATCGACGACGTGCGCGCGGAACTCGGCCGCGAACTCGCGAAGAAGCATCTCGCCAGTACGCGGCTCATGGAAGTCAACCGTCGGCACGAGGAGCTCACCGATCGGATCGAGCTCGCGCTCGCCGAGAATCGCGAAGATCTCGCGGAGGCCGCGGCGTCCCAGCAGCTCGACCTCGAAGCGCAGATCCCGGTCGTCGAACGACACCTCGCCGAAACCGGGGATCGCGAGAACGAGCTCGAGGGGCTGATCAGCGCGCTTCAGGCGAAGAAGCGCGACATGCGCGAGGAGATGCGTGCCTTTCTGGAGAGCCAGGAGGCCTCGAGGGAAGGCGACAACGCCGCAGCGGCGCCGAAGGCCCCCGGCGTGGGCGCCTCGAACCGCGCGGAAAAGGCGACATCCGCCTTCGACGAAGTGCTCGAGCGCAACACGGGCCTCTCGAACCAGCGCCAGAGTCTCGACAACGAGAAGAAGCTCGCCGAGCTCGAAGACCTGGCTCACCAGAACCGCGTGAAGGAGCGCATCGCGCAAGCGAAGGCGCGCCGGGAGAACTCCTGAGGAAGACATGATGGACCTCTTGCTCGCGCCGCAGAACGTCGCCTTTTCGATCGCCCTCGCCGTGATGCTCGGCATTGCTGCGATCGAAGGCGTGATGACGCTCTTCGGTGCGGGTCTCTCCGGCGTCCTCGATTCGCTGGTCGGGGACTTCGACCTCGATGCCGACGTCGACCTCGACGGAGACGCGGGCGTCGACGCGGTTCCCGGCTCCGGGCTGATGACGTACACGCTCGGATGGCTTCGCGTCGGCAAGGTTCCGATGCTCGTCCTGCTCGTCATCTTCCTCACGGCCTTCGGACTCTCGGGGCTCGCGCTGCAGGAGGCGGTGCGGGACGTGACCGGTGGCTTCCTTCCCGGCTCCCTCGCCTGGATCCCCGCCTTCGGCGTAGCGATTCCGTCGGTCCGCCTCTTCGGAGGATGGATCGCGAGGATCATCCCGAAAGACGAGACGTCCGCCGTTTCGGCGCGGACCTTCGTCGGCCGCGTCGCGACCGTCACCCTCGGGACCGCGGCGGAAGGCGAGCCGACCCAGGCGAGGTTGGCCGACGAGCACGGTCGCAGCCACTACGTGATGGTCGAACCCGATCTCGCGACCGATCGATTCGAGACGGGCGAGCAGGTCTTGCTCGTCCGTCAGGACGGCGCGCGTTTCCGCGTGATCGCGCCGCCGACCGACGCAATTTTGAACCAGGAAAAAGAAGAAACCATCTAGCGCGCCCATAAGGAGGATCCATGTTCTCACTGACCCAGATCGCGGCAGGTGCCGCCCTGGTGCTGATCGGCCTCTTCACGATCGGTGCCATCTTCGCGCGGCTCTACAACCGCGCGACCAAGGAGAAAGCGTTCGTCCGAACGGGCTTCGGCGGACAGCGCGTGATCATGGACGGCGGTGCTCTCGTCTTCCCGGTCCTCCACGAAGTCATCCCCGTGAACATGAACACGCTGCGCCTCGAAGTGCGCCGCGCGGCGCAGGGCGCCCTGATCACCAAGGACCGGATGCGCGTCGACGTCGGCGCGGAGTTCTACGTGCGTGTGAAGCCGACGAAGGAGGCGATCGCGGACGCGGCCCAGACGCTCGGCCGGAGGACCCTCGAGCCGATGGCGCTCAAGGAGCTCGTCGAAGGCAAGTTCGTCGATGCCTTGCGCGCCGTCGCCGCCGAGATGGCGATGGAGGAGCTGCACGAGCAGCGGGTCAACTTCGTACAGAAGGTGCAGACCGCCGTCTCCGAGGATCTGCTCAAGAACGGCCTGGAGCTCGAGTCGGTCTCGTTGACGGCGCTCGACCAGACCGACCGCGAGTTCTTCAATCCGCAGAACGCCTTCGACGCGCAGGGTCTCACGAAGCTCACGGAAGAGATCGAAGCGCGCCGTAAGCAGCGCAACGACATCGAGCAGGACACCGAGGTCGAGATCGCCTCGAAGAACCTGACCGCCGAGCAGCAGACCCTCGAGATCAAGAAGCAGGAGGAGTACGCGCGTCTCGACCAGCAGCGCGAGATCGAGGTCCGTAGGGCGAACCAGGAAGCCGAGATCGCGAAGCAGCGGGCCGAGCAGAAGCGCGAAGCCGATCAGGCGGAGATCGTCGCGGCCCAGCGCGTCGATCAGTCCCGCATCGAGTCCGAGCGGCTCGTCGAGGCCCAACAGATCGCGAAGGAGCAGGCGGTCCGCGAGGCGGACATCGAGCGCCAACGCTCGATCGAGACCGCCGAGGTCGAGAAGCAGAAGTCGATCGAGCTTTCGGACCAGGACCGCAACATCGCGATCGCCGAGAAGTCGCGCGACCAGTCCGAGGCCGAGGCGGAAGCGGACCGCGCGCGCGCGTTGTCGGTCGAAGCGGCCGAGCAGGTCGAGACGGTGCGCGAGAACGCGAAGGCAGAGCGTCTCAAGCTGATCGAGCTCGTCGAGGCGCGGAAGGAGGCCGAGCGTCAGGCGATCTCGATCACCGTCGCAGCGGATGCGGAGAAGGCGGCCGCGATCGACCAGGCCGAGGCGGTGCGTACGCTGGCCGAGGGTCGGGCCAAGGAGGCCACGATCGAGGCGACGGGTCAGGCGGACGCCGAGAAGCTGCGTGCCGAGGCGGCGCGACTCACCTACGAGGTCGAAGCTGGCGGTCAGCGCGCGCTCAACGAGGCGGAGAACCTGCTCGCGAGCGAGGTCATCGCGATGCGCGTGAAGCTCGCGTTGATCGAGAACCTCGACGAGATCATCCGCGAGAGCGTGAAGCCGATCGAGGCGATCGACGCGATCAAGATCCTGCAGGTCGACGGGCTGGCGGCTGGCGTCGCGGGAGGCGGTGTCGGCGGCGACGCGACGACCGCCCGCGCAGAAAGCGGCGCCGGCGGGGGGAACCTCGCCGACGAAGCCGTGAACGCTGCCTTGCGCTACCGCGCGCAGGCGCCGCTCGTCGATTCTCTCTTGACCGAGATCGGGATCGATGGCGGCGACATCACGGGGCTGACGCAGCCGCTGCGTGACGCCGACGCGCCGCGTCCCGTGCCGAACGGAAGCGCGGAGGGCGTGCCCGATACCGACGCGTGATCGCTTCCGGGGGCCAGCGGGAGCGGGCTCCCGGGACCCGATCGACGAGGCGCCGGCGGTTTCCGTCGGCGCTTTCGCGTTGGCCCGCGGTCCAGTCGCTTCCTAGACTCTCTGCGCCGCTCGATGATCGGGCGCGTCCGGAACGAGGAAGCGAACGATGGGTGACGAGCGACTGCAGGGCCAGGTGATGATGGTGACGGGGGCGTCCTCCGGGATCGGGCTCGCCTGCGCGGAGCGCTTCGTGCGCGAGGGCGCGATCGTCCGCGGTTTCGACGTCGCCGCCGAGCCCGCCGAATGGGCCGCGATCGAGAAGGCTGCGCCCGGCTCGACCTTCACGGTCGGGGACGTGCGCGACGTAGCCGCGCAGCAGGCCTGGGCCGCGGACGTGAAGTCGGTCCACGGACGCATCGATTCGATCGTGACGGCGGCCGGGGTCGCGAGCGGCGGGCCGGTCCATCTGCTGCCGACCGAGGAATGGCAGCGCGTGATCGACATCAACCTGACCGGCACGATGCTCTCGGTCAAGGCGGTGATCGACACCATGCTCGAGCAGCGTTCGGGCACGATCATCACGGTCGCGTCGGTCGAGGGCCTCGAAGGCGCGGAGGGCGGCAGTACCTACAACGCCTCGAAGGGCGGCGTGATCCTGCTGACCAAGAACCTCGCGATGGACTACAGCCGGATGGGGATCCGTTCGAACTGCATCTGCCCCGGTTTCATCGACACGCCGCTCTTCCAGTCCGTGATCGGCCAGCCCGGCCAGGAAGTCTTCCGCGACTCGATCATGGAGCAGCACAAGATCGGCCGCTTCGGGCGGCCCGAAGAGATCGCCGGCGCCGCATTCTTCCTCGCATCGGAAGACTCGAGCTTCGTTTCCGGCCACGCGCTGCCGGTCGACGGCGGC
>JBCCZJ010000076.1:0-14274 GCA_039187915.1 Myxococcota bacterium
GGCTGGCCCTCGGCCGAACACGTGCAACGCACGCCGAGCGTCGGAAATCCGACGCTCGACCGCGCGGAGTCAGGGATTTTCCGGGAGATACGTCTGGAAGAGCTCGCCGATCTCCTGCTCGTGGTGATGCGGAACCTTGTAGTAGGTCCGGATCGTCAGGTCGCCGTTCTCCTCGAAGCGGTAGGTCTCGATCGAGAGGCCGATCTGATCCCGACCGTTCGAATGAAAGTGGTTCTCGAGCAGCCAGGCGACCTCGTTGTCGCAGATGAAGAGCGATCCCGGGACGATCCGGAACCGGACGTTCGGCTGGAAGAGGTCCCACGAATCGAGACAGGCGTGCTCGAACCCGACCTTCTCGGGTGTACCAACTGGATCAAGCATGCGCACCGTCCCCGGCGCCACGCGCTTGTAGTTCTCGATCCAGGCCTCCTTGTCTCCGGCGTTCCAGAACTTCGGGTAGTTCTCGGCCCAGGTCTTCAGCTGATCGAAGGTCGGCTTCGGCATGTCGTTCTCCTCGCTGCGCCGCGCCGGCCGTCCCGGGCGCGTCGCGCGCGACGCGGGTCCGCTGGCGGCTAGTCGAGTCGCTTGGTCATGAAATAGGTCGGCGGTTCGTCGTGGGTAAACCCGTAGCGCTCGTAGAGGCGTTGCGCGCCCTCGTTCGTGCCGACGACCTCGAGCGTCAAATTGGCGGCGTTCCGTTCGCGCGCCCTGCGCTCGAGCTCGCCCAGCAGGACCGTGCCGACGCCCCGCCCCTGGGCTTCGGGCAGGACGGAGAAGTCGTGGAGGTTGACCGACGGGCGCCCGGCGAAGGTCGAGAAACTCCAGACGCAGACGGCGGCCCCGACGATCTCGCCCTGCCGACGCCCGAAGAGCACGAACGCCATCGGGTGGTCGCGGAGCCCTGGGCCGAGCGCCGCCCGTGCCTGCTCCGAGAGCGGTGCATTCTGTCCGCCCGGCCCGCGCGCATAGGCGTCCAGGATCGTGAACAGCCGGTCGACGTGATGCGCATCGGAGAGGTCGGCCTCGAAGACCTCGACCGTGTCGTCGGCGTCCATGAAACGCCCCTCGGCGTGGTTTCGGCGGGTTCTCGGCGGACGGGGCAGCGATCCCGAAGCGGGGTCCGCTCGGGCAGCGGGCCGACGGCGACCTCTACGCGTCGACGTCGCCCGAATAGATGTCGAAGGCGGCGACCAGGCCGCGCTCGGAGAGCGCCTGGGTGATGCGCGGCGAGAGCTCGAATCCCTCGTTGTACTGATCGAGGAAGAGACTGCAGTGGATCGAGGCGGAGAACCGGTCCGTCAGGCTCGACCACTCGTCCATGTCGTTCGACAGCGAAGCGAGCATCACCTCGATGTGCTCCTCGAGCTCCACCTTCTCGGAGAGCGGGCTGTCCAGGATCCACGCGCCGGTCGGCTCGACCGCATCGCCGGCCTTGCCCTCGATCTTGTCGCCCTTGCGGTGCTGGCGCGACGGCGGACGCCCCAAAAGCGCCGACACTTCGTCTGGATCCAGGGCTTCGCCGAAGACACGCAGAGAGGCGCGTACGCGCCCGATCGCTGCCATCGTTGCTTCCTCGCTCGCTCGCCGGGCGACTTCCACCCGATCGCGCCCGATCCTATCACAGCAGCGGAACCGACCGGCAACCCGGACGGTGCGGCTACTCCAGGACGCAGTCGGCGTAGCAGGCCTCGCCCATCGCGACCGTACCGGCGACCGACAGGCAGTCGAGCAGGCACTCGTCCAGCGCGCTCAGGTTGTCGCAGCGACTCCCCTGGTAGGCATCGAAATCGTAGTCCGAGAGCTCGTGGCGCTGATCGACGACGCGACCGCAGAGCATCATCTTGCGTCCCCGGGTGAACTCGTTGAGTTCGGTGTGGGGACCGGAGACGATGTTGGCGAGCCGCGCGCCCACCCAGAAGACGAGGAAGGCGACGACGATCGCGATCAGGAACGCCGGCAGGAAACGTCTGGCCACCTAACACCCCTCGACCTGGAACGCCTGCGAGAGCAGGACGTCTCCGGATTCGATGGACCGGATCACGAATTCGTAGCGCCCGCTCTTGCGCTCGTCCGGATGTTCCAGTCGCCAGAGGGCTCGCCCCTCGAGCCGCGTCTCGCCCCATTCGAGCTCCGGCTTCGGGAGCCGAGCGCTGGTCTCGGTCCCCCAGAGCCGGGCCGACGGGACCGCGAGCTCCGGGTGGATCCACCGGAACTCGATCGGCAGGATCCCGCCGAAACGCGCGCCCTCCACTTCCACTACGTAGTCGACGCCGAAATGGGTACCGGGCGCGCAGTCGACCGTCGTGGATTCGTCGGCGAGGATCGGCTGGCCGGACTCCAGGACGAAACGGCCGGCGTGCGCGACGGAGGCAGCGATCGCATCCGGCGCGATCTCACCGCCACACGCCGTGGGGGCGAGCAGGCAGAGGGTGATCGCGTCGACGAGACGACGGCGTCGCGTTTTCTCGCTCACAGCGCCCGCTCGTACCACGTCACGTCCCAGTATTGCCCGAACTTGAAGCCGACCTCGCTGAAGGTCGCGGTCTCCTCGAAGCCACAGCGGAGGTGGAGCGCGATCGACGCGTCGTTCGGCAGCGCCACGCCGCCATAGGCGCGGTGGGCCTCGGGCTCCTTCGCCAGAACGTCGAAGAGATGCAAGTAGAGCGCCTTCCCCGCGCCTCTTCCGACGCGATCGTGGGCCAGGTAGACCGAGGTCTCGACGCTGCGCGCGTAGGCCGGCTTCTTCCGGAAGACACCGCTCGAGGCGTAGCCGATCACGTCGTCCTCCTCGCACGCGACGAAGAGTCGGTGGGGTCCCGACGCGTCGAAGCCCTCGAACCAGGCCATGCGCGCCGCGAGCGAAACCGGCTCGAGATCGAACGTGATGTGCGTGTGCTCGACGTAGTGGTTGTAGATCTGGAGCAGGCTCGGCACGTCCCCTGCGGTCGCCGGACGGATCTCCATCAGAAGCACTCGCTCCCGCGGGCTCGTTCCGGATCGGGAAAGTCCCGATAGAGCGCGAACTCCACCCGCGCCGCGTGCCGGTTGACCGCGTGGTGCAGCGATTCGATCGGCCCTTCGCGGCGGGAGACCTCGCCGAACGCGCGATCGAGCTGCGCGAGGTCCTCGACGTGGATCTCGATGTGGAATTCGCCGAGCGTGCGGGGACCGAGTCCGAGCTTGCGGCGCATCAGGCGATGGCCCGCGATTCGGCCTTCGTCTTCCAGGCGGCCCAGGTAGGCCTGTACCGCATCCGCGAAGTCCACGTCGGAGGTGCCGGCGTGGAGGTCGCACCAGATGTGATAGACGTCCATCGGAGGCGCGCCTCGCTAGATCGGCAGGTCCTCGCGCGTGAACAGCGCTTCCAGGGTCACGTCCCGCGCGGCGAAGGCCTCGGCGGCGCCCTCGCCGCGATCGACCAGACAGATCACCCGGGCGACCTTGCCGCCGGCGGCCTCGACGATGTCGAGCGCCTCGAGGGTCGAACCGCCGGTGGTCGTCGTGTCCTCGAGGAGCGCCACGGACTGCCCCGCAGCGAACCCGCCCTCGACCTGGCGCCCGAGGCCGTGCTTCTTCGCTTCCTTTCGGACGAAGAAGCCGAGCAGACCGTCGCGCGCCGGGTCGTTCGCGGCCGCGGCGAGGACCGCCGACACGAAGGGGACGGCGCCGACCGCCATGCCGCCGACGGCGTCGACGGGCGGACCGGTCTGCAGCATGTCGAGCACGAGCTTTCCGGCCAGGCCCACGCCCTTCGGCCGCATCAGCGTCTGGCGCAGATCGAGGTAGAAGTTGCTCTTCTTGCCGCTCGCGAGGGTGACCTCCTTCCGTTCGAAGGAGACGTCGAGGATCAGGTTGAGGAGAGCCTGGCGATCGGCGGGCGTGACTTGAGGCATCGTCTGGGGCCGTCCTGCGGATGGAGGGAGTCGAGCGGTCTAGAGCTTGCGGATCCCGAGAGCGTATTCGGCGACCATCTTCGTGTGGAGATCCGACGTGCCTTCCCCGAACTCGAGGGCTTTCGCTTCCATCAGCAGCCGCCCGATCTCGTACTCCGCCGTGACCGAATAACCGCCGAAGACCGCCATGCCGTCGAGGGCGTTCTGGGTCGCTGCGACGCTGGCCTTCCATTTCGCGAGGGACGACTCGAGCGAACAGCGCTCGACGCCGGCGTCCTTCATCCGGCCGAGCCGGTAGACGAGCTGTCGCGCCTGCTCCGTCCGGGCGACCATCTCTGCGAGCTTGCCCTGCACGAGCTGGAACTCGCCGATCGGCTGGCCGAAGGCCTCGCGGTCCATCGCGTAGGGGGCCGTCAGGTCGACGGCCCGCTGGGCCTGCCCGACGCAGCGCGCCGCCACCGAGAAGCGGCCCATGTCGAGCGCGCCGCCCAGGATCGGGAAGCCGCGACCGGGCTCGCCGAGCACGCACTCGTCGGGCACGAACACGTCCTCGAAGTGCACCTCGGCGAGATTGTCGCGCTTCAGCGTGCGCATCGGGAACTCGCCGATCGTGAGCCCCTGCATCTCGCGCGGATCGGCGATGAAGGCGGTCACGCCCTTGTGCTTCTTGCTGCGGTCGATCGAGGCGACGATGAAGAAGAGACCGGCGTGCTCGGCGTGGGAGATGAAGACCTTGGTCCCGGAGAGCAGGTAGCCGCCGTCGACCGGCTTGGCGGTCGTCTCCATGTTCGCGAGGTCGGTGCCGCCGCGCGGTTCGGTCAGACAGGCCGAGCAGATGATGTCGCCGCTCGCGATGCCCGGAAGGTACTTCTGCTTCTGCTCGTCCGTACCGTGGTTGAGGATCGAGCCCGCGACCAGGGAGTTCGCGACCGAGACGACGCTCGCGATCACCCAGTCGACCCGGGCGAGCTCTTCCATGATCACGCCGTAGGTCATGACGTCGGCGTAGGAGCCGCCGTACTCCTCCGGGATCATCGGCCCCATCAGGCCGAGGTCCGGCAGCAGGTCGACCAGCTCCGTCGGGTAGCGCTCCTCCTTCTCGTAGCGCTCGACGTGGGGCAGGATCTCCGCCTCGGCGAACTCCCGCACGGTCTTGCGGACGAGTCGCTGCTCCTCCGTCAGGTCGAAATCCATCATGCGCTCGAGGGCAGCGTTCATCGTCTCGGGTTCCTTCGTGGTGGGGCGCGTCGGCCGGGGCGCGCCCGCTCTTGCGGCCGCCCTCCGCTCGCGCGGCGCGTCTCGACCCTCGTCGTGCGACGGCGGCAGGAACCGGGGGGCGCGCCGGATCGGCGCCAGGCGGCGCGGGCTGGCCCGCGTCGCTGCGATACTAGCCGCTCGCCCGCTGGACGCCTGAAAACGCCGGGTTTCCGGGCCATTGGCGCATCGAATCCCCGGAGGGATCCTCGATTCCGATGGAAATCCGGCGCCGCCTCGCCTAAGTTCCGCGCCCTCCGGCCGCCACCCCCCGCGACCCGGACCCGAATCCACCCCGCACGACCGAGCGACCCGCGGCAGCGATTGCCGAGGATCCGGCTCGCCTCGGCGGAGAAAGACGAGCCCCGATGAGCGCAAGCAAGAAGTCCCGCGGCCACATCAAGCGAAACAAGAGCGCCCGCTACCGCGCCAAGCTGAAGGCCAAGCACCGCCGCGCGCGCAAGCGCCAGACCGGTGGCGAGCGGAAGTACTACCGGTAGGTAGGCCCCGCCACCGCGCTCAGGCGGCGCGGGCAGAGTTCGGGAGCTTCGCGACGACGCTGCGCGCGAGGGCGGCGACGCCGACCGGCTGGGCCCGATGCTGGCGCGCCTGGAAGAAGACGAACACGCTGGGCACGAAGTAGAGCGCCAGGATCGAGGCGCCGATCACGCCGCCCGCGATCGCCGTCGCCATCGGCGGCCAGAAGCGACCGCCGAAGAGGATCAGCGGCAGGAATCCGCCGATCGTGGTCATCGTCGTCGCCAGGATGTGACGGGTCGCGTCGAGCACCACCTCGGCCGTCGCCTCCGGATCGGCCTCCGCCGAGCGGGGATCGGAGCGGAGGTGGTTCAAGACCACGATCGCGTCGTTGATCGCGAGGCCGACGAGGCCCATCGTGCCGACGATCGCGACGAAGCCCATCGGGTGGCCGAAGAGCCAGATCGCGAGCATGGCGAGGCCGACGCTCAGGAACGCGACCGCGAAGATGATCGAGGCCATGCGAAACGAGTTGAAGGTCAGCACGATCGTGGCGGCCATGAGCACGAAGAGCGGCAGCGCGAAGGCCGCGAGCTCCTGCGTCGACTCGGCGCGCTGTTCGAAGTCGCCGCCGAGCTCGAGCCGGACGCCCGGCGGCAGCTCGATCGCCGCCGCCTCCATGCGCGCCGAGAAGTCGTCGAGGGACGTCTGGATCAGCTGGTAGGGCACGAGGAAGGCCTGCACGGTGTTCATGCGCTCGCCGTTGCGGCGCGTGATCGCCGCGAGCTCCGGGGTGAGCTCGAGTCCGCCGACCACGCTGAGCGGGATGCCGGCGAGCGTGCCCGCCGATCCCAGGTCCCCGTCTCCGCGGAGCAGGCGCGTCGCCTGGATCCGGTCGATCGCCGATCGATCGCGGTCCTCGACGCGGACCCGGATCGGGATGTCCTGCGTGCCGTCGAGGATCCGGCCCGCGCGGACGCCGGTCAGCGCCGCGTTCAGCTGGTCCGCGATCTCGCCCAGCGGGAGCCCGGCCAGCCGCGCGCGGTCCTCGCTCGCGTTCACGACCAGCTTGGGCCGGCCGCCGAGTAGCTTCGCCCGCGTGTAGGTCACGCCCTCGGTCTCGGCGAGGACGGCCCGGATCCGCTCGCCGCCGTCGCGCAGCGCGTCGAGGTCCGGTCCGACCAGTCGCACCTCGATCGGCGCGTCGAAGGGCGGCCCCTGCTCGAAGGGCAGCGCGAGGACGAGCGCCTCCGGTACCGCGCGACGGAGCTCGGCCTGCAGCGCCGGCAGGATGCGCTCGGTCTCCGACGGGGACTTCGTCTGCACGAAGCCGCCGCCGTAGCTCGCGATGTCGTAGTTGCCGAACATGTTGTAGAAGACGCGCGCGGGCGACTCGCCGGTGAACCAATGCGAGCCGACGACGCCTTCGTTGGCATCGACGATCGCGCGGACCCGATCCACGACCTGTCGGGTCGCGTCGATCGAGTAGTGGGCCGGCAGGTCGACCAGCACCTGGAACTGGTCGCGATCGTTGGCCGGGAAGAACTGGAGCGGGAGCGAGCCTGCCACGGCGAAGCCCAGGATCGGCAGCGCGAGCCCGATCGCGACGCCGAGGGCCGGCCGGCGCAGGACCGCGACGATGCTCTCGCGGTAGCGCTCGCGCAGGACGGGATTCGAGTAGCCGTGGCCCTTGCCTTCCGGCGCGTCGGCGTCGTGGCCGATGAAGAAACCGGCGAAGGCGATGATCACCGTCATCGACAGCGCGAAGCTCGACAGGACGGCGAGGCTCACCCCGACGCCGATCGTGCCGACGAACTCGCCGCCTGCCCCCGGCTGGAGCGCGATCGGCATGAAGGCCAGGGTCGTCGTGAGCGACGACGCGCCGAGCGGCACGACCATCGCGCGCACGACCTGGCCGACGGCCTCGGCGCGCGGGACGCCACGCCGCAGCTTGAGCGTGTACTCGTCGACGACCACGATCGCGTTGTCGATCAACAGTCCGAGGGCGATGATCAGGCCCGTCACCGAGATCTGGTGGAGCGGGATCTCGAGCCACTTGAGCTCGATCAGGACGAGCAGCAGCGTGAGGGGCAGGATCGACGCGACGACGAGCGCGGACCGGAAACCCATCATGAAGAAGAGCACCGCCACGACGATCGTCGCGCCGAGCGCCAGGTTCGTCACGAGGTCCGCGAGGCGCGCCTCGGTGTAGCCGCTCTGGTCGAAGAGGATCGAGTAGCCGACGCCGGCCGGGACCTCTTCGCCGTAGCGCTCGATCACGCCGCGAGCCCGCGCCGCCCAGAGATCGACCCGCCCGCTCCGCGCGAGCATGGTCGCGGAGACGGCGACGCCGCGGCGGCCGTCGAGGATCGCCATGGTCGCCGGGGGATCGACCTGGGTCTTCGAGACCGTGCCGAGATCGCCGATGCGCAGCATGCGGCCGTCCTCGGCGCTGCGCAGCGGAATCGCCCGCACGCGGTCGACGTCGGTCAGCTGGCCGGCGACCTCGAAGGGAATCGTGCTCGACGCCGCCTCGAGTCGACCCGCCGGCCGGCGTGTGTCGGCGCGGCCGATCGCGGCCGCCACGTCGTTCGCGTCGACCCCGATCTCCGCCAGGACGAGCGGGTCGAGGGCCACGCGCAGCTCTTCTTCGGCCTCGCCGTAGAGCTCGGTCTCCTTCGTCCCGGGCAGGACGCGCAGACGACTCTCGAGCTCCTCGGCCAGTCGCGTGAGCAGCGTGACCGGAGCTTCGCCCTCGCCTTCCCAGGTGAAGCCGACGAGCAGCGTGACCGCCGTCGAGGTCCGGTCCTGGAACTCGGGGGGCGCCGCCTGCTCCGGCAGCTCGGGCTCTACGTCGGCGAGCTTGTCGCGCACCCGCGACCAGATCTCGTCGACGTCACTCTCGTCGTACTGCTCCTCGAGCTCGACGCGCACGGAGGAGAGGCCCGTCCGCGAAATCGACTCGATCGTCTCGATCTCGTGGATCTCCTGCAGACGTCGCTCGATCTTCTCGGTGACGAGCGACTCCACGCGATCCGCGGTCGCACCGGGGTAGAAGGTGGTGACGTCCGCATAGCGCCGGGAGAGCGCCGGATCCTCCTGGCGCCGCAAGGTCTGCAGAGAGCCCAGGCCGCCGACGATGATCAGGCCCAGGAAGAGGACGAGGAGACGACGGTGTCGAAAGAAGAGATCACTCACGAGACGCTCCTCAGCCCGCTTCGCCGACGGGCGTCACGGCGAGTCCGGGGATCAGTCGGTGCATGCCGTCCGCGACGATCCGGTCGTTCGTCTCGAGGGTGCCGCGCACGAAGGCCGTATCGCCTTCGGCGTGGACGATCTCGACCGTGCGTCGTTCGGTGCGCGGAATGCCCTCCGCGTCTTCGCTCACCGCGAAGAGCGTCCACGTCCCGCGACGCCCCTCGGCGAGGGCCGCCAGCGGCACCCACGCGCCCCGGCTCGGGACCGAGCGCGTGACCCGGACCCAGACGAGCGTCCCGTCCGCGACCCGGAGCGGATCGTCGCTCTCGGCGTCGATCTCGAAGAGCGCGGCGCGCGTGCGCGTCTCGCGATCGAGCTCCGGCAGCACGTGGCGCAGCGTCGCGCGCAGCGTGCCCGCCGGGCCTTCGACCTCGTAGGTCCGGCCGGGTTCGAGCGAGGCCGCGACCTCCGGCGGAACGCCGAGGCGCACCTCGCGCGCCCCGTCCTCGATCAGCGAGAGGACCGGTGAGCCGGGCGTGGCGACGTTGCCCTCGTCCTGCTGCCGACGGACCACGACCGCCGCATAAGGCGCTTCGATCCGGGAGAGGCTGAGAGCGACCGCCGTGCGTTCGAGCGCGGCGCGATCGGCCGCGAGCTGGGCCTCGAGGCTCGCCTCTTCGGTGAGCGCCTCGTCGAGGGCCTGGGTCGAGAGCGTGCCGGACGCGGCGAGGCGACGCTGGCGCTGGGCCGTGACCCGCGCGAGCTCGAGACGAGCCTCGGTCGCCTTCATGCGCGCGCGCTGTTCGCGGCGCTCCGCTTCGAGCGCGCGGGTATCGAGCTTCGCGAGCAGCGCGCCCGCCTCCACCCGGTCGCCCTCGTCGACGAAGATCTCCGCGAGACGTCCGCCCCGCTCGAATCCGACTTCGCTCCGCCGGCGGCTCGTGACGCGTCCGGCGATCCGGTCGCGCACCTCGAAGGCGTCGAGCACCTCGACGTCGGTCAGCCGAACCGGGATCGGATCGGTCGCGACGGTCGGCGGCGTCGGCGCATCGGCGTTCGCGAAGGCGGCCCAGGCGCCGGCGACGACGAGCGCGGCCAGGACGAACCACACGCGCGTGCGGCGCGGCCGGACCTCCGGGTTCGAGGCGTCAGTCGACGTGTTCTCGGGGTTGGACATGGTGGACTCCCGGATCGCTCGAATTCGGGGGCGCACCGATTCCGCGTAGGAATGTGTCGACGGCGGGCCCGATCAACTGATCGAGGTCGCGGCCGAGCAGGAATTTGTCGCTGAGTTCCAGGGTGACGAGACCGTGCAACATCACCCAGGCCAGATGAGCCAGATCGATCGGGTCTCCGAACGCGCGTCCGGAGTCGACCAGCTCTTCCATCACGGACACCAACGGCGTCCAGCCGCGCAACACCTCGCTCCGCGCTTCGGGATCGTGGAGCGTGCTCGCCAGATCCGTCTGCGCCGAGAGCGAAAACATGATCCGGTAGGCGTGCGGTTCGTCGCGGGCGAAGGCGACGTAGGTCTTCGAGAACGCGCGCAGTCGATCCTCGGGATCGCGATGCTCGAGGGCGGCTTTCTCGGTCCGCACGCCTTGTCGGACGAAGGCTTCCGTCCGGACGGCGGTCAGGATCGCCTCCTTGTTCTCGAAGTACCGGTACGGAGTCATCGGACTGCACCCCAGCTCGTTGGCCAGGGCGCGCATCGTCACTCCGTCGAATCCCTGCTCGGCGAAGAGCCGCTCCGCCACGCGACACAGGTCGGCGCGGAACGCTTCGATCTCGCTTTCGGACAGGGCTCGCGGCATGGCAGTAGCTTACGTTGTAAATTTACGCTGCATAGGACGCGGACCGTTTCTTTTTCGGAAGGGTCTATTTCATCAACGATTTCGGATACTTGAAATCGTTCGACGAACGGCGGAACGGCTTGGCGGCAGCGGGCGGGGCTCTAGACCCGCGCCGAAACCCGCCAGAGGACCCGCGCGACGGGCGCTTCGGGCGCGCGCGAGGCTCAGCGCTGGACGGCGTTCCCGAGCTCGCCGATGGCCCGGTCGAGGGCTTCGTCGAACGCGCGTTCCCAGGTCTTCGCGTCGGCCGTGCCCTTGGCGTCGGCCGGGAAGAGGATGCCGCGGGAGGAGTTCACGACCCCGCCTTCGAGGCCCTTCGGTCCGGGCACGAAGCCCTGGACCGCTGCCGACGCCGAGCCGCCCTGCGCGCCGTAGCCCGGCACCAGGAAGAGCGCCTTCGGCAGCGCTTCGCGGACGCGCTGCGCCTGGTCGGGCCAGGTCGCCCCGACGACGACGCCGAGGGAGGACCACGGCGTCGAGGTGCCGGCGAGCTGGGTCTCGAACCGGCCGAGCCCCTCGGCGACCAGGCCGAAGAGCGGCTCGCCGTTCACGTCGCGGTCCTGCAGATCCCCGCTTCCGGGGTTGCTCGTGCGGACCAGCACGAAGAGGCCGCGACCGGCGTCCGCTGCGACCCGCGCGAAGGGTTCGATCGTGTCGAAGCCGAGATAGGGACTGAGCGTGATCGCATCGACGGGCATCGCCGCGTCCGGTGTCAGGTAGGCCGCCGCGTAGCCCTCCGCGGTCGAACCGATGTCGCCGCGCTTCGCGTCGAGCAGCACCAGCAGGTCGGCCTCCGCGGCGCGCCGACAAAGCCCGTCGAGCACGCGCAGCCCGCGCCAGCCGAGCTGCTCGAAGAACGCGATCTGCGGCTTGATCACGGCCACCCGCCCCACCAGTCGGTCGAGGACCGCCTCGAGGAACGACTCGACCGCGAGCGCGGTCCGTTCGTCGTCCGTCGCCATCGTGCCCTGCTGGAAGAGCGGCGGGATCGGAGCGAGGTGGGGATCGAGACCGACGCAGAGAGGATGACCGAGATCGCGCACCCGGGTGATCAGACGATCCGAGAACGCGGCAGGCGCGATGCGGTCCTGGGCCAAGCGGGTCTCCTGTTCGATCCGGTCGCGAGCGGGGCGGACTCGGCGCGGATCCTACCCCAATCGAGGCTACGTTGCGGCGTATGGACGCCCCCGTCTCTTCGAACGACACGCCCGCCCTGCGCTTCACGTTGGAACGCACGAGCGATCGCGCCCGGGCGGGGCGCGTCGAGACGAAGCATGGCGCGATCGAGACGCCGGCGTTCATGCCCGTCGGGACCCACGGTGCGCTCAAGGCCATGACGCCCGCACAGGTCGCGGACACCGGCGCCCAGATCGTCCTCGCGAACACGTACCACCTGGCGCTGCGGCCCGGCGAAGCGCTGGTCGAGAAGCTGGGGGGACTCCATCCGTTCATGCAGTGGTCCGGCCCGATCCTGACCGACTCGGGTGGCTTCCAGGTCTTCTCGCTGCCCGGCGTCGAGATCACCGACAAGTGCGCCCGCTTCAAGAACGAGGTCACCGGAAAGGAAATGGACCTCACGCCGGAGCGTTCGATCGAGATCCAGAACGCGCTCGGCGCCGACATCATCATGGCCTTCGACGAGTGCACGCCGTATCCCGCGACCCGCGAGCTCGCCGGCCAGGGCGTCCGGCGGACGCTGCAGTGGATGGAGCGCTGTCTCCGGGCCCACGCGCGTGCCGAGGCGCAGTCGCTCTTCGGGATCGTTCAGGGTTCGACGTATCCCGAGCTGCGCGAAGCCTGCGCCGCCTCGCTCGTCGCCATGGACTGCCCCGGCTATGCGATCGGCGGCGTCTCCGTCGGCGAAGGCCACGCGCTGCTCTGCCAGGTGACCGATCACGCCGCGCCGCTCCTGCCCGAGAACAAGCCGCGCTACCTGATGGGCGTCGGCCTGCCCGAAGACCTGATCGCCTGCATCGGTTACGGGATCGACATGTTCGACTGCGTCATCCCGACCCGCTACGCCCGCTCCGCGACGGTCTTCACGTCGCGCGGCCGGATCCGTCTCACGAACCGGCGCTTCCGGCGCGACGCCTTCCCGGTCGACGCCGCGTGCGACTGCTACACGTGCACGGGCGGTTTCACCCGCGCGTACATCCATCACCTCTTCGCGGCGAACGAGGTGCTCTCCGCGGTCCTCTGCTCGATCCACAACGTCCGCTTCTACCAGCGCCTCGTGGCCGACGCGCGACGCGCGATTCTCGCCGGCGACTACGCGGCTTTCGCCGAGGACTTCATGGCGCGGTATCGGAACGAGCCAGCCTGAGGCGGGTCGCGTACCCTCCCGCCATGCACACCGACGCCTCTCGACCGGCTTCCTCCTTTCCCGCCCTGCTCGCCCCCGCGGCGTGGGCGCTCGTCGTCGCGCTCTCCGTCTGTCTGACGACGGGCTGCGGCGCGCTCGGCCTCGACTCGAAGGGGCAGGCCACGGCCTCCGCGTCCAGCGGCCCGACGACCGAAGGGGGCGACCAGGTCGCGCTCGTCGTCGACGGGCAGGACATCACGGTCGACGAGCTCCAGGCCTACATGCAGGAGCAGTTCCTCGACGAGCTGCTGCGCCAGCCCGAGGCAGAGCTCTTCGAGATGCGAGAGCGCGCGGCCCGCGACCTCGTCCAGAAGCGGGTGGTCGAAGCGGCCGCAGAAGAAGAAGGCGTGTCGCCCGAGGCGCTGGTCGCGAAGATCTCGGACGGCGTACCGGAGACGACGATCGAGCAGGTCGCCGACTGGTACACCGAGAACCAGTCCCGCCTACGCGGCGCGGCGCTCGAAGACGTGGCGCCCCAGATCAAGGAGATGCTCGACAACGAGGCCAAGGCGCGCGCCTGGGGCGACTACATCGGCCCGCGGATCGAGGCCGTCGACTGGCGCTTCGCGCTGGCGCCGCCGCGGGTCGACCTCGAAGCGACACGCCTCGTGCGCGGAAACGCGGACGCGCCGGTCACGATCATGGCGTTCAGCGACTACCAGTGTCCCTACTGCATCCGCTCCGAGCCGGTCCTCGCCGAGGTGCTCGACCGCTACCCCGAGGACGTGCGCCTCGTCCACCGCCACTTCCCGCTCGACAGCATCCACCCGCAGGCCCGACCCGCCTCCGAGGCCGCGATGTGCGCCGACGAGCAGGGCCGCTTCTGGGAGTTCCACGACGCGATCTTCGCCCGCGGCGGTCGCCTCGAGACGAGCTCCTACGCCGAGATCGGACGTGAGCTCGAGCTCGACCTGGCTGCGCTCGGGCAGTGCATGGGCGAGCGCCGCTACCAGGGGTTCGTGCAGGCGGACTTCGAGGCCGGCGAGGCGGCGGGCGTGACCGGGACCCCGGCCTTCTTCGTGAACGGCATCGCCCTGCGCGGCGCCCGCGATGCCGACGAGATCAGCCGGATCGTCGACGCGGAGCTCGAGCGCATCCGGTAGCACCCGACCCGGCGCCGGAGCAGATCGGGATGCACCCGACATAGCCGCTGGAGCAGATCGGGATGCACCCGACGTAGCCGCTGGAGCGGATCCGGATGCGCGCGACGCGCGTGCCGGAAACCGGACCCCGAAAA
>JBCCZJ010000077.1:0-14193 GCA_039187915.1 Myxococcota bacterium
CGCGCGCACCCGCTCGAGGAGCGCTTCGAACGCGGGATCGCCGGCGAGGTCGACGCGCAGCACGAGCGTATTCACGAAGAGCCCGATCAGGTCCTCGACGTCGGGGTGGTCCCGGTTCGCGACCGGGGTGCCGATCGCGAGATCGGTCTCGCCCGTCACGCGATGGAGCGCGACCGCGAACGCGGCGAGCAGCGTCATGAAGAGCGTCGTGCCTTCGGACTGGGCCAGGGCCTGCAGCGCGTCGCGGGTCTCGCGCGGGAGCGCGAAGCGCACCGTGTCGCCCTCCCCCGACGCCTCGACGGGCGGCGGATGATCCGTCGGCAGGCCGAGCCGGACCGGCAGGCCCGCGAGCTGCGCACGCCAGTAGTCGAGGTCCGGCGTCACGTCCGTCTCGCGGGACCATGCTACGTAGTCGGCGTACTGGATCGGGAGCGCCGGGAGCGGGTTCGCTCCGGGTGGGCCCGCGCCGGCGTCGCGGAACGCGTCGTAGAGCGTCGCGATCTCGCGCACGAGCACGCCGATCGACCAGCCATCGACGAGGATGTGATGGCAATGGAAGACCAGGACGTGGTCCGCCTGCGACAGCGTGAGCACGGTCATGCGCCAGAGCGGCGGATGCGCGAGGTCGAAAGGCTCGCGGGCCGCGCGCGCCATCCACGCCGCGAGCGCGCGCTCCCGCGCTTCGGGCGTCGCGCCCTCGATCGTCCTGCGCGCGACGCGCACCGACGCGGCCGACTCCACGACACCGACGACCTCTCCGTCGCGCTCCTCGAAGCGCGTCCGCAGCATCTCGTGCCGTTCCACCACGGTCTGCATCGCGAAGTCGAGCGCCTCGAACGACACCGTGCCCGTGATCCGGATCGCGGTCGGGATCCCGTAGAGCGGACTCTCCGGCGCGAGCTCCGCGAGCAGCCATTGGCGGCGCTGGGCGTCGGAGACGGGGGCGACCCCGTCCGGTCGTTCCTGCCGCGGGATCGGCGCCTTCGAGGCGCGCCCCCCTTCGAGGCGCTCCACCGCCTGGACGAAATCGTCGAAGCGCGAATGCTCGAAGAGGAGCCGGAGCGGGATCTCGACGTCGAGCAGCGCCGAGAGTCGCGTGACGAGTCGCGTCGCGCTCAGCGAATGGCCGCCGAGCTCGAAGAAGTCGTGATCGGAAGCGATCTCCTCGAGGTCGAGCAGCTCGCGGAAGACGCCGGCGATCACCTCCGCCCGGGGCGAGCTCGCGCGCCGCGCAGGGAGCGCGCCGGACGCGGGCTCGCTCGCCCCGTCCGCGCGCGCCCGCAGCGCGCGGCGGTCGATCTTGCGGTTCGGCGTGAGCGGAAAGGCCTCGAGCGGCACGAAGAGCGCAGGCACCATGTAGTCGGGAAGGCGCTCGCGAAGCGCGGCGCGCAGCGCGGCCGGCTCGATCCGCGCGGACGCCCGCACGAACGCGACGAGCCGACCGCCGGATGGACTCGGCTCGTGGAGCACGACCACGGCCTCTTCGACCGAAGGCTGGGCGAGCAGGACGGCCTCGATCTCGCCGAGCTCGATGCGGAAGCCGCGCAGCTTGATCTGCGAGTCCGTCCGCCCGACGAAGTCGAGGAGCCCGTCCTCGCGCCGCCGCACGAGATCGCCCGTCCGATAGAGCCGGGACGGCGAGGCCGCGCCGTCGTCCACGTGGACGAAGCGCTCCGACGTGAGGTCGGGGCGGAGCCAATAGCCCGGACTCAAGCCTGCGCCGCCGATCAGGAGCTCGCCCAGCGCGCCGACCGGCGAACGACGCAGCGCCGCGTCGACGACGCGCAGCTCGGTCTCGGCGATCGGCCGGCCGATCGGGACGAACTCGCCCGACGCGATCGATGCGTCCACCCGCAGCGCGGCCGACCAGATCGTCGTCTCCGTCGGGCCGTAGAGATTCCAGACGTCGGGGCTGCGTTCGAGGAGCGCGCGGGCGAGCTCGCCGGGCAGCGCCTCGCCCCCGCAGAGCACGCGCAGGCCGCCTCCGCCGGTCCAGCCGCTCTCGACCAGCAGACGCCAGGTCGCCGGCGTCGCCTGCATCACCGTCACCGCGTCGCGCGCGATCCGCTCGATCAGGCGCGGCCCGTCTCGCGCCTCCTCGGCGCCCGCGATCACGAGGCGGGCCCCGACGGTCAGCGGGAGCAGGAGCTCCAGGATCGAGATGTCGAAGGAGATCGTGGTGACCGCGAGCAGGACGTCGTCGGGCGCGAGCCCGGGCGCGCGCGCCATCGAATCGAGGAAGTTCTCGAGGGCGCCATGGCCGATCGCCACGCCCTTCGGTCGGCCGGTGCTGCCACTCGTGTAGAGGAGATAGGCGAGCGCCGTCCGATCGACCGCCGGGAGCGGGGCGGCGTCCTCTTCGTCGGCGATCGTGGCGAGATCGACGAGCCGGACCGGGCCGAGCGCCTCGCGCGCCCGCGCCGCGTCGCCATCGTGGAGCACGAGGTCGAGCCCGGCGTCCTCGGCGATGAAGCGCAGACGATCTTCGGGATGGTCCGGCGCGAGGGGCACGAACGCCGCGCCCGCCTTCAGGACCCCGAGCATCGCGACCGGCAACGCCGCGGTGCGCTCGAGGAAGAGCCCCACGCGCATGCCCTGCGACAACCCGAAGCCGTGCACGAGCCGACTGGCAATCGCGGTCGAGCGCGCGGCCACGGTCGCATAGTCCAGCGCGTCGCCGAATGTGTCTTTCGACGGATCGCCGAATGTGTCTTTCGACGCGTCGCCGGACGCGCCCGCCACGACCGCGACCGTCTCGCCGCGAGCCGCCGCGACCGCGTCGACGCGCTCGGACACCCGCGCATCCCGCGCCTCGCCGGGCGGTCCCTGCTCCGACGCGACGAGCCCGCGGCGCTCCTCGTCGCCGAGCATCGGCAGCCGATCGAGCGTCGGCGCCGCGTCGGCGTCGAGCGCGGTGACGATTCCGCGCAGCAGCGTTTCGAGGTGGGTGCAGAGCCGCTCGATCGCCGACGCGCCGTAGCGCTCGGTTTCGAAGCGCGCCTCGACGCGGATCGCGTCGCCCGGATGCACGAAGAGCGAGAGCGGGTAGTTCGTGCGCTCGAAGCCACCGGGATCGTCGAGGGTGATCCCGGGATCGAGCCCCTGGATCGCGGCGTCGATCGACACCGGATAGTTCTCGAACACGAGGAGCGTCTGGAACATCGGCACGCCGCTCGGGATGTCGGTCAAGCGCTGCAGCTCGATCAGGGACGCGTGGGCATGCTCGTCGCGGTGGGACTGCTCGGCATGCAGCGCGCGCAGCCAGGGCAGCAGCGCCTGATCGCCCTGCGTATCGACGCGGACCGGCACGGTGTTCAGGAAGAGACCGACGATCTGTTCCGCGGCCGGAAGATCCGTCGGCCGACCCGAGACGGCCGCGCCGAAGAGCACGTCGTCGGTTCCGGTCATGCGGCCGAGCAGGAGCGCGAGCGCGCCCTGGAAGAGCGTGCTGAGCGTGAGCCGATGGGTCCGCGCCGACCGCTCGAGCGCCGCACCGAGGTCCGCGTCCAGCGCGTGCGCGACCGTGGCATAGCCATCGGAGGCCTCGTCGGCGCTCGCCGCCGGCGTGCCCCCCGGCAGATGGAGGGCGCCGGGCGCTTCGCAGCCGTCGAGCACACGGCGCCAATAGTCCTCCGACCGGCGCACGTCGTGCGCCTGCAGCCAATCGACGAAGCTCCGGTAGGGGACGGGGGCCGGCAACGAGACCTCGCGCCCCTCGCTCGCGGCGCGATAGACCTGCAGGACTTCGCGCAGCAGGAGGCCATTGCACCAGCCGTCCATCAGCAGGTGATGATGGGTCCAGACGAAGCGCCAGCGGTCGTCGGCCACGCGGAAGAGCGCGCAGCGCATGAGCGGCGCGCGATCCAGCTCGAAGCCCCGACGTCGATCCTCGGCCAGGAAACGATCCAGTCGCACCATCTCGTCCCCGGCGGCCTGTCGCCAGTCTTCTTCCCGCCAAGGCAGCGGCACGCGATCGAAGACCGCCTGCAGCGGCTGATCCATGTCCTGCCAGTGGAACTCCGTCCGGAGCACGGCGTGCCGATCGACGACCGTCTGCCAGGCCTCGAAGAAGGCCTTCGTGTCGAGCGGGCCCCGGATCTCGCACCAGCGCTGCTCGACGTAGACGCCGCTCTCCGGCGCGAGCAGGGAATGGAAGAGCATCCCCGACTGCATGGGCGTGAGGGGATAGGCGTCGATCAGGCTCCCGGCAGCCATCAGCGCGACCCGACCCGCGACAGGAGCTTCTCGAGGCTGCCGCGATCGACGCCCTTGGCGTCGAGCTCGGGCGCAACCGGCGCCGCGTCGCCGCGCAGCGACTTCGAGTGGAGCATCGCCGCATGACGCTCCGCGATCCGCTCGACGGTCGCGCGACCCACGTCCGCGGAACGGAAGCGCCAGCGGAGCGTGAGCCGTTCTTCCTCCACGAGCCCCACGACCTCGACGCGCACGCCCGTCGGGTTGCCCGCCGCGCGCAGCGCCGGAAGCGGACGGACTTCGAGCCGCGCGAAGGGCGCGTCCTGCGGTCCGCCGAGCCCCATCCGGTCGAGCTCCATCCGCCCGAGATAATTCAGCTGGAGCTCCGCCGGCGAGCGCACGCCTGCGCGCGCCCGCTGCGCCAGCAGGCCGAAGCTCAGGCCCTGGTGCGGCGCGTCCGCGATCTGGGCGCGTGCCTCGGCGACCGGCGACGCCTCGGCGCCGCGCGGCACGCGGAGCCGGACCGGATGCCGGCTCGTGAACCAGCCGGTCGTCCGCATCAGGTCGAGGCCGGGATCGAACGCGTGCCGGCCGTGGCCTTCGACGTCGATCACGACTTCCTCGACGTCGGCCCAACGACACAGCGCATGCCCCAGCGTCGCCGCGAGCACGGCGTCGACGCCGTTCCGTCCCTGCGCTTCCCGCGAAGCGAGCACGGCCCGCGTGCGTTCGGGATCGAGGGTGACGACGACCTCTTCGTGTCCGACCGCGTCCGGCGCCGACGTCGCGCCCCAGGGAAGCGCGGCGACGGGGCGGCACACGTCGACCCAGTGTCGCTGGGCCGCCTCGATGCCTTCGAGAGACTCGTCGAGATGAGCGACCCAGGACGCGAAGCTCGACGTCTTCGGCGGCAAAGCCACGTCCTCGCCGCGCTCGAGCTGTGCATAGGCCCGTTCGAGATCCTCGACGATCAGCTTCATGGACCAGGCGTCGACGGCCCAGTGGTGGGCGAGGAGCAGCAGCCGATCCGCCTCGCCTTCGGGCATCGCCACGTGGACGGCGCGGAAGACGCGCCCGGTCGCGAGATCGAAGTCCCGCTGGGCCTCGGCGAGCCGTGCGTCCAGGCGGACCGGATCGAAGGCGCCCGCGGAGAGGTCGACCGTCTCGACGATCGGGGCGCCCTCCGCCGGCGCGACGTAGGTCTGGAGCGGCGGGGTCTCGTCGACGAGACGCAGCCGCAGCGAATCGTGGTGCGCCACGACCGACGACAACGCGCGATCGAGGCGCGCGCGATCGAGCGGCCGCGTCAGCCGCAGCAGCACGCCGTGGTTCTCGTGATCGCGGTCGGCGTCCGGCGCGCCCCGGAGGCGCTCGAGGAACGCCCACTGGATCGGCGACAGCGGGAAGGGGCCATCGGGGAGCGTCAGCCCGAGCGTCTCGTGGGCGTCGAGCGAGCGGGCGACGCGGGCCTGGCCGGCGACGGTCTGGTGCTCGAAGAGCTGCCGCGGGGTCAGGTGGAGCCCGGCTTCGCGCGCGAGGCCGATGATCTGCATGCCCGTGATCGAATCGCCGCCGAGCTCGAAGAGGTTGTCGTCCAGTCCGACCGCGTCGCGTCCGAGCGCTTCGCACCAGCAGCGGACCAGTCGCGTCTCGACGTCCGTCTCCGGCGCGCGGGACGCGCCGGCCGCGCGCGTCGTGACCTCCGGCAGCGCCTTGCGGTCGACCTTGCCGTTCGGCGTGAGCGGCACGGCGTCGAGGGCTTCGATCCGATGCGGACGCATGGGCGCCGGCAGCGTCTCGGCCAGCCAGCCGGGCAGCGCGTCGGCGACCGCCTGCGGATCCCCGGCGGTCGAGAAGAACGCGACGAGCTGGGGCTGACCGGCGGGCGTCTGGACGACGACCGCGCCCGCCTCGACGTCCGGGTGGGCGAGGAGCCGCGCTTCGACCTCGGCGAGCTCGATGCGGTAGCCGTTCAGCTGGACCTGCTCGTCGAGGCGGCCGAGATAGAGCAGCACGCCGTCGTCGCGCCATGCGACCTGATCGCCGGTCCGGTAGAGCGCTTCGCTCTCCGCGTCGCCTGCGCGACGGAACGGGTTCGGGACGAAGCGCTCCGCCGAGAGGCGCGGACGATCGAGATAGCCGCGCGCGACGCCCGGGCCGCCGATGTAGAGCTCGCCCGGGACGCCGACGGGGCAGGGCTCGAGCCAGTGATCGAGGACGTAGAGCGCCACGCCGTCGATCGGCCGGCCGATCGGGAGGTTGCCCGTCTCGTCCGCGCCGACCTCGTGGACGCAGCAGCCGACGACGGTCTCCGTCGGGCCGTATTCGTTCAGCAGCGCGACCGCGGGCGCGTCCCGGCGCCACGCCTCGACGTGTGCCGCCGTCAGCGCCTCCCCGCCGATCACGAAGGCGCGTGGCGCCTGTTCGGGATCGAGCCCTTCGCCGAGCAGCGGCGGGAGCGCCTTCAGATGGGCCGGCGTGAGCTTCACGATGCCCGACGGTCCGTGGGACGGATGGGCGAGCTCGCCCGCGAGCGCGGCGAGATCGTCCGCGTCGGAGAGGAGCTGGACCGTCGCGCCGCAGGCGAGCGGCGCGAAGAGCGCCGTCAGCGTCGCGTCGAAACCGATCGAGCCGTGTACCGGAGCGCCGTAGCCTTCCGTCACCGGGTAGCGCCGCCGACACCATTCGAGGTAGGCCGAAAGCCCCGCGTGCGGAATCATCGTCCCCTTCGGCCGGCCGCTCGAGCCCGACGTGTACATGACGTAGGCGAGCTGCTGCGGGTAAAGCGCGGGGAGCGCGGCCCCGTTCGCGCGGCCCGCATCCTCGAGCGCCTCGACCGACGTCGCGTCGCCGGGCGCGTCACCGATCACGCGGCGACAGCCGGCGTCCTCCGCCATGAAACGCAGACGCGCCTCGGGCAACGACGGGTCGAGCGGAACGAAGGCCGCACCCGCGCGCAGCACGCCGAGCATCGCGACCAGCAGGTCGACCCGACGCGGAAGGCGGACCCCGATCCGGTCCTCCGGAGCGATCCCCTGCGCGACCAGCCCCTGCGCCACCGCGCGAGACCGCGCTTCCAGCTGCGCGTAGGTGAGCCGCGCTCCCTCCGCATCCTGCACGGCCAGCGCCGCGGGCTCGAGCGCCGCCTGGTGCTCGAGCATCGCCGGCAGCGTCGCGTGCGCCGGTGCGGGCGCCGCCGCGCCGCGAGCGAAGCCGACGAGCCGCTCGCGCTCCGACGCCGCCAGCGGCGAGAGCTCCGCCAGCCGCGCGTCGGGCGTGGCGACGAGGGCCTCCAGCAGACGACGGAAATGGCCCGCCATGGCGCCGGCGTAGACGTCGTCGAAGAGCGCGTCGCGGTACTCGATCGCGACCAGCAGGCCGTCGTCGCGATCCAGGAGATGCCAGCTCATGTCGAATTTCGTCTGGTCCATCGGGACCGCGTGCTGCGAGATCGCGAGGTCGCCGAGCGCCACGTCGGGCGCCGCGGCGTTCTGGGTCCGATAGCCGTCCGTCTGGGCCTGGAACATGATCTCGAAGAAGGGATTCCGCGAGCCCTGGCGCGGCGGCGCGCAGGCGTCGACCACGTCGGCGAAGGGCACGCGCTGATGTTCGAGCGCACCGACCACCGAATCCTTGACCGCCGCGAACCAGTCGACCACGGGCGCGTTCGGCGCGTGCGCGAAGCGCGTGCGCACGACGAGCGTGTTCACGAAGAAGCCGACGAGCGAGAGCGTCCGCGGATCCGTGCGGCCGCCGACGGGGACGCCGACGGCGAGATCGGACGCGCCGGTGTAGCGATGGAGCAGGAGCTTGAACGCCGCCAGCAGGAACATGAAGTAGGTGAGGCCGGACTGGCGCGCGAGCGTCTTCAGGGATTCGTTCAGCGCGGGCGGGAGCGTCGTGATGAAGGTCCGACTCCGGAAGCCGGTCTCGGCGGGCCGCGCTCGACCGGTCTGGAGCTCGAGAGGCTCGAGCCCGGCGAGTCGTTCCTTCCAGTAGGCGAGCTCGGCGCGGGCCGCGTCGGATTCGCGGAACGCGCGCTCCGCCAGGACGTGGTCCACGTAGTGCCATGCGAGCGGCGGGAGCACCGCCCCGAGGTCCTCGTCCGCGCACGCCGCGCGATAGAAGGCCGCGAGCTCCGTCATGAAGAGGCCCCGCGACCAGCCGTCGGCGACCAGATGATGGAGCACCACGACCACGATCACGTGGTCCTCGGCCACGCGCATCGGCACGATCCGCAGCAGCGGCCCCTGCGCGAGATCGAAGGCGAGATCCGCGAGCGCGCCCGCCCGCGCCCGCACCCACTCCGGCAGTCCTTCGGTCCCGATCGAACGGTCCGCGTGATCCGGCACGTCTTCCCATTCGAGGGGGACCACGAGATCGGCGCGGACGTCCTGGACCGGACGTCCGTCTTCACCCGACGGAAACACGGTCCGCAGCGATTCGTGCCGCGCGACGAGGGCAGCGAACGCGCGGTCGAGGGCGGCCTCGTCGAGGGCGCCCCGCAACGACCAGGCGAAGGGGATGTGATAGGCGGTGAGTCCGGGGATGATCTGGTGCAGGACCCAGACGCGCGACTGGGCCGCGGAGAGCGGCAGGCGCGCGGGCCGCTCGACGGCCGGCGTCGGCGCGACCGGTTCGTCCGGCTCGAGCCACGCCGGATCGATCCCCTGCCCGACGAGCCGCTCGCGGAGCAGCTCCCGTTGGGCCGGGGCGAGCGAAGCGATGCGCTCCCGCAGTGCGGCGATCCTCTCGGGGTCCATCATCCGACGTCGCGCCTTCGCTTCAGGCCGCGTCGTGCGTGGCCGGGTCGGCGCCCGCGTCGACGCGCTTCTTGAGCTCGGCCAGATGGGGGAGCGACGCCATCACCCCGTCGTAGTCCTGGACGAAGTCGATCAGGCAGCAGATCTCGTCGATTCCGAGCGCCTCCATCTCGCGAACGAAGGGCAGGCAACCCTCCGGCGTTCCGATCAACGAACGGTTGCGCATGAAGCCCTCGACGCCGAAGTCGAGCACCGCCGAGAGATCGTCGTCGCTGAAGTCGTCGAGACTCACGTCGAGTCCCATGCCCTTCGCGAGGTTCTCGAGCAGGCCGTAGTGGGTCTTCAGGTACTCCCGAAAGGGCTCGCGGATGTCGCGCTTCACCGTCTCTTCGTCGTCGCCGAGAAACGTGTGCATCATCAGCGAGACGCATCCCGTCGCCGGGTCGTGACCCGCCGCGCTGCGCGCCTCGCGGTACTTCGTGATCTGCCCCGCCACGTCCGCGACGGTCTCGCCGAGCACCGACGTGAGGACGTTCGCGCCGAGGCGTCCCGCTTCGACGAAGGTCTCCGCCGACTGGCAGGTGATCCAGATCGGAAGCTCCGGCTGGACCGGTCGCGGCAGCGTGCGCGCCTCGACGAGCCGCCCCGCCGCGTCCTCGAACTCGACCGCTTCCCCGCGCCAGAGCCGACGGAGCTCGTCGAGACTCCGCCACATCAGGCCGCGCCGGCTGCCGTGGGGCTCGGAAGAGAGGATGAACTCGTCCATCGTCCAGCCCGTCGCCGCCGCCATCGCGACGCGACCGCCCGACAGATTGTCGACGACCGCCCAGTCCTCGGCGACGCGGACCGGATGATGCAGCGGCAGCACGACGCTGCCCGCCCGGAGCTGGACGCGCTCGGTGATCATCGCGAGCGACGCCGCGGAGAGCGCCGGATTCGGATAGAGCCCGCCGAACGCATGGAAATGACGTTCGGGCGTCCAGACCGCCGCGAGCCCTTCGCGATCCGCGAAGCGCGCCGCGTCCTGGATCAGGCGATAGGGGTCGGTGCCGACGTTCTCGCCGTCACCGTCGAAGAAGAAGAGGCTGAATTGCATGGCGCCTTCCGTCAGTCCTGCCCGCCCGCGCCGTCGGCGGGCAGGGCTTCGATTTCACCGAGGAGATCCTCGAGGGTGTCGACCTGTTCTTCCGACAGGCCGAAGTCGCCGCGCTCGATCGCTTCCGCGATCCCCGCGACGGTCGGCGTACCGTAGAGGAGGGAGCGCATCGAGAGCTCGACACCGAACTCCTTGCGCAGCCGCGTGACCGCCTGGATGGCGAGCAGCGAGTTCCCGCCGAGCTCGAAGAAGTCGTCGTCGACCCCCACCCGCTCGAGCCCGAGCAGCTCGGCGACCGCGGTCGCGACCGCCGTCTCGACCGGCGTCCGCGGTGCCGCGTAGGCCGTCGCGAGCTCCGGACGCGCGTGCCCACCCTCCGCGCGCGCGTCGCCGCCCGCCGCGCGACCGAACGCCACCTCGAGCCGCGCGTCGAGATCGCGCGCGCTGACGGCGGCGTAGGCGAGACCGGGCTCCGCCAGCGCGCGACAGGTCGCCGCCCAGACCTCTTCCGGCGAAAGCGCCGTCGCGAGCAGTGACGTGCGGTGCGCCGGCTCGGACGCTTCTTCGCGGACCGCGTCCCAACCGAGGCTCAGCCAGCGCACGGGTCCGCGATGGAGCGTCGCGGTGGCGGCGAGGAAGGCGGTCGCGGCCGCATACGCCGAGAAGCCGACGCCACCGACGACCGACGAGAGCGACGACTGGAGCAGCACGAAGTCGAGATCGATTCCGTCGAGGGCCCGCTGGAGCGCACGGATGCCCTCGGTCTTGCTCCGCATGATCCGCGCGCGCTCGGCCGGGTCGAGGTCCGGCAGCACACAGGCCGAGTCGTCGCCCATCAGGTCGCTCGTGAAGATCCCGGCCAGTTCGCCCGACGCGCTGCCGGCTTCGTGCAGCGCGGTGCGGAGGGCGCTCACGTCGGTGAGATCGATCGAAGCGAGGGTCCAGGCCTTGCCCTCTTCGCCGAGCGCGCGGATCCGCTCGATCGCGGCGACCGTCGAAGGCGAGGTCTCCGGATCCGCGAGCACGCCTTCCCACGTTCCCGGCGACGGAAACCCGCCGCCCGTCAGGAAGACGACCCGCGCGTTCCAGTCCTCGCGCAGGAAGCGCGCATGGAGGAGCGCGAGCCCGCCGGTCGGATCGCCGACGATCACGTAGGTCGCATCGCGGCGGAGCCCGGGATCCCCCTCGACCAGCGGCAGCGGGCGATGACGACGCGTCCACACGTGCGCGCCGCGCAGGGCGACGACGGGCACGCGCAGCGTCGGTGACGACGCGATCACACGCGCGAAGGCCTCGCCGGTGAACTCGCCAGCGACATCGAGACAGCGCAGGGCGAGTCCCGGGACCTCCTGCGCCATGACCTGCGCCAGGCCGATCGCCTGCGCGCGCGACGCGACGGGCGACTCGGTCCCCACGACGTCGAAGGCGTCCCGGGTCACGAGATTGAACTCGACGCCGAGCCCGGTCGTGAGCAGCGCGCGGGCGAGCGCGACCAGCCCGTCGAGATCGGACGCGCCGTCGGCGTTCGGCGCATGGACCCAGCGAATCCGCGATGCGTCGCGCGCCGCCAGCGCCTCGAGCAGGAGCGTCCAGTCGGACTCGGAGAGCGGATCGACCTCGAACGCCGTGTGCGCCTGCGCCGCGAAGCCGTCGCCCGGCGCGACGCGAAGGACCGGACCGGCGAGGGCACCCGCCAGCCGGTCGGCGGTGGGCCCCGCGCCGAACACCACGAGGAGCGAAGTCTCCGCATCGTCGAAGGCCGTCGTCCCCTGCGCGTCGAAGCGCAGGGCGGAACGCTCCCAGTGGGGCGCATGGAACCAGTCGCGCGGGTTCGCGATCTTCCGGTCCGGATCGACCGACGGCGCGCCGCGCGCGCCCGAGACGTCGGGGTAGTAGCGCTTGCGCTCGAAGGGATAGGTCGGGAGCGAAACGGACGAAGGCACGGCTTCGCCCGCGCGACGCAGGGTCGTCCAGTCGACGTCGGCGCCCATCGCCCAGAGCCGACCGAAGGCCTGCGCGAAGTAGCGCTCCGCGTGCTTCGCCTGCTGCACCCCCGGCAAGCTCGGGATCGCCCCGTTCGCCTCGCCCGTACACGCGATCACCGAACGCGAAAGCGCGTCCCCCGGACCGACCTCGAGGAAGAGCGGCCCGGAGAGCTCGCCCAGGGTCGCGATCCCTTCGGCGAACCGGACGGGCTGGCGCAGATGACGCGCCCAGTAGTCGGCGCGCGTCGCTTCCTCGTCCGAGAGCCATCCACCCGAGACGTTCGAGACGATCGGAACCGTCGGCGGCGAGAGGGACACGCCGTCCAGGTGCGCCTTCAGGCGCTCCGCCGCGGGCTCCATGCTCGCGGAATGGAAGGCGTGCGAGACCGCCAGCCGCTTCATCGGCAGGTCGCGCGCGCGGAGCCAGGCCTCCGCCCGCGCGACGGCGTCGTCGGGCCCGGCGAGCGTCGTCGCCTGCGGCGCGTTCACCGCCGCGAGTTCCAGCCCGGGCACGTCGGCCAGCAGCGCTTCGAGATCGACCGCGTCCGCCGCGACCGCGAGCATCGCTCCGGTCGGACACGCCTGCATCGCCTGCCCGCGCAGGACCACCGCGTCGAGGGCGTCCTCCAGCGTGAACACGCCGGCGACGCAGGCAGCCACGAGCTCGCCCAGGCTATGACCGATCAGCGCGTCCGGCTCGACCCCGCGCGCGATCCAGAGCCGCGCGAGCGCGAACTCGAAGGCGAAGAGGACGGGCTGCGTGTGTTCCGTCCGCGCGAGCGTCTCCGGCTCGGTCTGCGCGTCGACCATCGCGAGCAGGTCGAGCTGCGGCGCGACGTGCGCGGCACAGGCGTCGAAGGCCTCCCGGAAGACGGGCTCGCTCGCGTAGAGCCGCCTCGCCATCCCGGGGTACTGGCTGCCCTGGCCGCTGAAGACGAAGACGATCGGGCGCTCGGTCACCGTCCCCTGGCCGCGCTGGCCGGGAAGCGGGGGCGCGGAGAGCGTCGCGATCGCGTCCTCCCGCGACTTCACCACGCAGATCCGACGTTCGACGAGCGCGCGCCGCCCGATCTGGAGCGTGTGCGCGACCGAGGTGAGGTCCAGCTCCGGATGCGCGCTCAGATGGCGCGCGAGCCGGTCCGCGGTCTGGTCGAGAGCGGCGGGGGTCTGCGCCGAGAGCGGCAGGACCTGCCAGCGATCGTCACGAGACGCGGAAGGCGATTCGGCGACGGCCGGAGCCGGCGCTTCTTCGAGCACGACGTGGGCGTTCGTCCCGCCCATGCCGAAGGAGCTCACGCCGGCGCGGCGCGGCTCCGCCCCACGCGTCCAGGGCGTGCGGTCGCGCACGACGTCGAAGGGACTCGCTTCGAGACCGAGCTGCGGATTCGGTCGTTCGAAGTGGAGGCTCGGCGGGAGCACTTCGCGATCGAGCGCGAGGACGGCCTTGATCAGACCGGCGACGCCGGCGGCCGCGTCGAGGTGGCCGACGTTCGTCTTGACCGAGCCGAGCGCGCAGGTCCGACCCACTGCGCGAAGCTTCGCGCCGAGCGCCTGCTCGAGGGCCCTGAACTCGATCGGATCGCCGAGCTCCGTCGCCGTCCCGTGGGCCTCGACGTAGCCGACCGTCCCGGGATCGAGGCCGGCCCGCGCCCAGGCGGTCTCGATCACTTCGGCCTGCCCGCCGACGCTCGGCGCGAGCAGACCGACCTTGCCGGCCCCGTCGTTGTTCACGGCCGAGCCCGCGATCACCGCGAGGATCCGATCGCCGTCCCGCTGGGCGGCGGCCAGCGGCTTCAGCACGACGATACCCACACCGTTCCCGAAGAGCGTGCCGCGGCCGTCCGCGTCGAAGGCGCGGCACACGCCGTCCGGCGACGCGATGCCCCCGGCCTCGAAGACGTAGCCCTCGGGTTCGACGCGCCCGATCGTGACGCCGCCGGCGAGCGCGACCTCGCAGTCGCCGTCCAGGAGCGCATGACACGCGTCGTGCACCGCCACGAGCGACGTCGAGCAGCCGGTCTGCACGTCGACCCCGGGGCCCCGCAGGTCCAGGTGGTAGGAGACGCGGGAGGCCAGGAAGTCCTTGTCGTTGGCGATCATCGCCGGGAATTCATCCGCCGGCCCGGCATAGCGCGGGTTGGTGAGGATGTTGAAC
>JBCCZJ010000078.1:0-14094 GCA_039187915.1 Myxococcota bacterium
CAGCGAGTCCTTCGCGCGCGCGAGGCTGGCGGGGGTCCCCGCGTGCACGAGCTCGCCGCCGCGGACGCCGGCGCCGGGACCGAAGTCGACGACGTAGTCCGCGGCGCGAATCGTCTCTTCGTCGTGTTCGACGACGACGACGGTGTTGCCGATGTCGCGCATGCGCTCGAGGGTCTCGAGCAGTCGCGCGTTGTCGCGCGGATGAAGGCCGATCGACGGCTCGTCGAGGATGTAGATCACGCCCGTCAGGTCGGATCCGACCTGGCTCGCGAGGCGGATTCGCTGGGACTCGCCGCCCGAGAGCGAGGGCCCCGCCCGATCGAGCGAGAGATAGCCGAGGCCGACGGCACCGAGGAAGTCGAGTCGGGAGCGGATCTCCTTCAAGACTTCGGTCGCGATCTTCAGATCCGCTCCCTTCAGCTTGATCGCCCCGAAGAACGCGCGCGCCTCGTCGACGGTCATGCTCGAGATCTCGACCAGGGTCCGGCCCGCGACGAGGACCGCGGCGCTCTCGGTCCGGAGGCGCGTCCCGTCGCAGGTCGTGCACGCGGTGTTGGCCATGTACTTGCCGTACCAGCGTTTCATGCCTTCGGACTTCGTGTCCTTGAAGCGGCGCATGAGACGCGGGACGACGCCCTCCCAGGTGGTATGGAACTGGCCGCCGCCGCTGCCGCTCTTGCCGGTCCACTTGACGAGGTAGCGGCGATCGCCGGTGCCGTAGAGGATCTGGTCGCGCTGTTTGTCGGTCAGCCTCGACCACGGCTTCGTGGTGCTGATCTTCAGGGCCGCGAGGACCTGGCGACGGAAGCCGCTCCCCCAGCCGTCCTTCTGGGACACGTCCTCGCCCCAGGGCTTGACCGCGCCCTCGTCGATCGCGAGGGCGGGGTCGGGGACGACGAGATCCCGGTCGATCTCGAAGCGAGTGCCGAGGCCGTTGCAGTCGTTGCACATGCCCTGGGGACTGTTGAAGGAGAAGGCCTGCGGCGTGAGCTCGGGAAACGAGATCCCGCACTTTCCGCAGGCCGCCGTTTCGGAAAAGGTCTCGTCCTCACCGCCGGGCACGTTCGCGATCAGCTGACCGCCGCCGATCCGGAGCGCCGTCTCGACCGACTCCGTCAGCCGGCTCTTGATGCCGGGTTTCACCACGAGGCGATCGATCACCGCCTCGACGTGGTGCTTCTTTCGCTTGTCGAGGGCCTCGAGGCCTTCGGTTTCCACGATCTCGCCGTCGACGCGCAGGCGGAGCCAGCCCGCGCGGCGGGCCTCCTCGAGCAGCTCGCGGTGTTCGCCCTTGCGATTCACGAGGAGCGGGGCGAGCAGGATCAGGCGCGTCCCTTCGCCGTGTCCCGCGAGCGTCTTCGCGATCTGCTCGGCGGTCTGGCTCTCGACGCGCGCGCCGCAGACGTGGCAGTGCTGCTTGCCGGTCCGCGCCCAGAGGACACGCAGGTAATCGGAGATCTCGGTGATCGTGCCGACCGTCGAGCGCGGGTTGTTGCCCGTCGTCTTCTGTTCGATCGAGATCGTCGGCGAGAGCCCGCGGATGGTGTCGTAGCGCGGCTTCTCCATCTGGCCGAGGAACTGACGCGCGTAGGCGGAGAGGCTCTCGACGTAGCGGCGCTGGCCCTCGGCGTAGAGCGTGTCGAAAGCGAGGCTCGACTTGCCCGAGCCGGAGACGCCGGTCATGACGACGAGCTGCTTCTTCGGCAGGTCGACGTCGACGGACTTGAGGTTGTGCTCCCGGGCGCCGCGGATCTCGATGTGGTCGAGCTCTTCGGGGCGGCCGGCGCGGGAGGCGGATCGACGACGAGAGGACTTCTTGGCGGGGGGCATCGCCCCGGAGAGTAGGAAATCCCGGAGGCCGCATCGCGGGGCGAGGCAGACCCGCGGGTTCGATATCCTCCCGCCGGTCGCAGCCGGGCCGGCCAGAGGCCGTCCGCGTCATGGGGGGAGCGATGGACGAGTTCATGCAGAGCATCGGGGCACAGGCGGGAGAGCCCGTCGTGGACCTGATCGACCTCGCGATCCTCTTCGGGGCCGCGACGCTCGTCTACTTCGTCGTCCGGGTGTCCCTCGTCGCCGGTCTCCGCAACCTGGTCCGAAACTCGAAGACCCAGTGGGACGACGAGCTCGTGAATGCCGGCGTCTTCGGGCGGATCTCGCACGTCGCGCCGGCCTTCGTGGTCTTCTACGGCCTGAACTTCTTCCCGGATCTGCCGGAGGTCCTCGTCGACGGCATCCGCCGCGTGGCCGTCGCGGTCATGATCCTGGTGGGCGCCCTGGCGATCTCGAGCGTGCTGAACGCTGCAGAGGCGATCTACGATCGCCATCCCGAGTATCGCCAGCGTCCCATCAAGGGCTACCTCCAGGTCGTCTCGATTCTGGTCTACCTGCTCGCCGGCCTGCTGATCCTGGCGGCGCTGATGAACCGCTCGCCCTGGATCTTCGTCTCCGGGATCGGGGCCATGACCGCGGTCCTCCTGCTCGTCTTCCGGGACACGATCCTGTCGCTCGTCGCGAGCATCCAGATCGCCAGCAACGACATGATCCGCGTGGGCGATTGGATCGAGATGCCCGACCTCGGTGCCGACGGCGACGTGATCGAGGTCGCCCTGCACACGGTGAAGGTCCAGAACTGGGACAAGACGATCACCACGATCCCGACCCACCGCCTGATCGCCGACTCGTTCAAGAACTGGCGCGGCATGTCGATGTCCGGCGGCCGGCGGATCAAGCGGTCGGTCTCCCTCGATCTGCAGAGCGTACGCTTCCTGACCGACGAAGAGACCGCGCGCTTCGGTGAGTGGGGCCTGCTCGCCGATTACATGAACGGCAAGCGTGGGGAGCTCGAGACGGCGAACGCCGCCCTCGGTACCGCGCTGCCTGCCGATCTCCGCCGGCTCACCAACCTGGGCACCTTCCGGGCCTGGATCTGGGCGCTGCTCCGCGCGCACCCGAAGATCCACCAGACCGGCCATACGCTCCTCGTCCGCCAGCTGCCGGCCGGACCGCAGGGCGTGCCCATCGAGATCTATTGTTTCTCGAACGACACGGACTGGATCGCCTACGAGGGCATCCAGGCGGACCTCTTCGATCGGATCCTGGCGATGGTGCCGGAGTTCGGTCTGCGCGTGTTCCAGGAACCGGCGGGTTCGGATCTCGAGCGCCTGCGCAGCGAAGGGGCTTCCGCAGCATGAGCGAAGCAGGGGAGAGCGGTGAGATGAAGGGTCGCGTGGCGTTCGTGAGCGGAGCGAGTCGGGGGATCGGAGCGGGCCTCGCCGAGCGCTTCGCGGAACGGGGACTCCGGCTGGTCCTCTGCAGCCGATCCGCGCCGGTCCTCCCGGACGGGGACGACGTGCTCGCGCGGCAGGTCGACGTCCGAGACGAAGCGGCGCTCGAGGCCCTGGTCGTGGAGGCGGAGGCGCGTTTCGGAGCGATCGACCTCTGGGTGAACAACGCCGGCGTCCTCGATCCGATCGATAAGCTGCGTGACGTCGAGGCCGAGGCGTTCCGTCATCACGTCGACGTGAATCTGACGGGCGTCTTCCTCGGCACGCGCTGTTATGTCCGTCATCTTCATCGCGCGGCGCGGCCGGGCGTCCTGATCAACGTCTCGTCGGGCGCGTCGACTTCGGCCTACCAGGGCTGGTCGGTCTACTGCGCCACGAAGGCGGCGGTCGATCATCTGACGCGGGTGGTGGCGCTCGAAGAGGAGGCGATCGGTCTCCGTGCCCATTCGGTCGCTCCGGGCGTCGTCGACACGGGCATGCAGGCGCTGATCCGCGCGTCGAGCGAAGACCGCTTCCCCGACGTGCCGCGCTTCCTCGAAATGAAGGAGGCCGAAGCCTTCAACTCGCCCCGCTTCGTCGCGGACGAGTTCCTGGCGCTGGCCTTCGATCCCGCGCGCCGGACGGACGAGGTCGCGGTCCGGCTCGAGAGCGAATCGGGCTGACGCGCGCGGTCGCGTCGCGGAGCCCGCGCGCGCCCGGACCTGAGACGCAGGCTTAGCGGCTCGCGCCGTCGCGCGGGATGCCCCTGCGCGGCGTGGGCGCTTCGACCTCGAAGCGGTCTCCCGGGACCGGGGGCGCCGCACGGGTCGTCTCCGACGGCGCGGGGTCGGGCGCACCCGTCGCCTGCCAGAGCAGCCAGGCCGCGAAGATGCCGCCGGCGATCGCGAGCACGGCGCCGAGTCGCTTCGCGCGATCGCGCTGGCGGGCCGCGCGGGTCTCGGGCGTGACGCGGGTGACGACGACCGGCGCGGTCGTCTCCGGGTCTTCGGCCCCGCCGCGTGCGGGCGCCGTCTCCGCGCCGCTCGCCGCGAGCGCCAGGATCTGGACCGTCACGTTGTCCGGCCCGCCGCGTTCGTTGGCCAGCGCGATCAACGCATCGACCGCCTCCGCCGGGGACTTCGTCCGCACCAGCGCCCCGATCTCGTCGTCCTGCACCACGCCCGAGAGGCCGTCCGAGCAGAGCAGGAAGCGGTCGCCGGGCGCCACGTCGACCTCGGCGACGTCCACGCGGACCTCCTCCTGGACGCCGACCGAGCGGAGGATCTCGTTCCGTCGCGGGTGGACCGCGGCCTCCTCGGGCGAGAGGAGCCCGCGCCGCTGCATCTCCGCGACGACCGAATGGTCGCCGGTGAGCGCCTCGAGGCGGCCCGCTCGGAGGCGGTAGGCGCGGCTGTCGCCGACGTGCGCGACGGTGCCGCGTCGGCGCGCGTCGAGGTGGAAGGCGACGACGGTCGTCCCCATGCCCTCGAGCTCGGGATCGCGTCGGGCGAGGTCCCAGATCCGGGCGTTCGCCGCGCGGATGGCCTCGCCGAGGATCTCCGAGGTCGCGCCGCCGGTGTCCGCGCCGAAGGTCTCTGCGATCGCCTGGATCGCGGTCCGGCTGGCGGTCGCGCCGCCTTTGTGGCCGCCCATGCCGTCGGCGACGGCCAGCAGGCAGCTCCCGTCGTCGAAGCGCCAGGTCTCGCAGCTGTCCTCGTTCGCCTGGCGGACCCGGCCGACGTCCGTCTTCGACGCGAGCTGGACGGGAGCGTCCTGCGGGTCCTCGGACGAGCTGCTCATCGGGTGATCTTCCTCGGAAAAGCGGTCGGCAGCCCGACCCCACCCGGCCCGCCCGTCCCGACGCCGTCCACGAAACGGCCCCGGAACCCGCGATTCCAGCCGGGTCCGATTCCCGTAGGGTACCCGGCGTACGGGTTCGGTTACGCGCAGCGCGTTTCCGCCCGATCCCGAACGGATCGCGCCGTGTCCCCACGTCTCTCGCTCGTCCCGGCGGAGCGCGTCGCGACGCGAGCGCCTCCGGGCGGGGAATCACGGCGCCCTCGCAGCGACAGGATCCCTCGAGGCCGTCTGCTCGCCGAGACCGCACCTGCGCCAGGAGACACCGGACGTCCCGGGAACGCCGTTCGCGCAGGAGACGCCGTGGGCCCGGAGGAACGCCTTGCGCTCAAAGGGACGCCGCGCGCCCCAGGAGACGCCGTGCGCCCTAGGAGACGCCGTGCGCCCTAGGAAAAGTCGCGATCGAGGACGGTCTTGCGGCCGTCGCTCCGGGCGCTCTCGATGGCCTGGTCGCACATCGTGCGGAGCCGGTCGGAGAGGACGTCGAGCACGCCCGCCGAGGTCTTCATGTCCCCGCTGCTCTTGATGTAGGCCTTGATCTTCGAGGCGACGACGAGAACTTCCTTGTCCGACATTTCACTGCGTCCTTCAGGGTGCGTCCACAGCGGCTTCGCGGGACTCTCTCTACGGAGCCTCGACGCCTCTGTGACGCGCTCGTCCACGGTCCGTGACGTGGCGCGTGGTGGGTGCGGGACCCGCTGGGATGAAGCCGCCCGCTGTGGGAGCATGCACGAGATCGCGCACGAGGAAAAGGGGGCGATTCGTCGCTCGCGTCTTTAAGGTTCAAGTATTTGAAAAATATGAACTTTTCGATCACCGGCGCACACGTCTGGAGGGGCTCCTCGGACGCTCTCGAGCCCCTCACGTCGCCCTTAGACGTCCGTGAGGGGCGTTTCGTGGCCGCGACCGCGGCCGGCGCGGGTCCACCGCCCGTCGATCTCACGGGCCGGGTGCTCGTGCCCGGGCTGATCGATGCGCACGTCCATCTCGAGCTCGACCCGGCGCTTCGCAGTCCCAAGGAGCAGTTCGCGGTGCCGGCGGCGGAGCGGGAGGCGGGCGTGGCGCGGCGGGCGGCGGCGATGCTCGCCGCGGGAATCACGACGACCCGCGACTGCGGCGGCGGCCGGTACATGGAGCATGCGCTCCGCGGCGCGGTCGACGCGGGCCAGCGGCCGGGGCCGCGGATTCTCTGCTGCGGCCAGCCGATCACGTCGCCCGGCGGCCACTGCCATTTCTGGGGCTGCGAAGTCGCGGACGACGCCGAGATCGACGCGAAGGTGGCGGCGCAGATCGAGGCCGGCAGCGACTGGATCAAGGTCATGGCGACGGGCGGCGTGTTCACGCCGGGCACGAAGGCCCGTGACACGCAGTTCGACGCGGCGGCGCTCGCCCGGGTGGTTCGCGCCGCGGCGGCCGGGGGGCGGGCCGTCGCGGCCCATTGTCACGGCACCGAGGGGATTGCCCACGCCGTGCGCGCCGGCGTCCGGACGATCGAGCACGCGTCCTTCGCCGGGCCCGACGGCTTCGGTACGGCGCTCGATCCGGCCCTGATGCGGGAGATGAGCGAGCGCACGCTCTGGGTGTCGCCGACGGTGAACGCCGGTTGGGGTCGGCGCGTGACCGACGACGCGGGCGAACCGACGGCGTTCTTCCAGCGCCTCTCCACCTGCCTTCGGTCCCAGCGCGACCACGGCATCCGCTTTATCGCCTCGACCGACGCCGGGATCCCCGGCGTCCGTCACCACGACCTGGTGGCCGGGCTCCTGGCCTTCGCGGTCTTCGCCGATCTGCGTCCCGTAGACGTGTTGCGCGCGGCGACGAGCGAGTCCGCCCGGGCCCTCGGTCTCGAACAGGAGACGGGTCGGATCGAACCGGGATGCTCCGCGGACTTCCTCGTTCTGGAGGCGGATCCGCTCGAAGACCTGGACGCGCTCCGCGATCCGGAGTGGGTCGTGTTTCGCGGGCGGTGGCTCGACCGCGCAACGCGGCGAACGCTCGCGTCGGAGCGCGATTGAAGCGATCGGTGCCGGCACGCGGCCGTGCGCGACCGAGCCGACTGGCCGCCTTCCCGGGCTCGCCGGCGAGACGCCTAACGCGCGGTCGCGAGTACGCCGTCTCGTGCGAGCTGGCAGGTCACGTAGTGCGCGATCGTGTGGCGTACGTCGGGGTTCGCCTCCTCGAAGGCGAGTCCTGCGTCGCCGCGCCGCACGTAGCGGCACTCGGCGCGCGTGCTCACCAGGCCGTAGTCCGGGAGCGCGAACTGCAGGTCGAGCTTCGCGCCCTTCCGAAGCGCTTCGCCGGTGCGCAGCAGGCAGCCGCCCTCCGACAGCGAGAGGACCGCGCCGATCGAACGGCGGTCCGCGCGGATGCAGCGCGCAGAGAGACGCGTCGGGACGCGCGGGCAGCGTCGGGGCGTGCTCTCGAGGGCGCGCTGGATCATGCCGTAGACCGATCCGAGGCGGCCCGGGCGCGCGGTCTGCGCGAAGACGCGCGGATCGACGGGTCGCGTGTGGGCCGGCGAAACGATCGCGAGCACGCGCAGGTCTTCGTCCGGATCGTTCGGCAGGCTCTCGAGACGATCTTCGTCGACGAGCCAGACGCCGGCGCGCGCGCGCTCGTCTTCCTGTTCCGTCGCGTCGTCGTCGATCAGCACGTAGCCGAGGGCGCGAAGCGCTTCGAGCACGCGTGGCGTCACGCTCCGCTCGTTCAGAAGGAGCGCGACCCGCCGATGATGAGCGCTTCCGTCGTGGGGAGCCGCGTGCATGGACTTTTTTTCGGTGCGATCGTGTATCCCGTAAAGGCAATTTCGTCGTGATCTACGAAACGAACGACTCATCCCTGTGTCGGTTGCGATGGCGACGCAGGGTTCCGATGGATCTGGAAGCGGTCGCGGAGCAAGTCCTCTCTTGAGCATCGAGACACGGCAGGGCCGCGGTCGCTTCGCGCCTTCGACGACCGGACGCGCGCATCCGGGGACGCTGCTCGCCGCCCTGTTGTGCTGGCTGGACGCGCGCTCGCGCGGCGACGCGGTCGTGCTCCGACTCGAAGATCTCGATCGCGAACGCACGAAGGACGGGTACGTCGACGGACTGTGCGCCGATTTCGAGTGGTTCGGGCTCGACTGGGACGCCGTCGAACGCCAATCCGACGCCGCGGGGCGCCACGCGGCGGCGATCGACGCGCTGGCCGAGGACGGACTCGTCTACGCGTGCGAATGCAGCCGGGCGAAGGTCCGTGCAACCGGGCGCCCCGCCCCGGACGGAAGCCACGCGTATCCCGGGACGTGCCGGGCGAGACGTGTCCTTCGCGCCGACTGGCGCGGGGTGTCGCTGCCGCTTCGTCTCGCGCTGCCCGATTCCCCCGTCGAGCTCCGCGACGAGAGCGGCGTCGACCTGTCGGGGGACGCCGCAGCGCTCTTCGGCGACCCGATCCTGCGCCGCCGAGACGGCGCGACCGCGTACCACCTGGCTTCGATCCTCGATGATGCGGCGAGTGACGTACGACGCGTCGTGCGTGGGCGCGACCTCATGCCCGCGACGCTGCTGCAGGTCGCGCTCCAGCGCCTGCTCGGATTGCCGCAGCCGACCTACCGCCACCATCTGCTCTTTCTCGAGCAGCGCGGCGAGAAGCTCTCGAAGCTGCACGGCGCGGTCGACGCGCCGACGCTCCGCACCCGATACGCGGCGCCCGCGCTCTGCGGTGCGATCGCCGCGTACGTCGGGCTGGTTCCGCCCGGCACGCATTGTGCCCCGAGCGACCTGGTGTCAGGCTTCGCCTGGGATCGGGTCGCGACGGACGACGTCTGGCTCGCATGGGATCCGGAGCGCGGCCTCCGCCGCGGCGGCGGGCCCGAGACAGGACGGGGAGAAGAAGAGGAATGAAGCAGCTCGCGGGACGCGTCGCGGTGATCACCGGCGGTGCGAGTGGAATCGGGCGCGCGACGGCTTCGCTCCTGGCGGAGCGGGGGTGCCGGCTCGCGCTCGCCGACGTGAACGCGGAGGGATTGGAGGCCGTCGCGAAGGGACTCCGCGAGGGCGGTGCCGCGGTCTCGACGCATCTCGTCGACGTGGCGGACGCGGCCCAGATGGAGGCGTTGCCCGCGGCCGTCGTGGCCGAACACGGCGCGGCCCACATCGTGGTGAACAATGCCGGCGTGACCGTCGCGGCCAATTTCGAGGATCAGTCCCTCGAGGATCTGCAGTGGATCATCGGGATCAACCTCTGGGGCGTGATCCACGGCTGCAAGTTCTTCCTGCCCCTGTTGAAGGAGCAGGACGAGGCCCACATCGTGAACCTGTCGAGCCTCTTCGGCTTCCTGGGGGTGCCGTCCCAGAGCTCCTACTGCGCGACCAAGTTTGCGGTGCGCGGGCTGAGCGAGGCGCTCTGGGTCGAGCTCAAGGACACGAACGTCGGCGTGACGAGCATCCATCCGGGCGGAGTCAATACGAACATCACCACGACCATGCGCGGCGACGATCAGGAGCTGCGCGAGGCGTCGGCCGATGCGCTGGCTCGATCCCGGGGGCCGGAAGCCGTCGCCCGAAAGATCGTGCGCGCGATCGAGCGCGACCGACTGCGCGCGATCGTCGGGATCGAGGCCTACGTGGGGGAGTGGCTGAAGCGGTTGATGCCGGTCCGGACCCAGCGACTGCTGGCGAACCGCATGAAGAACTTCGCCCAGCGCGCCGACTAGCGCGCCGGAGCGACGCGAGGGGGAGAGACCGATGGGACAGCTCGACGGAAAGACGATCATCATCACCGGCGCCGCCCAGGGCATGGGCGCGGTTCACGCGCGATGCTGCGTGGAGGAGGGCGCGCGGATCGTGCTCACCGATCTGCAGGCGGAAGCCGGGAGCGCGCTCGCTGCGGAGCTCGGCGAGGCCGCGTGTTTCGTCGAACAGAACGTGACGAACGAGGCCGACTGGGATCGCGCGATCGGCGAGGCGACGACCCGCTTCGGCGGGATCGACGGGCTGGTGAACAACGCGGCGATCTGGTGGACGAAGCCGGTCCTCGAGGAGGACGCGGCCAGCCTGATGAAGATGCTCGAGGTGAACGTCGTCGGGACGTGGCAGGGCGTGCGCAAGGTCGCGCCGAAGATGGCGGAGCGCGGCGGTGGCTCGATCGTGAATCTCTCCTCGATCGCCGGAACCCGGGGGATTCCCGAACACGCGGCCTACGGCGCGTCGAAGTGGGCCGTGCGCGGGCTCTCGAAGGTCGCCGCGGCAGAGCTCGGGCCGATGGGCGTGCGCGTCAACACGATCCATCCGGGGGCCGTCGACGGGACGGGTATGTTCCTCGTGCCCGAGGAGGAACGGGAAGAACTCTTCGCCACCCAGCCCCTGCCCAGGCCCGCGCGGCGCGAGGAGATCTCGGGACTGCTGATCTTTCTGCTCTCGGACCAATCGAGCTATGTGACCGGCCACGAGCACGTGATCGATGGGGGACGGACCGTCTGGTAGGCCGCGCTCGCGAGGCGACGGTCAGTCAGGTTCGGTAGGTGTGGCGCGGACTTCGCGGTCCCCGGGGTCGAGTGCGGTCGGCTCCGAAGTCTCGTATCGTGCGCGGTGCGCGAACCCGGACGTCCACCGGCGCGACCACGGGGTCGCACGGGGGTCTCGACCTGCGTTCGCAGGAGGCCCCTCAGTGCGTCACGTCACCCGATCTCTCAGCTCTGCGCTGCTCCTCGCCCTCTTCCTCGCGTTCGTCGCTTCGCCTGCGTTCGCCGAGAGCGAGCCGGCCGTGCGCGAGGCCAATTTCCGGGTCGGCGCGGACTACACGTGGCTCCACTTCTTCTCGGACGACGTGTTCCAGTTCCGTCCGGGGCCGCGGACGTTGGTGTCGGTGCCGGAGGTGGACATCGACGACGGGGGCTTCACGGGCACGTACGTGATGCCGCTCGAGGTGCTCGGGCCGGAGTTCGGTCTGCGCGTCTTTGGCGGGCCGCGCTTCACCAAGACCCACCCGGACGTCCTCGAAGAGACCAAGACCTACGGCCTCACGACCGGCGGCGAGGTCTTCTGGCGGGATCCGAACGTCGGCGAGATCGGCGCGGGGACGTTCTACGCGTGGGACGAGAGTCGTCGCGGGAGCGAGATGGGCAGTGGCAACGTCAACCGCTCGAACCACGAGGCCGGCCTCAACGTCTTCGGCAAGGCGTTCTTCGGAACCCCCGGCGAAGGCCTGCCGGTCGACCTCGACGTGAACCTCGCCTTCAGCGACGCGGACATCGACTCTGGAGGCGCGAACTCCGCGAACCGGACCTACGCGGCGAACGGCGGCGCGCGGGTCTACTTCAACGACCATACGTCGTTCCGACTCGGCGCCGACTACTCGCGGACCAATCTCGGGCAGACCGACTACGTCGAGAACATCCTCGCGACGATGGATCTCGAGATCCTGCTCCCGACCGAGCGCAATGTGGTGATCGGCGGCGGGTTCATCGTCGGCGACCGCACGGAGTCGTTCATCGAGTTTCAGCAGTACGGGCGTCTGGTCTTCGGCATCTCGCTCAACGCGACGATCAGCTTCACGGGCGCCGAGTCGCTCGCAGAGCTCCGCCGGAACTTCTTCTAAGGCGGCGCACTGCGCGCCGCCGGGCGGCGGGCGCTTTCTGGAACGGCGCTGCGCGCCGCTTCGCCGCGGGCGCTTTTCGGGCGGCGCATGGCGCCGCTTCGCCGCGGGCGCGTTCGGGTTGCCGGTGGGCGTCGCTAGGCGGGGCGCCAGGCGACTTCGAGGACGGAGTGCTCGGGGGGGACGCCGACCCGGAGCGGGAAGCCGTAGAAGCCGGTGCCGCGGTGGACGTAGAGGCGGCTGCTGCCACGGGCGAAGAGTCCCTGGTCGGGCCAGCGTGATCGGGACAGGACCGTCCAGTCGAGGCCCAGCGAGACGAGCCCGACCTGACCGCCGTGGGTGTGACCCGAGAGGACGAGGTCGACGTCGTCCTCGGGGAGGGCGTGGAAGCCGACGGGATCGTGGAGCAGGAGCAGCCGGAGATGGCCGGCTCGCCTCGGGTGGCGCGCGAGCAGGTCGCCCAGGTGCTCGCGATGACCGCGGCCGACGAAGTCCGCACCGACGACCTGGACCGGTCCGACCGGCGTGTCGAAGGCGGCCTCGTCGTCGATCAACAGCCGGATGCCGAGCGTGGACATCGCGGCGATCACGTGGTCGGGGGCCTCGTGATCGTGATTGCCGAAGATCGCGACGCAGCGGTCGGCGATCGGCCGCAGCGGCGCGAGCGCCTCCTCGAGGCAGCCGGGGGAGCCCATGCTCTCCATCGTGAGGAAATCGCCGGTCAAGGCGACGAGGTCGGGATCGCGTCCGACCAGGTCTTCGATGCGCCGACGGAGGCGCGACACGCTCTGCCACGGGCCGAGGTGGGTATCGGTCAGCTGGACGATGCGCAGGGGCCGCTGGACGGGCGGCGTCGGGATCACGCCGTGGATCCGCTCCACCGGTACGCGACGCGTCGTCTCCGGTCCCCGATCGGAGAGCGCGAAGCGCACGGTCTCGGGGCGCGCGCTGACCGAGGTCAGGATCGACGCGAGCGAGACGAAGATCGGGAGCGCTTCGACGAGGGTCCACGCCTCGAGCAGGCCTGTCCAGCCGAAGGCGTCGAAGGCCAGACGGAAGGGCAGCAGGAGGAGCAGCCAGGGGCCGGCGAGCATACCGGCCGCGATGAAGGTCTGTCCCGGAACCGAGATGGCCCAGCGGAACCCCGAGCTGCGCATGCGGGCCCGGACCAGATGCGCGAACTGGATACCCGCCGCGCCCATCGAGTAGGCGAAGGCGATGTCGATCGGCGTCGCCAGGCTCTCCGGGACGAGGAGGCGCAGTCGCGCGTGCAGCAGGAGCGCCGCCGGCAGCGCGAAGGTCAGCAGCACGAGCGAGAAGATCGCGTAGAGGCGACCCCGTACGAGCGCGGCATAGACGGGCACGCCGATCCAGACCGCGACGGCGAGGGTCGGGAAGAGCCAGGCGAGCGGTCCGGTCTCGTTCATCGATCGAGGCGGCCCGTCGGACCGTCGGGGCTCCGCTCGAGGACCCAGACGGATTCCTGCGTCGACTCCAGGCCGGCTTCGATGAAATGCGGCTGCCGGGGCGGGGAGGGCTCGCTCAGAAAACGGCGAGTGAGCGCGAAGGCGTCGCCGAAGAGCGCGACGACTTCTTCGGCCGGGACCGAGTGGGGCGGCCCGTCCACGACCGATTGATCGTATTCGAACGTGAGCAGCAGGATGCGGACGGTCGCAGGGAGGATCTTCGTGAGATGCGCCGCGTAGCGAGCGCGCATCTCCGGCGGAAGCGCGACGAGCGACCCGCGGTCGAAGACCCCACCGACGCCTTCCAGGTCCTGCGCCGTGAGGTCGAAGAGGTCGCCGTTCAGGAGCCGGAAGCCTTCCGCCTCGAAGCGCTCGAAGGCGCCGTCGCGCATCGGCGCGACCTCGACCGCGCCCTCCACGAAGAAGTCGCGACAGGCGATCGAGGAGAGCTCGCAGCCGAGGATCGGATGACCCTGCTCCCGGAGCCAGCGCATGTCGAGGCTCTTGCCGCACAAGGGGACGAACACCGTCGCGTCCCCGGGCACGCCGAGCGACGGCCACTCCCGTACGAGCCGGGGGTTGGCTTCGCTCTGGTGCCAGCCGAGTTGATTCTGCTCCCAGCGATCCTTCCAGAACTCCGCTTTCACGCTCTGCTCCTCGTTCGCGGGCGCCGTCCGATCGCTATGGTGGCCCGTCTCTCGTGCCCGGTCGAGACGGAGGAGCCATGCGACTCTACGACTTTCACGAATCCGGCAACGGCTACAAGGTCCGACTCCTGCTCTCCCATCTCGGGATCGACCACGAACGGGTCGAGCTCGACATCCTGAAGGGCGAGACGCGGACCCCGTCGTTCCTGGCGATCAACCCGAACGGGCGGATTCCGACGCTCGTCTTCGACGACGAGCGCGTGCTGTGCGAGAGCAACGCGATCC
>JBCCZJ010000079.1:0-13930 GCA_039187915.1 Myxococcota bacterium
CCCCGCCGCCGTTCCGTCCCGCCGGTACGATTCGAATCGCGCGGCATCGCAGATCGTGCAGGACCGAGTCAGATCGGCAAGATGAGTTGATTTCACCCCGATCGAATGGAGCACCCGCTCCGCGAGGGCGGGCAGATCCAGCTGGAAGCGATCGGGTCGACCCGGCGTGAGCACGCCCTCGAGCAGGGCCGCGTACCGCCCGGCCAGCCCCTCGCGCACGGGCGCATCGACTTCGTAGCAGCAGCTCCGCGCGGCCGGGCCGATCGCGGCCAGGCAGCTCGCCGGGCCGTCCGGACCGACGATCGCCGCGACCCCGGCCTCGATCACCCCGGCGGCCAGCCCGCGCCACCCGGCGTGGATGGCGCCCACCGCCGCGCCGTCCCGGGTCGCGACCAGGATCGGGACACAGTCGGCGGTCACGATGCCGACCACGGCCCCGGGCGACCGCGTCACGATCGCGTCGGCGGAAACGGCGGCGGCGTGCTCGGGGGCCTCACCGTCCGCGACGGCGTGCACGGCGACGCCGTGGACCTGCTTCGGGAAGACGCAGCCCTCCGGCGCGGCGGTGCCACGCAGACCGAAGCCGTGCTCGATGCCCCGCTCGGCGAGGAGCGGCGCGGCGAGCGCATGCGACGGCGCGGCGAGCAAGGGAGAAGGCGGGGTCATGCGACGACCTCTTCCGGTCCGAGCTCCGCGATCCACTCGATCAGATCGGCCGGCAGGGGCGTCTCGAAGACGAGCCGTCGCCCCGTCGCCGGATGCGCGAAGCCCAGGTGCGCGGCATGGAGCGCCGGACGACCGAGCCGCGCGTCGTTCCCCCGCGCGCGGCCGTAGACGGGATCGCCGACCAGCGGCAGACCGGCGGACGAGAGGTGGACGCGGATCTGATGCGTGCGGCCGGTCTCGGGCCGGACCTCGAGCTCACTCGTCATCGCCTTCCGGAAGCGCCGGACGACGCGCCAGTTCGTGATCGATGCCTTGCCGGCCTTCGCTTCGACCGACATGCGCTTGCGGTCACGCGGGTGGCGACCGATCGGCCGATCCACGCGGCCCTCGTCGGCACGGGGCACCCCGCGCACCAGCGTCCGGTAGACCCGATCGATCGAATGCTCGGCGAACTGGAGCGACAGACCCTGGTGGGTCGCATCGTTCTTGGCGGCCACCATCACGCCCGACGTGCCGCGATCGAGACGGTGGACGATCCCGGGCCGAAACACGCCGCCGATCCCGGCGAGATCGCCGCAATGCGCGAGCAGCGCGTTCACCAGCGTACCGCTGGGATGCCCCGGCGCGGGATGGACGACGAGCCCGGCGGGCTTGTCGATCACGATCAGGTGCTCGTCCTCGAAGAGCACCTCGAGCGGGATCGCCTCGGGCGCGAGCGCCATCTCGACGGGCTCGAGGGGGCGCGCTTCGATCGCCTCGCCGAGCGCGACCTTGCGACTCGGGCGGACGACGTCGCCGCCGACGGTCACGCGATCCGCGTCGATCCAGCGTTTCACCTGTGCACGCGAGACGCCCGAGAGCTCCGCGAGCAGCGCGTCGATGCGCGTGCCGACGCTCGCCTCGTCGACGGTGAACGCGAGCGGCAGGGGCGCGTCAGACATTCGCGTACGCCCGCGCGGCCTAGCGTCGGGCGAGGAAGCCGCCTCGCTGCTGCGCGTTCCGCGACTCCTGGACCCGCGCCATGTAGCTCGGCACGACGATCTTCGGGTCGAGCCCGATCGTCTGCGCGTACGCCGTCACGAAACCGCGGACGTAGACGTCCGCCGGAAGATCCCCGAAGTTCTCCTCTTCGATGTTCCGCAGATGGGCCGGGCTCACCTTCGTCACGTCGGAGATGTCGTCGATCTCGTAGCCGCGGAAGAGTCGGTTGCGCCGCAGCCGCACCCCGTCGAACTCGCCGCGTCCGTCGTCCTCGAGCGCATCGAACTCCTCGACGGCCTGGTCGACCGAGTCGAGCTGCTCCGCCGGATCGAAGCCCGAGAGCGAATCGGGCGCCGTCGCCGCATCGACCCCGCCGGCGACGACCTCGGGCCGCGGATCCAGCGCGCCGGTGCGCGCCCCGGCAGCCGGCAGTGCCTCGTCGTACTGGGCGCGCAGGTCGGTGTCGGCGAGCACGCGATACGCCTCGTCGAGGCGTTCACGGATCGTGGCCGCGTCGAGTCGGTCGAAGACCGAGTAGAGCGCGAGTGAACCCTCCTGATAGATGTTCTGGGCGTTCCGATAGGCGCGGTCGATCTCCGACGCGCTGGCCGCCCGACCGACCTCGAGCAGCTCGTAATGATCGAGCTCGTCGATCCCCCTCATCGATTTCCTCCGGCTTGGTGTTCGGCTCCAGCGGAGGCGGACGTCGAGACGCCCGCAGCGGACGCGGCCGAGGGGAGGCCGAGCAGCTTGCGGGCGATCCGCTGGAGATAGATCGAGACGTCGGCGTCCTGCCGCAGGTCCACGATCGGCCGACGCGCAGAGACCGACTGTCGCGCCTCGTCGTCGTAGTTCACGTACCCGATGTACTCGGCTTCGACGCCGAAGTACTTCTTGCACACGCTCGAGACCGCGAAGCCGAGTTTCACGTCCTCGGCGGTCCGCACGCCGTTCACGATCAGGCGCGGACGGAAGACGCGCATCGTCTCGACGAAGCGGCGCGCCTCGGCGGTATCGGTCGCCTCGATCTCGCGCAACAGGTCGAGCGGCGTCCGGATCCCGCGCTCGTTGCGCTGGTCCATGGCCGTCGTCACGAGCTGGCGGACGCCGTGACCGACCATCGCGAGGCGCATGCGTCGATAGAACGCAGCGCGCAGGAACGTGTAGGCGTTCTCGACCGAGGTCGGCTCCGGCTGGAGCACGAGGATCCCGTCGTCCGACACGAGGAAGTAGTCGAGCACCGAGGCGTGCGAGCCCGCACCGAGATCGAGCAGGACGACGTCCGCGTCGAGCTGGCGCAGGCCGCGCAGCAGACGCACGCGGCGCAGATGGCTCGGCTGCGCGTCGGCGAGGTTCCCGTGCGTCGCGGCGATCAGCCGCAGGTTCGGAACGGGCGTGTCGACCAGCAGCTTGCCGAGGTCTTCTTCGCGCTCGGAGACGAAGTCGGCAAGGCTCCGCTGGGGCGTCTGCACACCGAGCGTCGTGTGGAGGTTCGCGCCTTCGAGATCGACGTCGACGACGACCACGCGCTTGCCGAGTCGCGACAGCGCCGTCGCCAGGTTCGCGGTCACGAAGGTCTTGCCGACGCCGCCCTTGCCACCACCGATGGCGAGCAGACGCGCGCCCGCCGGCCGGTTGTCGGCCGTTCGGACGGGATCCCCGGATGCAGACGGAGGGCGCGGGGCGCCGGTCGTCGAGCTCACGTTCGCCTCTCTCGATCCGAGCGCCAGGGCGCGCGCGACCGGACGGTCGCCGTGCGTGGCGTCGAACCGCAGAGGAGTCCCCGCTTTGCGAGGCTCCCCTTCCAGGGCTTTCGGGGGGATGCCCCGAACGTACCCAAACCCCCGCCGCTCATCAAGAAAAGCGCGACGTGCGAAGGCGTTCGCAAAGCGGGGAAGGACGTTTCGCGGAGGCGATCAGGCCCCTTCGGCGGCGGCTTCGAAGGCGAACGCCAGGGCTTGGCCCACCCGCTCGAGGTCCGGCTCTCGCAGCGTCCGGACGTCGAGCCAGAGCGCGTCGTCGCGCACCCGGGCGAGCACGGGCGAGGGCGCGGCACGGAGCCCGGCGGCCAGCGCGCTCGCCGAGCCGCCTTCGAGCACGACCGCGATCCCGGCGAGGCGATGTTCCGGAAGCGAACCGCCGCCGACGGCGGACTCGGTCGGCGCGACGCGGATCTTCCAGCCCGCGGCCGGCGCGTGCGCCTCGGTGACCCGCGACACGATCTGCTGGAGCCGAGCGGCGCGCGGCTCGAGGGCCTGGGTGTCCGCGCGAAGTCCGGCGATCGTCGGCACTTCGTCCGCGCGGGCCGGATCGAGCATCAGGTCGAGCGTGGCATCGAGCGCGGCGATCGTCAGCTTGTCGACCCGCAGCGCGCGCGCGAGCGGATTCTTCTTCATGGGTTCGATCCATTCGCGCTTCCCCATCAGGATGCCGGCCTGGGGCCCGCCGAGGAGCTTGTCCCCGCTGAAGCAGACGACGTCGATGCCGAGCGCGAGCCGCCCGGGCACGAACGCGTCGTCGGGGAGGCCCTGCGACGAGAGGTCGAGGAGCGTGCCGCTGCCGAGATCCTCCATCAGCGGCAGACCATGATCGTGGGCGATCTTCGCGATCTCGCCGACGTCGGCCTCCGCGACGAAGCCGCGCTGTTCGAAGTTGCTGCGATGGACCTTCAGGAGGAGCGCCGTATCGGGACCGATCGCGCCGGCGTAGTCGTGCAGATGGGTGCGGTTGGTCGTCCCGATCTCGGCCAGGCGCACGCCGGCGCGCTCCATGATCGCGGGGACGCGGAACGAACCGCCGATCTCGACGAGCTCGCCGCGGGAGACGATGGCCTCGCGGCCGAGCGCCAGGGTGTTCAGCGCGAGAAGCAGGCCGGCGGCGCAGTTGTTCACGACGTGCGCTGCCTCCGCGCCCGAGAGGGCGAGCAGCTTCGCTTCGAGGGCGCCCATCCGTGAGCCGCGGCGACCGGTCTCGAGGTCGAGCTCGAGATTCGAATACCCGTCGAGGGCACGGGCGACCGCCTCGGCCGCGACCGGCGCAAGCGGCGCCCTGCCCAGATTCGTGTGGAGGACGACGCCGGTCGCGTTGATCACCGGGCGCGGGTGGGGCGCGGCGAGGCGGGCCGCGGCTTCCGCGACGTCGCCTTCGAGGCGGGCCAGATCGGCCGGCTCGCCGCGGAAGTCTGATTTCTCTTCGGAAATTTCGGCGCGGACCCGGTCGAGTCGCTCCCGGGCTGCGCGGACCACCGCCCACTCGGGAAGATCGGGTCTTGATTCCCCCACCCGCGTTCTCAGGCGTTCGACGGACGGCAGATTCCGGCGGGGGTCCGAGTTGATCTTTTGCTGCGAACCCATACTCTCATTCCCGTATTCACACGGCCAGACCGGTGCGTGTTCTGGATCGAAATCGCTGGTGGAACGAGCCCTCAGCGACCGGATCCGGGGTCGAAGCGCGGTGACCCCCTTCGGACGACCCGATGGGGACCGCCGCTTACTCTAACCAAGGACCGTCCCGACCCCGCCCGTCGCGCCTCGACCGGATCCGGCCGAGGAGGAAGCTCCACCGAAGGGCCGCCCCAGGTCGACCCTAGGGGTAGCCACTCGATCGGGCCACTCCGCCCGTGCGAGCGCGACGCCCGCCATCGCCCTGCGAGGCCGGCTTCGCCCGAGCGACGAGATGCTGATCACCCGGGGGATACGGACGCGGCGGGGTGCTGCTGCAACCGACTCGAGATCTCCCCGAGACCCTTCACGACGAACCGATCGGTTCGGCCGAAACCGCAACGACCGAACACCGCGAGGCATCCTGCCCCGCACCGACTCCGGGCCCGACCGGGACCAAGACCGGCCGGCCCACTGAAAAAGAACGAACACGAAAACCGAGTGCGAGTCACCGATTTGATCCACCACGTCGACCACCCACGCCAGCGGCGCTTCGGAACTCCGAGCCCGATCCGGCGACCCGAGGAGGAGTAGAAAGTCGACGTCCGCGCGAGGGTCCCGCACGACCGTCGCGACTCGAGTCCACGCGCCTCATCGAGGCCCGACAGCAGTACCCACCCTCATCCGTCCGCCCGTCCCGTCGCGGGACGCCGCGCCGTTCGACCGGGGCCGAAGCGCCGGCCCGAGGGAAGCCAGCGACCTTCTCACGACATCGTAGATCCGATCGGCCGACTCGCCTGACCAGAGGCGGACCGACCCGGTCCTGCACGGCCGCGCCCGCGAGGCGCGGCGCGCGCGAACCGGTCCCCGCCCCAGGCGGAACGATGCAGAACGAGATCATCATCAACGCGGAGCTGGGCGAAACCCGGGTCGCGTTACTGGAAGACAAGCAGTTCGCCGAGCTGCACATCGAACGCGAACGCGACAAGAGCGTCGTCGGCAACGTGGTGAAGGGCAAGGTCAGTCGGGTGCTCCCCGGCATGCAGGCCGCCTTCGTCGACATCGGCCTCGAGAAGGCCGCGTTCCTCTACGTGGGTGACTATTTCGAGTCGACCCTCGAGACCGGCGAGACCGACGGGGAACCGTCGGGCGGGCGCCGCAAGGGCCGCGGTCGCGGCCGCGGAGCACCTCCGAAGATCGACACCGTCCTCCACGAGGGCAAGGAGATCATCGTCCAGATCGCCAAGGAGCCGATCGGGACGAAAGGCGCGCGCATCACGTCGAGCATCTCGATCCCGGGGCGCCACCTCGTGCTCACGCCCTGGTCCCGCCGTGTCGGCGTGTCGCGCCGCATCGGCTCGGACAAGGAACGCCGGCGACTGCGCGAGATCGTCGAGCGACTGCGCCCGAAGAACCTCGGCTTCATCATCCGGACCGCCGGCGACGGCGTGCGCGAAGCCGACCTCGAGGCCGACATCCGCTACCTCGCGACGGTCTGGGCGGCGATCCAGCATCGCCACGGGGAGACGACGGCACCCGCGATGCTCTACTCCGAGCACGATCTCCCGCTCCGGGTCGTCCGCGATCTCGCGGGCCACGACACGAAGCGGATCGTGTCGGACAAGAAGGAGCTCTACGAGCACATCCAGAGCTTCGTCGATCGCTTCGTCGCCGAGCCCAAGCCCGAGGTCGTGCACTACGACGAAGGCCTGCCGATCTTCGAGCGCTTCGATCTGGAACGGCAGATCCATGCCAACCTCGAGCGCAAGGTCTGGCTGAAGAGCGGCGGCTCGCTCGTGATCGACAAGAGCGAAGCGTTGACCGCGATCGACGTGAACACCGGCCGCTTCGTGGGCAAGCGTGACCTCGAAGAGACCGTGCTCAAGACGAACCTCGAAGCGGTCCAGGAGGTCGTGCACCAGCTGCGCTTCCGCAACCTGGGCGGCCTGATCATCGTCGACCTGATCGACATGGAGAGCGCGGGCAATCGAGAGAAGGTCTACCGCGCCTTCCAGGAAGCGCTGCGAGCCGACAAGGCGCGAACCAACATCCTCAAGATCTCCGAGCTCGGCCTGGTCGAGATGACGCGCAAGCGGACGCGCGAGAATCTCGTGCAGACGCTCTGTGAACCGTGCAGCTACTGCGAAGGCCGCAGCTACGTGCTGTCGCGCGAGAGCGTCGGTTTCCGCGTCCTGCGCGAGATCCGCAAGCACATGCCGAAGCTGCGTGAGCGCGGGGTCGCGGTCGCGGTCAACCCGCACGTCGCCGAGGAGCTGCTCTCGAAGTCGAAGGCAGCACTCGCCGAGCTCTCCGAGGCGATCGGCAAGGACATCGAGATCCGCGCGCGCCCCGGCATGCACCAGGAGCAGTACGAGCTGATGGTGCTCGAGGCCGGGCCGCCCGCCGAGATCGAGCTCAGCTGGATGAACGACTCGCACCCCGACGCCCGCAAGGCCGAGGAGAAGGGTGCGGGCGGCGAAGGCGGCGCGAAGCGCGGGCGACGTCGAGGCGGACGCGGTCGCGGACGAGGCGGCAGCGCCGGCGCGCCCGAGAACGAGGCGACCCCGGACGAGACCGAGCCGATCGCAGCGAAGGGCGAGACCGTCGTCGCGGCGGGGACGGTCGAGGCGGCGGTGGCCGACGTCAGCGAGGACGAGGGACCCGCGCGACTCGACATCCAGGCCCGCGTCGGCACGCCGGACGGGCCGCTCCGACTCTCTCTCGACGACGACGAAGCGGAAGACGAGCGCGAGGCGGCGGCGATCGGCGATCCGCTCGAGGCCGAGGAAGAGGCCAAGCGGGAGAGCGTCGCGGACGAGCCGGTCACGGACTCGGCGCCCGCCCCTGCGGAGACCGCGGTCACGGACTCGCCGACCGCTCTTGCGGAGACCGCCGTCCCGGGCGAGCGACCGACGGACGCGGCGAGCCCGCCGAGCGAGGAAGCGGAGGCCCTCGTGGAGACCGTCGAGGCGGCCTCGGAGGCCGGAGCGCCCGCGGGGAAGACCGCCGAGGGCGCCTCCGCGGAAGCGGCAGAAGCGCCCCAAACTGTTGACGGGGAAGAGGAATCGAGCATACTCCCGCGCTCCGAATGAGCCGCTGCCTGCGGCTCGTCCCCCGTTCCAGCTGGCTCCCCCTCATCTCAGGCCGGCTTCCCAGAGAAGGTGAATGAATATGTACGCCGTCGTGCGAAGCGGTGGAAAGCAGTATCGCGTGAGCCCCGGTGGCTCGGTGCGCGTCGAGAAGCTCGCCGGTGAAGTCGGCTCGAAGGTCACCCTCGACGAGGTCCTCCTGATCGGCGGTGAAGGCGACGTGAAGATCGGCACGCCGACGGTCGATGGAGCGAGTGTCTCCGGCACGATCACGGCCCAGGGCCGCGGCGACAAGATCCGCGTCTTCAAGATGAAGCGCCGCAAGGGCTACCGCCGAACCCAGGGCCACCGACAGGACTACACCGAGATCGCCATCGACGGCATCTCGGGATAAGGAAGAGAAACCGATGTCACATAAAAAGGGACAGGGCAGCTCGCGAAACGGTCGCGATTCCAACGGTCAGCGCCGCGGCGTGAAGGTCTTCGGTGGCCAGGCGATCAACGCCGGCTCGATCATCGTCCGTCAGTGCGGCACGAAGATCCACCCGGGACAGAACGTCGGTCGCGGCAAGGACTACACCCTCTTCGCGCTGAAGACGGGCACCGTCCGCTTCGGAACCTCGCGGGGCCGCACGATGGCCCACGTGGACGCCGACTAGCGCCTTCCGCGTGCCTGAGCACGCTCGGGCCGCAGGCGCTCGACGCTCGCTGGCCCCAAGGTCTGTCGAGATCGAATAGACGCGCTCCCCCCTCTTTCTCCGAGAGTGGGCGGAGCGCGTCTTTCGTTTTCGGCCCCGAGCGGGACACGCCATGAAACACGCCAACCTCTTCGTCGACGAAGTCGAGATCGAAGTCCGCTCCGGAAAGGGCGGGGACGGGATCGTTGCGTTCCGGCGGGAGAAGTTCGTGTCACACGGGGGGCCGAACGGCGGTGACGGCGGGCGAGGCGGCGACATCGTGCTGGTCGCCGACGACAATGTCGGCACCCTGCTCGACTTCAAGGGCGCCAAGAAGATCAAGGCGGCCCACGGCGAGAACGGCGGAGGCTCCGACAAGAAGGGCGCGTCGGGCGATCACGTCGAGGTGCGCGTACCGGTCGGGACCCTCGTCTTCGATCTCGGCGAGCCCGCGGATCCCGCCTCCGACGACGACTTCGCGGACATCGACCGGGACGACGACGCCTTCGAAGCGGAAGCCGCACCCGAGCGCCTCGACCTGGTCGAACACGCGGCCCTCGCGGACCTGACGGAATCCGGCCAGCGCGTCGTCGTCGCCCGCGGCGGCAAGGGCGGTCTCGGCAACGCGCGCTTCAAGACCTCGACCCGCCAGGCGCCCGACTTCGCCACGCCGGGCAAGCCCGGCGAGCGCCGCCGCCTTCGGCTCTCCCTCAAGCTGATGGCCGACGTCGGACTCGTGGGCTTCCCGAATGCGGGCAAATCGACGCTGCTCCGGCGGATCTCCGCCGCGCGGCCGCGCGTAGCCAACTACCCGTTCACCACGCTCGTTCCGTCACTCGGCGTCGTCGAGCGAGACGACCAGCGGATCGTGGTCGCCGACATCCCCGGCCTGATCGAGGGCGCGAGCGATGGCGCCGGCCTCGGACACCAGTTCCTGCGACACGTGGAGCGGACGCGGGTGCTGATCCACCTGCTCGACCTCGAGGCGATGCTCGTCCTCGGTCGCGACCTCGTCGACGACTACGAAGCGATCCGACGCGAGCTGGGGCGCTATCGCCCGGAGCTCCTCGAGCGGCGCGAGATCGTCGTCCTCAGCAAGGGCGACCTCGTGCACGACGAGGCCCTCGTCGCCGACGTCGAAGCGAAGCTCGCGGCGCGCGGACTCGAGACGCGCCGCATCTCGGCCGCGGCGACCCAGGGGCTCGACGGGCTGCTGCACGAGACCTTCGACGCGGTCGAGGCCGAGCGCGCGCTCGAGAAGGCGCACGAAGAAACCGGCGGAAGCGGAGGGGCAGGGCGATGACCGAATCGGCCGCCTGGGCGCTCGTTCCGCGGGCGAAGCGGATCGTCGTGAAGGTGGGGACCAGCTCCCTCACGCGCGACGGACAGCTTCAGCCCGACCGCTTCACCGCGCTCGCCCGCGACGTCTCGGCGCTGATGGAGCACGGCCACCAGGTCGTGCTCGTGTCCTCCGGCGCGATCGCCGTCGGCGCGCACAAGCTCGGCTGGCAGCACACGGGTCACAGCGTACGCGAGAAGCAGGCCGCGGCGGCGGTCGGGCAGATCGGTCTGATCGAGTTCTACCAGCGTCGTTTCGAGAACCAGGGCCATCGCGTCGCCCAGATCCTCCTCACGCGTTCCGGCCTCGAAGACCGCGAGCGTTTCCTGAACGCGCGGCACACCATGCTCGAGCTGCTTCGGCTCGGCGTCGTCCCGATCGTCAACGAGAACGACACCGTCGCGACCGAGGAGATCCGCTTCGGCGACAACGACAACCTGGCCGCGACGATCGTGAACGCCGTCGGTGCCGACCTGCTCGTGATCCTGACCGACGTCGAGGGCCTCTACGAGCGTGCGCCCGAAGCGGGCCGCCCCACGCCGCCACTCATCCGCACCGTCGAGGCGATCACCCCCGAGATCGAATCCGCGGCGAGCGGCGCCGGGACGCGCTTCGGCAGCGGCGGCATGATCACGAAGCTCGAAGCGGCGAAGAACGCGGCGAGCTCGGGCGCCGCCACCGTCCTGTGTCACGGCCGGACGAAGGACGTACTCCAGCGGCTGATGGCCGGCGAATCGCACGGCACGCTCTTCGCGCCGGGCGACCGGCTGCGCGGCCGCAAGCACTGGCTCGCCTTCACCGCGAAGACCCGCGGCCGGATCGTGATCGACGACGGTGCCGTCCGCGCCCTGGTCGAACGCGGCCGTAGCCTGCTGCCTGCCGGCATCCTGCGCGTCGAAGGCAGCTTCGAGATCGGCGACTCGGTCAGCTGCGTGAACGAAGGCGGCCAAGAGATCGCCCGTGGTCTCACCGTCTACTCCTCCGACGACGTGGCGAAGCTCGCCGGCGTCGCGACGAAGGAGATCGACCGGGTGCTAGGATATTCGAACGGCGACGAGGTCCTGCATCGAGACGACCTGGCCGTGACCAAGGAATGAAGGCGGCGCCCTTCGGCCCTTCGTCATCCGAGACGATCGGCTTCGTCGTCGGCGTCGTCGAAGCGAATTCCACCGGCCGACGCGCCCGTGCCAGACCCCCCAACTCCACCCTCCGGAATGCCCGCCATGACCGAACGCACGCACGATGAACTGGCCCAGGAGATCCGCTCGCTCGCGGAGAAGGCGGCGCAGGCCAGCGCGCGGATGGGCGAGCTTTCGACCGAGCGCAAGAACGCCTGGCTGGCGCGGACGGCGGAGCGCCTCGAGGCCGCGCGCGGCCGGATCATGGAGGCCAACGCCCGGGACGTCGCCGAGGCGGCGGAGAAGGGCGTGCCCGAGACCATGCGCAACCGGCTGGGGATCGCCGACGGCAAGTGGGCGGACATGATCCAGGGGCTGCACGACGTGATCGCCCTGCCGGATCCCGTCGGCCGGATCTCGAACCACAGCGTGCGGCCCAACGGACTCCGGGTCGGGCAGATGGCGATCCCGCTCGGCGTGATCGCGATGATCTACGAAGCGCGACCGAACGTGACCGTCGACGCGGCGGCGCTCTGCCTGAAGGCCGGCAACGCGGTGATCCTGCGCGGCGGAAGCGAGGCGTTCCATTCCAACCAGGCGCTCGGCGAGGAGCTGCGGGCGGCGGCGCGGGACACCGACGTGCCCGAGGACGCGATCACGCTCCTGCCGACGACGGATCGCGCGGCGATCGACGTCATGCTCAAGCTGAACGACTCGATCGACCTCGTGATTCCTCGAGGCGGTGCCGGTTTGATCCGCAAGGTGATGGCGGAGTCGACGATCCCCGTGATCGCGCACGACGCAGGCGTGTGTCACGTCTACCTCGACGAGAGCGCCGACGTCGACATGGCCGTCGCGATCGTACACGAATCGAAGATGCGTCAGATGCCCGTCTGCAACGGGCTCGAGACGCTCCTCTGTCACGCCGGCGCCGCGGAGACCGTCCTCCCCGCCGTTCTCAAGGACCTGCACGAGGCCGGCGTCGAGATCCGCGGCTGCGCGCGGACCGTACAGGTCTTCGGCGACGCGGTGGCCGCAGCGGAAGCGGACTGGGCCGAGGAGTTCCTCGCACCGATCCTCGCGGTCAAGGTCGTGGACGACATGGACGGCGCGATCGACCACATTCGCCGCTACGGCTCGGATCACACCGAAGTGATCATCACCGACAGCTATCCGAACAGTCAGGAGTGGCTCCGCCGCGTGAACTCGTCGACGGTCGGCGTGAACTGTTCGACCGGATTCTCGGACGGCTTCCAGCTCGGACTCGGGGCGGAGATCGGGATCTCGACCTCGAAGCTGCACGCCTACGGACCGATGGGCCTCGAAGGACTCACGACGCGGAAATTCGTGTTGATGGGCGAAGGGCAGCTGCGCGGGTGACCCCGGACACCGCTCCGCTGGATCGGATCGGGCTCTTCGGCGGCACCTTCAACCCGATCCACCTGGGCCACCTCCGCGCGGCCGAAGAGGTGCGCGAGGCCCTCGACCTCGAGCGCGTGCTCTTCATTCCGAGCCGCATTCCGCCCCACAAGACGGCGGACGTCCGGGATCCGATCGCGACCACCGAGGAGCGGCTCGCCTGGGTCGAGGTCGCGATCGCCGACGCGAAGCATTTCTCCGTCGATCGGATCGAGATCGATCGCGACGGCCCCTCCTACCTCGTGGACACGCTGACGGCGATTCGAGACCGCGAGGCGGGTCGCCGACGCACGGTCTTCATCGTCGGCGAAGACGCCTTTGCCGAGATGGGCGAGTGGCGCGCGCCCGAGAAGCTCTTCGCGCTGACCGACCTCGCCGTCATGACGCGCCCCCCCGGCCAGCTCCGGAACCTCGCCGACCGGATGCCCGTCCTCGTCCGAGACGCGTTCGAGTTCGGCCCCGACGGACACGAAGCCACCCACAGGGAAGCCGGCACGCGCATCCAGCTCGTTCCGATCTCGGCCCTCGACATCTCGTCGAGCAAGGTCCGCCTCGCCTGCCGGGAGGGCCGCTCGATCCGCTTCCTCGTGCCCGATTCGATCCGCGCGAGCATCGAATCCAGCGGACGCTATGGTGCGCGGCCGCCCGAAGGGCGACCCTAGGGCGGTCGCCCGCCGCTCCGCGCGCGTGGACGCCCCCGGAAGCGCGGCCCGCGCCGACGGGGGAGGCAAGGAGAGCCCCTTGGAAATCCCCGATCCGAAGACGAAGGCGCGATGGATCGTGGAGGCCGCCCTCGACCGCAAGGCCGAGCGGCCCGTCGCCCTCGACATGCGCTCGCTGACTTCGTATGCCGACTCGTTCATCCTGCTGACGGGCCGCTCCGATCGACAGGTGCGTTCGATCTCCGACGCGATCGTCGAGGCGCTCAAGACGCAGGGCGATCCGCCGCTCGGCGTCGAGGGCGAGTCCGACGGCAACTGGGTGCTGATCGATTGCAACGACGCGATCGTGCACGTCTTCGACCCGGAGACGCGCGAGCAGTACGACCTCGAGCGCCTCTGGCGCGATGCCCCGCGGATCGACCTCGAAATCGACGGCGTCGACCCGAACCCGGCGCCCGTCGACGGGGAAGGCGACGACGAAGGCGCTTCTCCCGCCGCCTGACGGGCTGCTGTTCGCGACCCCCCGAACGCGCTCCCGCAGCGCTCCGATCTCACCGCTTCTCCGGTCACGACGCTTCTCCGGTCACGACGCTTCTCCG
>JBCCZJ010000080.1:0-13888 GCA_039187915.1 Myxococcota bacterium
ATCGGCTTCACCGTGGTCGCGATCGTGGCTCACATACTCGTCTGGCAATGGCGGCCCTGGCTGCCGGATGAAGGCGGGTACGCGTCCGTGGTCGTGGAAGGTGCGAAGTACGCAGCCAACCAGCTGATCGCGGTCTTGACCTAGCTAAGGGAGGAGTACGACATGTGGCGTGTCTGGATGCTCTTCGATCCGCGAAGAGCACTCGTCGGTTTGTTCACCTTCCTGTTCACGCTGGCTGTGGTGATTCACTTCATTCTGCTCAGCACGGATCGGTTCAACTGGTTGGACGGTCCGGGCGGGGGCGGAACGTCGGCTTCGCTTCAGCTGCCCCCTCGCTAGAGAGGGCAAGTTCGAGCGGGCATCCCGGCCCTTCCTCGGGGCCGGGGTGCCCGCTTCGAACACGCGCGCTCCGCTCGCGCGCGACGAGAGAGATGGAACCCCGAAGGCGGGGTCTGGAGGGCCGTTCATGGCCATGCTGAGTTTCGAGAAGCGTTATCGCGTCCGCGGCGGAACGCTCATCGGGGGCGACCTGTTCGACTTCTGGGTCGGCCCCTTCTACGTCGGCTTCTTCGGAGTGACGACGATCTTCTTCACGTTGGTCGGGACGCTGATGCTCGTCTACGGCGCGGCCATCGGTCCGACCTGGAACCTCTGGCAGATCAACATCGCCCCCCCGGATCTGAGCTACGGCCTCGCTCTCGCGCCGCTCAAGGAGGGCGGGATCTGGCAGATGGTGACGATCTGCGCGGTCGGCGCCTTCAGCTCCTGGGCCCTGCGCCAGGTCGAGATCTCACGGAAGCTCGGCATGGGACTCCATGTCCCGATCGCGTTCAGCTCCGCCGTCTTCGCATACGTGACGCTGGTCGTGATCCGACCGGTGCTGCTCGGCGCCTGGGGGCATGGCTTCCCCTACGGGATCCTGAGCCACCTCGATTGGGTCTCGAACGTCGGATACCAGTACCTCCACTTCCACTACAACCCGGCGCACATGCTGGCGATCACCTTCTTCTTCACGACCACGCTCGCGCTCTCGCTGCACGGCGCGATGATCCTCTCGGTCGCGAATCCGAAGAAGGGGGAGCCCGTCAAGACGGCGGAGCACGAGGCGACCTTCTTCCGCGACTCGATCGGCTACTCGATCGGGGCGCTCGGCATCCACCGCCTGGGATTCTTCATCGCGATCTCGGCCGGCCTCTTCAGCGCGCTCTGCATCGTGCTGAGCGGTCCCTTCTGGACGCAGGGCTGGCCGGCGTGGTGGGAGTGGTGGTTGCGCCTTCCCATCTGGAACTGATCCGATCACGACCCGACTACGACCCGACTACGACCTGACTACGACCCGCAGACGTCATCTCCCCTTCGATCGTCCTCCTTCGTAATGGCCCATCAAAGAGGCAACATCCATGGCCGAATACCAGAATCTCTTCACCCGCGTCCAGGTACGGGGGCCCATGCACGGCGGCCTCCCGCTTCCGGAGGACAGCTGGCCGCGTGATCTCGCGCCCCGCGCCTCGTATCTCTTCGGTCTGATCGGCGAGTTCCAGATCGGACCGATCGTGCTCGGGTGGACGGGGTTGGCGTCGCTGCTCTGCGGCTTCATCGCGATCGAGATCATCGGTCTCAACATGTGGGCCTCGGTCAACTGGGACCCGGTCGAGTTCGTTCGCCAGCTCCCGTGGCTCGCCCTCGAGCCGCCGCCGCCTTCCTACGGCCTGCGCCTTCCGCCCCTCAACGACGGCGGCTGGTGGCTGATGGCCGGCTTCTTCCTGACCGCCTCGATCCTGCTGTGGTGGACGCGTCTCTACCAACGGGCTCGCGCCCACGGGCTCGGCACGCACGTCGCCTGGGCGTTCGCGGCCGCGATCTGGCTCTACCTGGTCCTGGGCTTCATCCGGCCGGTCCTGATGGGCAGCTGGGGCGAAGCGGTGCCCTTCGGGATCTTCCCGCATCTCGACTGGACGGCGGCCTTCTCGATCCGATACGGAAACCTATTCTACAACCCGTTCCACATGCTCTCGATCGTGTTCCTCTACGGCTCGACCCTGCTCTTCGCGATGCACGGCGGAACGATCATCGCGACGGGTCGCTACGGCGGTGAACGCGAGTTGGAGCAGGTGACGCATCGCGGCACCGCGGCGGAGCGCTCGATGCTCTTCTGGCGCTGGACGATGGGGTTCAATGCGACGATGGAATCGATTCATCGCTGGGCGTGGTGGTTCGCCGTCCTCTGCCCCCTCACGGGCGGAATCGGCATCCTCCTGACCGGAACCGTGGTGGACAACTGGTTTCTCTGGGGCATGAAGCACGGCCTGGTGCCGGCCTACCCGGAGTTCGTGCCCCCGGTGCTCGACCCCCTGACGACGGGAGGGAACTGATGGCTATGAGCAAGACCCGAAAGGCATCGCTCCTCGCGATCCCGCTCGTTGCAGGGCTGCTCGGCTGCGAGCCGCCGCCGGTGGAGGTCGAGCAGTACCACGCGCGCGGCGTCGGGATGGAGGGAGTGACGAACGTTCGGGACATTCCGGAGCGTCTCGCCGCGAACCAGGTCCCCGAATCGCCGCCGCCGGCCGCGCCGGGCATGCCGCCGGTCACGGCCGTCTACCAGAACATCCAGGTGGTCGGTCACCTCGACCTCGGTTCATTCACGCGGCTGATGGCCGGGGTCACGTCCTGGGTCTCGCCGGACGCGGGCTGCACCTACTGTCACGTCGGCGCGAACTTCGCCGACGACGGGAAGTACACGAAGAACGTCGCGCGGCGAATGCTCCAGATGACGGCGGAGATCAACTCCCAGTGGAAGGAGCACGTCGGCGATACCGGCGTGACCTGTTACACGTGCCATCGCGGCATGCCGGTCCCCGCCAACTACTGGCATGCGCCCGCCGATCCGCGGATGGCGCGGGGGCCGGTCGGCGGCATGCCGGGACAGAACGCGCCCAACCCACAGATCGGCCTCGCGTCGCTCCCGAACGACGTGTTCTCGGCCTACCTGCTGCGCGACGACGGGATCCGGCTCCAGTCGAAGCAGGCGCTCCCCTCCGGCAATCGCGCGTCGATCAAGAAGGCGGAGTGGACCTACGGCTTCATGATGCACTTCTCGACGGCGCTCGGCGTCAACTGCACGTTCTGCCACAACTCTCGCGCCTTCTCGCCGTGGGAAGCGAGCACGCCGGAGCGCGTACGCGCCTGGCACGGCATCCAGATGGTCCGGTCGATCAACAACGACTACATGGAACCGCTGTCCGCGATCTTCCCGGAGAACCGCGTCGGTCCGCAGGGCGACACGTACAAGATCAACTGCGCGACCTGTCATCAGGGCGTGAACAAGCCGCTTCTGGGCGTCAGCATGCTCGCAGACTGGCCGTCCCTCGCCGCGCCCGCGCCGGGTCCGCCGTGGAACCTGCCCGTCGACGAGCCGACTTCGGATCCGGATCCGGAGGCGGACGGCGGCGCGGAGGACGTCGAGGTCACGCTCGAATCCGACGCCGGCGCCGAAGAAGCCGCCGAAGAGCCCTCCGAAGACGCGCGCCGCGACCTCGCGCGCAGCGAGGCCGTGGAGCCCGATTCGGTGATCCGCTAAGGCGCGTCTCCGCCCGCGACGCGGCGCCAGAGCCACGTCGGGTCGACTGGAAGCACGAGAAGCCAATGCTCGAAGAGCCCGAGGAAGGCGAGGCTGGCGAGCGCGGTGTCGCGCGTCGCTGCGAAGCCCGTCGCGTCGGGGGCGAGGGCGTCGTTCGCCAGGCGCAGGGTGAGCAGCGTGGCGAGGAAGACCGAGACCGGGAAGAGTGCGTTCAGCGGGCGCTTCCGCAGGTAGCGCCGCAGGTGCGCCAGCTCTTCGGGCAGCCAGTTGTCGGAGAGGTTCCGCACGCCCAGGTGCAGATTGAGCTTCGCGCTCACGCGCATTCCCCAGAGCAGGGCGAAGGTATAGAAAGCGGTCCGATTGGGGGCGGAGGCGGAGAGCGCGTAGAGAGCGAGGCCGCTCGCGACGAGTGCGCCCTCGTGGTAGGCGATCGCACGAAAGGCGCGCAGCGCGTGGACGAGCCGACCATGATCTTCCTCGGGCGCTTCGTGACGGGTGCTCTGCGGCCCGACGATCCGTCCCATGAGGAAGGCGGCCTCGTTCCATCCCCAGATCACGATGCCGCACGCGAAGCCGAGCAGGGCCGCTCCTGGCTCCGTACGCTCCGCCAGGACTGCGGTCAGCGCGAGCGCGGCGGCGGCGACGAGGCCGAGCACGACGAAGGCGCCGTCGCGTCGCTCTTCCCTGCGCACGATCGAGAGCACGAGGGCCGTCCCGGCCCACCAGGCGAGCAGGCTCGCGGCGAGAGCGAGGAGCTGGAGCTGCGCATGGGTCTCCGGCATGACGCGCGGAGCGTAACCGAAGAGACCGTTCGCGTCGCTGCAACGAAGCGCGCCGGGGGCGTGTGCGCGTGACCGAAGTCGACGAGTCCTTCGCGACGGCGCTCGCGGCCGAGTGGCACGCGCGCCCGCGCCTGGACCTGCCCCCGCTGTTCCGCGCGATCCACGTCGTCGAGCTCGGACGCGGCGACCGCCAGAAGGAGAGCCGGGCGCGTTTCGACGAGTACTGCGAAGCCGTCGGGGGAGGACGCCCGCCTGCGGGGGCGCGGTTCCACGTCGTCGAGGACGGCGACGTGATCCATCGCTGGGAGCAGCACACCGAGTGTGCGACCCACTCCCTCTTTCTCGCCAGCGATGGCTTGGATCCCTTCACGCAGTCCCCGCTCGATCGGATCGAACCCGAGTACGGGCGCACCCTGCAGACCCGGCGGTTCGTCGCGATCCAGATCGAGGTCGTGCGTCCGCCGGCAGGCGACCCGACCGGGTATGCGCTCGCGCGATCGCTGATCCAGGCGGACGAACTCTACGGTGGATCGATGTCTGCGGGGTGTGCCACGGTCTGGTCCGCTTTCGATCTCGACGAGGGCGGGATGACGAGGCTGCTGGTCGTCGCGGAGCCCGGTCACGACGAACGCATCTCCCGACTGACGCAGCGACTGCTCGACCTCGAGTCCTACCGCTTCCTCTCGATGGCGGGGCTGCCCGTCGCACGCTTCGTGATGTCCGCCCTGAGCCGCTTCGAGCCGCAGATGGACGAGATCATGGGTTCCCTCGCGGACAGCGCATCGGAGCTGGACGAGGCGGCGGCGCTCGAACGGATCACCGGCCTCGCCGCGCAGGTCGAGCACCTCGCGATCGGGAACGCTTTTCGCTTCGCCGCGACGCAGGCCTACGCACGGATCGTCGAGCGCCGCTGCGAGGAGGTCGACGAGCAGACGGTCGGGGATCACCAGCGGTACACCCGCTTCCTGCTCCGTTCGCTCGTGCCCGCGGTCCGCACCTGCGCTTCGGCGGAATTGCGCACCCAGCGGCTCGCGGAGCAGACGGCGCGTGCCGCGGAGATCCTCGACACCCGCGTCGGCGTCGCCCGTCAGCAGCAGAACCAGTCGATCCTCGGCTCGGTCGCGCGCAGCGCCGAGCATCAGGTCAAGCTGCAGCAGGCCGTCGAGGGTTTTTCGATCTTCGCCATCAGCTACTACGCGATCGGCCTCCTCGACTACCTCGCCAAGAGCCTGGAGAAGCTCGGGCTGCCGATCGAGCCGGAGCTCGCGACGGGCATTGCCGTACCGCTCGCGATCGGGCTCGTCTGGTGGGCGGTCCACCGCGTCCAGAGTCACGCGACGCGGGAGTGAAACGGCGCGGCGGACCGGCCGCGTTCAGCCGCCGAGCGTGGCCGTCGTCGCGTCGCGCTCCTCCCGACGAAAGCGACGTCGACGGAAGAACGAGAGCCGGTCGACGAAGAGGACGCCGTCGAGATGGTCGAGCTCGTGTTGGAGGCACACGGCGTCCATCGCTTCGAGTCGCGTCTCGAAGCGCGTGCCCTCGAGATCCTGGGCCACGACGTCGACGGCCATGGCGCGGCGCACCGTGCCCGCGACGCCCGGCAGCGAGAGGCACCGCTCCTCGACGAAGCCCAGGCCACGGCGGGCGGTGATCTCGGGGTTGACGTAGACGCGTGGGGCATCGAGGTCGAAGGTGGGGCGAATCACCAGGACCCGGCGCAGCTCGTCGATCTGAGGCGCCGCGAGGCCGAGCACCTCGTCGCCCTGGACCCGTCCCAGCAGTTCGCCGGCGAGGGCCGCCAGATCCTCGTCGAAGACGTCGACGGGTGCGGCCTGCCGCCGGAGTCGCGCGTCGGGGAACTCGAGGATCGAGGGCCGGAAGGTGCGCGCTGCGAACGCCCCGGAGCGGATCGGCTCAGCCACGACCCGCCCCCGCCCCCGGTCCCCGACCGAGCGGATCGGTCGCCGCGAGGCCGGTCTGGACCAGGGCGCGCGTGCTGTTTCGTCGCACGAGATCCCGCGCGAGCGGCCAGCCCGCGACGACCGTCGCGGCGAGCAGCAGGATCTCGAGGACGTAGACGGCGAGGTAGCCGGTCGCGATCTCGCTGGTCATGTCGCTCTCGAAGGGAAGCGAGAGGCGGGCGGCCATCACGCCGTCGCGCAGCAGGCCGCCGATCGCCGTCGCCCCGCCGGCGGCCGTCGCCTGCACGGCGCCCCATGCGCCGAGGGCGAGGCCCGTCTGATCGCTGGGCGCGCGCGACATCGTCGAGGTCAGCGTGCCGTGACTGAAGAGTGCGCCGCCGAACCCGATCAGGAAGTTGCCCGCCAGGAAGAGGACCGCACGGTCGAGCGGTGCCGCCGCGATCACGAAGGCGAAGGCAGGGACACCCACCAGCGCACCGAGGCGAGCGACGCGGTCGGGGTCGGCGCCGCGGGCGGCCGCCCAGGACGCGAGCCCGAATCCGATCAGCCCGCCCAGCGCCAGCAGCGCGGTCAACTGCGTCGTGGACGCGACGCTCAACCCGAGGACCTGTCCGCCGAAGGGTTCGAGGAGCACGTCGGCCATGCCGAAGGCCATCGTGCCGAGGCCGACGACGGCGAGGTGGCGGACGACGTCCTGTCCGCCGGAGAGTCGCTTCCAGGCTTCGCTGAAGCGCGGCGGGGGCGCCTCGCTCGGAGCGCCGCGGAGCGGGTTGCGCGCTTCCTGCTTCCACATGGCGACGACGTTCAGCACGGTCACGATCAGCGCCACGGACTGGATCACCCGGACCAGTTTGCCCGGCGTGAAGTCTTCGAGCGCCGCGCCGAAAGCCAGCGCCGAGCCCATCATGCCGACCAGGAGCATCACGTACATGAGGCCGACGACGCGCGGGTGGGACTCTTCGGGCGTGAGGTCGGTCGCCAGCGCCAGTCCCGCCGTCTGGACCGTGTGTGCGCCCCCGCCGACGAGGAGGAAGGCGAGGGCGGCAGCGGCCTGGCCGATCCAGGCGGGCGCATGCTCCGCTTCGCCGGCACCCGCGAGCACGAGCAGCGCGAAGGGCATCACGGCGAAGCCGCCGAACTGCATCAGTGTGCCCCGCCAGATGAAGGGCACGCGCCGCCAGCCGAGGGCCGAGCGGTGGTTGTCGGAGTTGAAGCCGATCAGCGCGCGGAAGGGCGCGAAGAGGACCGGTACGGCGACCATGGCCGCGACGAGCGTCGCGGACACGTCGAGCTCCACGATCATGACGCGGTTGAGGGTGCCGACGAGCAGCACGAGCGTCATGCCCACGGTGACCTGGAAGAGGGTCAGGCGAAGGAGCCGGGTGAGCGGGAGCTCGGGGGTCGCGATGTCCGCGAAGGGCATGTAGCGCGGCCCGAGTTCGACCCAGCTCCGGACGATGCGGGCACCGATCTTCCGCATCGACGTCTCCTCTCTACGGCCGTTCTCGTCTACGGACGTTCTCGCGCGGACGCGCGGAGCAGGTTCAGTCCTTGGAGCCGTCCGAGGGCTTGTTCTTGCTGAGGACGCGCATGCCGAGCATGGACGACGCCGGGGTCGCGTTCCGGGAGAGCAGCGGCAGGCCGAAGCTCCGCTCGCCCGCGCGCTGCGACTTGCTGAGCAGCGGCATACGGAAGAGGGAGGAAAAGGGTGCCGGGTTGTTCATCAGGAGCGGGAACCCGATCTTCGACTTCTTGGGGCCGGCAGAGCGGGTGAGGAGCGGCATCCGGAAGATCGACGAGAAGGGCGCGCCGTTCTTCAGCATGCGCGGCTCACCGAAGACCGTGTAGTTGCTCCAATAGGCCATGTCGGAGGCGTCGACGCTGGAATCCGAGAGCGTCGGCCATCCGAGGAGATCGGAGAGCGGCGAAGGATCGTCCGTCGAGTCGGCCCGCATCTCGGCGACCGCGACGGGACCGAACGACTCGAGCGTCGCGAGCGCGACGCGCGCCTTGCCGAAGGCGGGGCGGATGGAGACGACGCCGCGTCCCTGTTCCACGGCGCGCTGCGCGAAGGTCGCCTGGTCGGAGGGGAGACCGTCCGACCGCTTCGCGTCGGCGATCACGTCGCTCGGTGAGCGGCCTTCCTGGGGGCCGACCACGGTGATCGTGGCGGGATCGAATCCCTGGGCCTTCAGGGCCTGGGCGACTTCCCGGGCGCGTTCCGTCGATTCGTAGGCGTAGGCTGTGCTCGACATGACATTCCTCCGGAGGCGGTTGGCATGGGCCCGAGGAGGCCCGGGAGCTTCTTCCGTCGCGGCGAAGCGATCGGAAGTGGACGACTCCGTCGCGGCCCGACGGTGAGCCGGGCCGCGACGCAGCGTCAGTTCAGTTCATCACCGAAGCCGCGAACCACGGCGCATTCTTCAAGACGAAGTAATGCACCAGCAGCGACGTCCCCGCGACCGCGCCCAGAAACAGGGGCAGTCCCGTGGAAGGGTTCACGACACACCAGATTCTTCCTTGGTTCATGTCGTCCTCCTCAGCCCAGCCAGGGCGTGGTCGTGTAGACGAGGAAGTGCGCCAGCGCGGAGATGAGTCCGAAGACCCGGGTCCCATCGATGACGTGCTTGTGCAGTTCCTCGGATTCGCGAATCGTCAGGCCCGTCGGCCAGACGCGATCCGGATCGTCCAGATCAGGCATACGCTTCTCCTCCTATAGGCGCGCGTAAGCGGGTCGCCCCGCGCTCGCCTAACGCTATGCGGATGGAGATGCACAGTCAACCAAACAAGTCAACTAAAAGTGTCAATCCTAGTTGACACCCGCGGGTAGACTGATTTCGAAGAGCCCGATCGCGCCCTCAGGCCGGGTCCGGCACACCCCTCGGCCGTCAGAGCTCCTGGACGGCGCGCGCGAGGTCCGTCGCCGCCTGCTTCGCGTCCGCGAAGAGCATGAGCGTGTTGTCGGCGGCGAAGAGCGGATTCGGGATCCCGGCGAAGCCGTGGCTCAGGCTGCGCTTGATGACCACGACCGACCGCGCCTGGTCCACGTCGAGGATCGGCATCCCGGCGATCGGAATCGACGGATCGGCATCCCGCGCCATCGGATTCACGACGTCGTTCGCGCCGACCACGAAGACCACGTCCGTCTGCTTGAAGGACGGGTTGATCTCGTCCATCTCCTTCAGCCGGTCGTAGGGCACGTTGGCTTCCGCGAGCAGGACGTTCATGTGGCCCGGCATTCGACCGGCGACCGGATGGATCGCGTACTCGACCTCGCATCCGCGCTTCTCGAGCTCGGCGGCGAGCTCCTGAATTGCGTACTGGGCGTGGGCGACGGCCATGCCGTAACCGGGGACGACCACCACGCGCCGCGCGCCGTCGAGCAGCATCGCGATCTCTTCGGCGGAGCCCGACTTCACGCGGCCCGCGTAGATGTCCTCGGCCGCTTCGTCGGCGGACGCTTCGACGGCGCCGAGGCCGCCGAAAATGATGTTCGCCAGGGAGCGGTTCATCGCGTCCGACATCAGCGCGGTCAGGATGAAGCCCGATGCACCGACGAGCGAGCCGACGATGATCAGGACGCTGTTGTCGAGCACCCAGCCGTGGCCCGCGGCCGCGAGGCCCGCGTAGGAGTTCAGCAGGGCGATCACGACCGGCATGTCCGCGCCGCCGATCGCGAGGGTCAGCGTGAGACCCAGAACCGCGGCGAGACCCATCAGCAACCAGAAGGGCGCCGAAGAGGTCGGCGCGACCACGAGCCAGACGCTCAGCGCGAGCGTGGCCGCGAGCAGCCCGGCGTTCAGCTGGTGCCGGAAGGGGAGCAGGACCGGCTTCTCGGTCACGACGCCCTGGAGCTTGCCGAAGGCGATCGCGCTTCCGGTCAGCGAGACGCCGCCGATCAGGCCCGAGAGCGCCGTCGCGAGCGTGAAGGTGAGCGAGATCTCTTCGACGAAGCCGCCCTTCAAGGCTTCTTCGAGCGCCGCGCCGACGCCGAGCGCCGAGGCGCCGCCGCCGAAACCGTTGAACACGGCGACGACCTGAGGCATCGCGGTCATGGGCGCGCGGCGCGCCATTACGGCGCCCACCGCGCCGCCGATCAGCATGCCGGCGACGATCACGCCGTAGCTCACGATCCGGTGATCGAGCAGCGTGACGACGATCGCGATCAACATCCCGAGCGAGCCGAGGAAGTTGCCGCGAACGGCGGTTCGAGGGGAGGTCAACCCCTTCAGTCCCATGATGAACAGGACCGAAGAGATCAGATAGAAGAAATTGATGGCATGTTCTGACACGTCAGTCTCGCTTCGAGAACATGGCGAGCATGCGGTGCGTGACCATGAAGCCGCCGATCGCGTTCGCCGTCGCCATCGCGACGGCCAGGAAGCCCAGGATCGTGGTGAAGGTCGTCAGCTGGACGCCGGACGTGACGAGCGTGCCCACGAGCGTGATGCCCGAGATCGCGTTCGATCCCGACATGAGCGGCGTGTGGAGCAGCGGCGGTACCTTGTTGATGATCTCGTTGCCGACGAACAGGGCGAGCACGAAGATCGTGAGAGCGGGGACGAAGGTCTCCATGGTGTCGTTGGTCCTCCAATGACGGTTTCGGCGCTTCGATCTGGGATGTGGATCGTGAGGATGAGGAAGGGAAGCCGGGTGCGAGCGATCGAGGGCCGCCATCGCGAACCCTCGGGCCATCAGTCCCCGGCGAGGAGTTCCTTCACGCGGTCGTTCGTGACGGAACCGTCTCGCGTCAGGGTCGTCTCCTGGACGATCGGGTCGTCCTTGTCGAGGGAGACGTTCCCGTCCTCGATCAGGTTCGCGAGGAACGAATGGACGTTCCGCGCGTACATGTTGCTCGCGTCGGCGGGCACGGCGCTCGGCACGTTCGTCGGGCCGATGACGCTCACGCCGTCGAGATCGCGGGTCTCGCCCGCCACCGTCGCGTCGCAGTTGCCGCCGGTCTCGGCGGCGAGGTCGACGAGCACCGATCCCGGGCGCATGCCTCGGACCATGCTCTCGGTCACGAGCACGGGCGCGGCGCGACCGGGGACGGCTGCCGTCGTGATGACGGCGTCGGCCGCAGCGACGATCTGGGTCATCATCTCGCGCTGGCGCTCGTAGAACGACTCGTCCATCGCCTGCGCGTAGCCGCCGCTGTCCTCGCTGTCGCCGGTATCGAGCTCGAGCTCGATGAAGTTTCCGCCGAGGCTCTCGACCTGCTCGCGTGCGGCGGGTCGCACGTCGTAGGCGTCCACGACCGCGCCGAGGCGTCGCGCGGTCGCGATCGCCTGGAGGCCGGCGACGCCCGCACCCACGACCAGCACCTTGGCCGGGGTGATCGTGCCGGCCGCCGTCATGAGAAGAGGCCACATCGTCGACGTGGAGGTCGCCGCGAGCAGCGTCGCGTGGTAGCCGGCCACGGTCGCCATCGAGCTCAAGACGTCCATCGACTGCGCGCGGCTGATTCGCGGAAGCAGCTCGAGCGCGAAGCTCACGACGCCCGTCTTGGCGAGCTCGTTCGCGCCCTGCGGATTCCCGAGCGGATCGAGCGTCGAGACGAGGACCTGGCCCGACCGGAAGCGCTCGAGGTCGGCGCGACCCTCTTCGGGGTTCGCACCGAACCCGCGCACCTGGGCGACGACGTCCGCGCGCTCGAAGACCTCGGCCCGCGACAGGCCGGTCGTGGCGCCGCGGGCGGCGTAGTCCTCGTCGGGGAAGCCGGCGCGGCTGCCCGCGCCCGCTTCGATGCATACTTCGACGCCGAGCTTCTCGAACAGCGAAAGGGCGTTGGGGACGATGGCGACGCGTCGCTCGCCCGGATAAGTCTCGGTCGGAACCCCGACGATCATGACGACTCCTGCTTCGGGAAATCAATGGACTGCTTTGGCGCGGCAGGTTGGCGTAGTTCGCTCGGGCTGCGCAAGAGACGATGCGTCCGCATTGTCGACAATCGGGAGATTAGTTCCCCACGCCGCAGTGTGTCGTGCATCCCTCCGGAAACCCGCTGGCAGTCTCGGTCGTGGGACGTAGCATGCGGTGGTTTCCGGGTCGCCAGGGAGGACGGATTCGATGGATGCCCCCAAGGAAGTCGCGGCGGGTTCGCTCCGCCGCTCCCTGCTCTTCGTCCCCGCGATCGACCGCAAGAAGATCGAGAAGAGCGCCGGGTCGGGCGCGGATACGGTCCTGCTCGATCTCGAGGATTCGATCGCGATCGACGCCAAACGAGATGCGCGCGAGAACGCCGCCAGAAGCCTTCAGGGCCCCGATTTCGAAGCTGCCGAGCTCGTCGTCCGGATCAACCCGCTCGCTTCGCCCTACTTCGAAGAGGACGTCTCGGCGGTCGTCGCCGGCGGGGCACGTTGCCTCATGCTCCCGAAGTGCGAGTCGGCCGATCAGCTGTCGGAGGCGGTGGCGCGGATCGAAGCGGCGGAGCGAGCGGCTTTCGAGGCGCACGGCGGGCAGGGCGAAGCCGGTGTCGCGAATCCGGACGTCAAGCAGACGGTACGGATCCTCGCGCTCGTGGAAACCGCGCGGGGCGTCCACTCGGTCGTGGACGTCTGCGCATCGACCGATCGGATCGACGGCGTCTGCTTCGGCCACGTCGATTTCAGCTCCGACATGGGGCTCGCGAGCCCGTCGGTCGCGAATCCCGTCGGGGCCCACGCGCGCGCCTCGCTGGTGCTAGGCGCGCGGGCCCGTCAGAAGGCCGCCGTCGATACGGTCTTCCTCGACGTGCGGGACGACGAGGGGCTCGAGGCGGAGGCGCGGGAGGCGGCCTCCATGGGCTTCTCCGGAAAGCTCTGCATCCACCCGCGCCAGGTCGCGTTCGTGAATCGCGCCTTCACGCCGGACGAGGCCGCCATCGAGTACGCCCGCCGGATCCTCGAGGCGCGCGACGACGCCGAGGCGCGCGGGGTCGGCGTCTTCGCCGTCGACGGCAAGATGATCGACGCGCCCGTCATCGCCATCCAGGAGCGCGTGATGGCGCGCGCCCGGCGCGCCGGCGTCGCCTGAGCCCGGCTCGGGCGCGGCAGGCCTCCCCCGCGTCGACGGGCGGGTGACGGGTGGCGGCGAAACGGCGTGCGGTTACGGTCGGCGCACCGCCAGGACGCTCCTGGCACCGCTCGCAGGGGGCTCCCGCGTGGCGCGTCGCATCCTCAAGATTCTCCACGAGCTGAGCGCCGCCGGCATGATCGGCGCGCTCGTCTGCCATCTCGTCGTGTTGTCGGTGGCGTCGCCCGATTCGGTGAACGAGTACCTCGCCCTGCGCCAGGCCATCGAGTCGATCACCGGATGGATCCTGGTCCCCTCGCTGGCGGTCGTGCTGGCCTCCGGCCTGCTCGCGATCGCGGTCTACCCACCGTTCCAGAATCTCGGCTGGGTCTGGGCGAAGGCGCTGCTCGGGTTCCCGATGTTCGAAGGAACGTTGATCACGATCGACGGCACGGCGCAGAACGCCGCACGGCTCGCCGCGGAGGCGGCGCGCGGGACACCGGTCGATCCGAACGTGGTGACCAGCATGCTCGCCTCCGAGTGGCGCACGCTCTGGATCATCCTGGTGCTCTCGATCGCCCAGGTGGTGATCGGCGTCTGGCGTCCTCGCCAAC
>JBCCZJ010000081.1:0-13776 GCA_039187915.1 Myxococcota bacterium
GAGAGAGAGAGAGAGAGCGCATGAATGATGAAGATAAACCAGGAGGACAGAGATGAAATACCTGAAATATTTGAGCTGAAGCTGCTTCCATTCTTACTGGTGATAGCTGGTCCAATATTATCATGTTTATTTCATTGTCATCTACATGAGGTAGCAGATCCAGCAACTTGGCTACAGCACCTGTACCTTTATCAAGCAATTTCATCAGCAAGTGAGTGGAGACAACTCTTAATCGGGCAGCACCTGGTGTCTGTTAAAGAAATGGACATCTACAGCCAGTTATCATCCACCATTCTCACAATTTACAAAATGATCAATGTAGATATAAATAAAATAATACTAACTACTACTTTACTAGTTATCTGGTATTCAAATAGTTAACACTGTAAAATTTTAAAGGAATCTTCCTGTGAAATCTGTCACCAGCTTTCCTGTTAAAAATTTTATCAAGTGGGACTGAATGATTGGGGGAGAGAATTAGGTCATACCTGAGCTGCCTGCTCCTTTACTATTGCAGTCAAACATTCAATGAGAAGGTGTCCATTTTCATTCGTGATTTGGTCAGTCAGAAGAAAGATGACCTCTAAATAGGTAGATTGTAGTAAGCAACACTGAGTTGAATTTACAAACGGTAGTGTGTTGTTACAAAGTGATGCTGTCACTTCAATGACAGATGACCTATCAGATTCACCGACTCTAGAAATCAAACACAACTTCAGCCAGTGTGGATTTATGTAGCAATGCTGACAGTAAATAGATAGAGACTAGTCTAGTCAAAGTCTAGTCTAAGGCAATGGAGTAGGTATAATACCATGGTGATACTAGGATTAGTAACATTTACCTGCCTCCAATGCCCTGAAACTTGGACAAAAGCTCTTTGATGACAATCAAACATCCATGGGTACGATTGGCAGATTTTAATTGGCCCAATCGTGAGACATACGAATGTAGTAAACCAATCAGCTCACTTGCATCTGCCAGAGTAGCCACAATGGAGAGGGCAGTCAGTCGCCGTACAACTAGTATAGGACTACCAAGGTACTGGTCCAGCTTGTGTCTGTATGGCACCATTGAACTAAAAACATCAGACAACTATAATACTCTTAAATATCTGAAAATGCTAAACAAAAAAATGATGAACAGGTAAACAGAGAAACGTACCCACTGTAAACAAATCGGCACTGTGTCTCACTATATTCTTGAGTAAATGGACACCACATGGGTGAGAATAATTTGGACTGGCTCTAACAGGTAACAAAAATTAAATTTGACCCTCTGTATGCGTATATATATGATGTTATATAACCTCCTGTTCCAATTTACACAGCAAATCTTTGTAGTTTCAGGCAGTATTCCCATTTGAGAATTCAATAGTTATTGCTGTATATCTTTCAGGCAATTATTATTGCCATTTTCCAATATTAGCAGAAATTTGCTGCAGGTATATTTTCATATGTAGCAGGGCAGGTAACATTCCAAATTTAACAATTTTTGTGGCTAGAATGAGCTGACACAAGTGTACCGAAGGCCAGCAAGGTGGGCGTAAAGTAGCACAATCCGTAGTAACACTAACTGAAGGCAGGAAGTTTGTATGCTACATTCGTATATAATATAACATCAAATTTACTTACTCAAGGGACTGCAGAAAAACCATGCGTTATTTGCAGCTTACAATAATATAAATCATAAATAGTAAGTGTGTCAGGTATTTGGTTAACTATTTATTACTAGACATGTGTGTTACTTACCTGCCTTGATTAGCTGTCACTGCGCAGGGAGTGAGCATACTGATCAAGCTCAGTATAGGAACTATCTCTGGTTGGAGTTGTCTACCTTTACACTCCTTGAGTTTGGTCAGAATGAACTCATACAGAACTGGGTAGAAGGAGAAGAATTCCGCTGCGGTTGTTCCAACTACAGAACCATCTGCCTGCCTCTTCTGACCAATCATGCGCTGTGATGTTGTAGCTAGGCAACAGTACAATAAATTTGAACATATAACATTGCAAAGGATTAAAACTAGAATTGGATGCAACAACCACAAGTAAGAATACCGAACAGTTGGGTGGCGGCATTGCAAACAGCCCAGATGGGAGAACTGAACCCATCAATACAGTGTATAACTATGTCAGAGAGATGGGACCTCATCGGAGCAGACAGTCTTGCATCTGCCACTAGGCCCTTCAGTATATTCAGTGAATGAACTTGTGGTATGTCTGTCTTATCGTCCTCCTGCACCAAAGAGCTGTGAGCCCGACAAGAATTCGGCCGATCCCGACCCAGAACACGAACGTGATGATGTAGACGCCCCAGAAGATCGGCGCCTGGTAGCCGGCGACCCCGAGACCCACGTAGGTCTGGTAGGCCAACGTCGCGGCCGCCACGGCCACCCCGGTGAGCGCGAAGACGAGCGCGATGAACCAGGGCCAATGAAAGCCCTTGGTGACCGCCATGATGTCGATGTTGGTCTGGGAATCCCTGGGCGCAGCGGGAGCCGACATCGAGTCGGCGACTGCAGTCGCGGGAGGCGGCGGTGCCATGTCAGTGGCCTCCGTTCTCGTCCCGACGGACCTGCGCGAGGTAGGTCACGGCGGATCGGGTGTTCAGGATCTGGAGCGGGTGGTACGCCCGGTTCTTGCCGGCCTTGGCCGTCTGGACGACCAGGCTCTCCTCCTCGCGGAGGTTGCCGAAGGTCATCGCCTGGCTCGCGCACGTCTGCTGACACGCGGCCTGGATGTCGGCGTCGTTGATCGGGCGCCCCTCGTCCTTCGGCGTCTGGCGGGCCTCTTCGATGCGCTGGACGCACATCGTGCACTTCTCCATGACGCCCTGCCCACGGACGGTCACGTCCGGGTTGAGCATCATCCCGAGAAGACCGGGCCAGTTCTTGTTGCCGTAGTCGAAGTAGTTGAAGCGACGGACCTTGTACGTGCAGTTGTTCGCGCAGTAGCGCGTCCCGACACAACGGTTGTAGACCATGCCGTTCAGGCCTTCGTCGTTGTGGTAGGTCGCGATCACCGGGCAGACCGCTTCGCAGGGCGCCGCGCCGCAGTGCTGGCACATCATGGGAAGATGCCGCACGTCGTTCTTGCCGAGCTCCTCGCCGTCGGGCCAGGGCCGGCGCTCCGTGCCGTCGCCGCCGATCGTGAAGTCCGTCTCGCCATCGCCGACGTAGCGCTCGATGCGCATCCAGGTCATCTCGCGGTGCTTGATGGCCTGCTCTTCGCCGACGATCGAGATGTTGTTCTCGATGTAGCAGGCGGCGATGCACGCGCCGCAGCCCGTGCACTTGTCGTTGTCGACGGTCATGCCCCAGCGGTAGGGCTGATCCGGATTGGCGTCGTAGGCCGGGTCGTACTCGAAGGGCGGACCCTCGAAGTGATGACCGCCGCCGTGGTCGTCGCCACCGTGTTCGTCCCCGTGTTCGCCGCCATGATCGCTACCGTGGTCGTCGCCGTAGCCACCCGACTCGGCCGCCTCGGCGGTCGCCGCGAAGTGCGCCATGCCGCCGCCCTTGGCGAGCTCGTAGAGCGAGACCTCCGGCGCGAGACCGCGCTTGCGCTGGTTGTCCGTCCACTGCGAGAGCGCGAGCCGTCGGAAGCGACCGGTCTTGCTGACCGTCGCGCGGGTCGAGAGGTAGGCCTGACCGCCCGCCTCGTCCGTGGCCGCGGGCAGGATCTCCGCCAGGTTCACGCCGCGCTGCAGCGTCTCGCTGGCGGACTGCCCCTCGTAGGCGGCGTCGCCGGCGTGGGAGGCGTAGTGACCGACGGTGTGCCCCTGGCCGATCGGGATCGCGATCACGTCGTCCCGGATGCCGCCGCGCGGCAGCGCCGAGAGCTCGACCGCGCCCGCGGCGGTCTCGACCCGAATCACGTCACCGAACGTGATGCCGAGCTCCTCGGCCTTGCCCTTCGAGATCTCGGCCCAGCTGTTCCACGAGATCTTCGTGACCGGGTCCGGGATCTCCTGCATCCACGGCAGCGAGGCACCGCCACCGTCTCCGTAGTAGGAGTGGGGGTAGGCGACGAGGACGAAGTCCCCCGCGCCGGCGAGCTTCGCCGGAGCCGGGCGGACGTTGCCCGCGCTCGACTGGACCGAGACCGTGCGGGTCGGGGTCGGCTGGAAGTCGCCGCCCCGCGCCAGGGCCTGTCGCCAGTTCGTGCCGGACCAGTTGGCCTCGAGCACGCTCTTCCAGGTCCCCTCCGGAAGCGCGGAGGCGACCGCGCCGCCCATCTGGCGACCGATCGCGAGGATCGTGTCGCCGAGCGCGCGGGAGTCGTGGATCGGTCGCAGCGTCGGCTGGATGATCGAGCGGACCCCCTGTCGCGGGTTCATGTCGCCCCAGCCCTCGACGGAAGCGTGATCCGGCATGAGCAGTCCCGCGAGCTCGGTCGTCTCGTCGATCAACGCCGCGAAGTCGACGACGAGATCGACCTTCGCGAGCGCCTCGGCGAAGCCGGCCGCGACCGGCAGCGAGTAGACGGGGTTCAGGTCGTGGATGAGCAGACAATCGACGTCGCCCGCGTTCATCTTCTCGATCAGGCCCATCACGTCCGCGAGGCTCGCGGTCTTCTTCGCGTCCTCTTCGGCGTAGGTGATCTGCTCACCGACCGCGCCGAGCACGACGTTCAACAGGAGCACCGCAGCCGATGCGCCCGCGGAGGAGGCCGTCGACGAAGCGACGCCCGGCGGGAGCGCGACCGCGTGGTGGGCCGAGGCGAGCTTCTCGACCAGCTTGTCGAAGAGGCCCTGGCTGATGCCGGCCTCCGAGACGGCCCCGGAGATGCTCGCGCCTTCGACGGCGGGAAGGGAGACGCCCTTCTTCTGGGCGACCGCCTTCGCGAGCGCGAGAGCGAGGACGCCTTCGCTGCCGGCCGACGCCGGCACCCAGTGGTCGGCGTTCGATGCCGTGAGGTTCTGACGCGGCGTGATCGCGATCAGGCGGGCGCCACCGTCCTCGTGCTTGGTCAGGTCGCGCGCTTCGGCGAACTGGCCTTCGAGCTCGACGGTCGTGTCGAGGAAGTCCGCCGCGAAGTCGACGATCAGGTCCGACTTCGACAGGTCGAAGAGCGGCTCCGCCGAGACGCCGAAGACCTGCTCGCTCGCCTCGATCAGCGCGTGCTTGCTGAAGTTCTCGTAGGTCAGGTGCCCACCGAGCCCGGCGGCCGACGCGAACTGATCGATCACGCCGGTCAGGGACGGACCGACGGGACCACCGAGGATCCACGTCTTCTCCGGAGCGGCGCCGATCTTCGCGGCGACCTGCGCGGTCGCCTCGTCCCAGCTGATGGCCTGGAGGCTGCCGTCTCCGCCGCGCACGCCCGGAGCGGTGATGCGGTCGGGGTGATAGGCGCGAGCGAGGCCGCCCTGGCCGCGGGTGCAGAGGAAGCCCTTGTTGATCGGATGTTCGGGGTTGCCTTCGAACTTGATCGGCCGGCCTTCGCGGGTGCGGACGTGGATGCCGCAACCGACCGGACACTCCTGGCAGGTGGAGGCGTAGTGGACGGCGATGCCGGGGGTGATCTCCTCGGGCTGGATCACGTAGGGAACCAGCTTGTCCGGCGGCTCGCAGCCGACGGTGGCTGCGGCGCCGGCCGAGAGGCCGACGATTTTCAGGAAGTCACGACGATCGAGCTCGGACATGGGTTTCTCGAGACCTCTCGTTAGTAGTGGCACTTCAGGCAGTCCTGGGACGCCTGCTGGTTGTTCTGTCGGTGGCAGTTGATGCACCAGCCCATCTCGAGCTTCGCGACCGGGACCAGGTATCCGATGTGCGAGTCCTCGACGAGCGGGAGCTTGTCGTAGGCCGCGACGTCACCGTGGCAGTTCTGGCATTCGACGCCCGCCTGGATGTGGCGGTTGTGTCGGAACTGGACGTGCTCGGGGAGACGGTGGATCTGCACCCACTCGATCTCCTTCTTCTGGTTCCAGTACTCCTTCAGGATCCGGATGCCCTCGATCTGGTCGTACTCGGCCGGGAACTGCGAATGGCAGCCCATGCAGAGCTCGACGGAGGGGACGCCGGCCGCCTGCGACTTGTCCGTTCCCGAGTGGCAGTAGAGGCACTCGATCTGGAACTCGCCCGCGTGGTGCTTGTGGCTGAACGGGATCGGCTGGAGCGGTCCCTCGGTGGTCGGATCCCAGGCGTCGATGGCGGACTGACACGCGGAACGGGAGGGCCACTGCTTGTCGAACTCGGAGGGGATTTCGATCTGCAGCTGGGGATCGTCTTCCTGTTTCGCGCGGAGTTCATGCGCCTCGCACACGGAGGTCGCGACGAGGACGTCGCCACCGGCCGCCGCGTTGGCTTCTCCGTCGGTCGGCGTGGGCCAACCGGACCAGAACACGAACGCGGCCACGGCGAGGGCCGAGAGCGCGCCGATCAGGAGCGGGCGCCGGCGCGCCGCTCCGCTCTGCTCGTTCGACGAGGTGGTATTAGGCATAGGTGGATGTGGGCCTTCTGAAGTCCGTTGGAAGCAGGCTCTGATTCGAGCGCTTGGAGTCAAACCGATGATCGGCCCGACGTCCCGCTCGCGCGTGCAACAAACGGTTCCCTGGGTGTGCTCGTGGAGGGTCGGCTTCGCCCCAGCGGCTCCCGAGATCGGCCCTCGCGATACACGAAGGGCGATCGAGGCATTCGCGGAACGAGCCCGAATCGCAGTCAAAACGAGGACTTGTGTTTGATTCGAACAGACGGGGACTTCCGGCTCCCATCTGCTTCAAGCGGTCCGCGGCGGAGTATCCGTTTGCCCGTCGGTAGGAGCGCGCAGCGAATAGTTGCAGGCGGACCCCGGAGTCACGCACCGGGCGAACGCTCGACGGCCGGCACGGCCTTCGAGGGGACTTCGGCTTCCAGAAAGGCCGCTGGATCTGCGAACACGTTCGCGAGAGCCCACTTGAATCCGCGCGGCCCACTGCGCCCGCGCCGCCCCCGCGCGGGCGTCCTGTCGACGCGCCCTCGCCGAAGCGAAGTTCCCCGACCTCGGTCGCGCCCGGATCGATCTTCCCTCCGTTCCGCAGGCGTCGAGCGGGGCGAGTGAGCCTCCAGCGCGGTGGACCGCCGCGCGAGGGACGCACCTCCGCCCGTCACCCCGATCCTTCGACCGGGCGGACTGCCTGGACGTCATGCGGGGCCGAAAAGCCCCTCTTCGGACCCAATCGCGTCCCGATCCCCCCGAAATCGACGCCCCCGACCCCGCCCCATCGGCCCCGCGCACGGTTTCGACCCGACCCGGATCCCGTCGCGCGCCGCTTTCCCCTCGCTAGGATCCCGCCATGCCGATCGACGACCAGCTCCTCGACATCCTCTGCTGCCCCGAAACGCGCCAGCCGGTGGCCCGCGCGGAGGATTCCGTCCTCGCGCCGCTCAACGCCGAGATCGAGGCCGGCCGCCTCCGCAATCGCGGCGGTGACAAGGTCGAGACGCAGATCGAAGAAGCGCTGCTGCGCGAGGACGGCCGCGTCCTCTACATCGTCGACGACAGCATCCCGATCATGCTGATCGGCGAGTCGATCGAGCTCGGCTGAGTCCGTCGACCCGGCCAGCGACTCCGCGCGTGGGGTCCAGCGATCGGAAGGCGAGCGACGAGGGTCGAGCCCGCGCGCCGATTGCCGCCTACTGCGCGAACTCGCGCCGCTTCAGTTCCTTGACGTAGTCCGAGAGCTCGTCGTCCGAGGCGACCACGCGTGACACGTCCTCTTCGAAGCGCAGCGCATCCTCCTTCATTTTCTGGAGATCGAAGGGGACTTCGAGGTACTGCGAGACCTTGCGCAGGAGCGCCAGGGCGCCGCGGGGGTTCGGGGTCGCGGTGATGTAGTGCGGGAGGCCGGCCCAGAGCGAGAGGACCTCCACGCCCTCTTCGATCAACGCGCCCGCCAGCACGCCCAGGATGCCGGTGGGCCCCTCGTAGGTCGTGGGTTCGATCTCGAAGCGCTCGAGCAACGTCGCGTCGCTCGCGAAGCCGGAGACGGCGACCGGTTGGGAGTAGACGACGTCGGCGAGATAGGCGCCTAACAAGAGACAGCGCTGGACGCCCATGTCGACCGCCAGCTCGACGATCGACTCGCAGTAGCCCCGCCAACGCATGTGCGGCTCGACGCCGAGTCCCGTGATCAGCTCGAGCCCGTCCTCCGCCACCCCGTACCGGAATTCGTTCGAGGGCCACGAGATCGGCCCTGAGCGGCCGTTCGAGTACTGGACCTGCGGCCGGCGCACCGTGAAGTCGTAGTAGTCGTCGGGGTCGATGTCCGCGAGCGGGACGCCGCGAAGGTGCGCGTCGACGAAGCGGATCGCCGACGAAGCCGACTCGCACGCGTCGTTCCAGCCCTCGAACGCCATCATCAGCGTCGGCTCACCGAGGACCGGCTGGACATGCATGCGCAACGAACTCATGGCGAGAAGTTGGCACGATCCCGCCACCCTCCACAAGCAAAAAACACGTCGCGTCCCGCCTCGCGAAGCGATGAACCCGTGCGCGGAAAACCCACGAATCGCTTGACATCGAAGACCCGCTGCGAAAGTCCGGAGGGCGAACGTCCCGACGCTATCGATCGAAGCGGTAACCGCGTCCGCGGACGGACACGATGTGCTCGGGCTCGCTCGGGTCGCGCTCGAGATACTTGCGCAGACGCACGACGAAGCTGTCGATCACACGCGTCTTGGTGTCGGGGCGCAATCCCCAGACCTGCTCGAGCAACTCGCCGCGGGTCACCGTCTCCCCTTCGCGATCGACGAGCGCACGCAAGAGACCCGCTTCGCGCGTGGTGAGGGTGACGGTGTCGTCCGGCGTCTCGATCGCGAAGCGGTCGAAGTGGATCACGCTCTGTCCGACGCGCACCTCGGCGGACGGGTCCGGACGCTCGAGCGCGCCGTCCCAGCGCCGGCGCCGCAGCAGGACGCGTACCCGCGCGAGCAGCTCCTCGAGGCGGAAGGGCTTGGTCAGGTAGTCGTCCGCACCCTCCTCCAGCCCGCGCACGACGTCCGCCCCGTCGTCCTTGGCGGTCAGCATCAGGATCGCCACGTAGTTCCCGGAAGCGCGCGTCCGCCGGGCGACCTCGAAGCCCGAGAGCTCGGGCAACATCAGGTCGAGGATGACGAGATCGAGCCGCTCCGCATCCCCGTCGGAGATCCGCTCGACCGCGGCCCGACCGTCCGACGCGAGCTCGACCGCGTAGCCCTCTTCCTCGAGGTTGAAGCGCAGGCCGTCCGCGATGTGGTCTTCGTCCTCGACGACCAGGATGCGGGCCGCCGGCGCGCCGGGATCCACGCCGTTCGTCATCAGGCCGGCCTCAGGGTCACGACGAATCGGCTGCCGCGACCGGCGCCCTCGGAGAGCGCGACGATTCCGCCGCCATGCTTGCGAAGCAGCGTCCGGACGACGAAGAGGCCGAGGCCAAGGCCGGCGACCTGGCGCTGCACGTCGCGGCCGGCGCGGTAGAAGCGGTTGAAGATCCGGCCCAGCTCCTGCTTCGGGATCCCGATCCCCTGATCCGAGATCTCGATCCGCACCCGGCCGTCCGGCACCTCCACGATCCCGACCCGGATCCGGATCGGATCGTCCGAATACTTGACCGCGTTCTCGAGCAGGTTGCGGAAGATCACCCCGAGCTCGGCCTCGTCGCCGCGCACGCGCAAGGTCCGCGACCGGTCGAGCCGGACGGCCTCCGCGTCGAGCGCGTGCCGCTCGCGCAGCTCGCGCACGTTCTCCTCGAGCACCTCGCGCAAGTCGACGCTCGTCCGCTCGCTCCGCCTGGGACGGACCTCTTCGGCCCGCGCCGCGGCGAGCACCTGGGTCACCGTGTATTCGAGACGGTCGAGGTCCTCGCCCATCCGCCCGAGAAACTCCGCTCGCTTCTCGGGCGCGAGTTCGTGACGATCCAGCGTCTCGAGTCCGAGCCGGAACGATGCGAGGGGCGTCTTCAGCTCGTGGGTGACGGCATCGATGAAGGCGCGCTGGGACTGGTTGAGGCGCATCTCGAGCACGAGCTTCACGCTCAGCCAGACGAGCCCCGCGAACACCATCAGGAAGAAGAGCGTCCCGAACCCGAAGAGGACGAGGTCGAAGGTCGACATGCCGGACTCGGCACCGGGCTCGTCCCGCCAGACGAGGATCTGCCAGCCCACGCCGAGCGCGAGCACCAGGACCATCGAGACGATCCCGATCGTGAGCGGGCCTCCGATCGATCGGCGCGGCATGAAACCTCCAGGCGCGGGGACCCCGAGGCACCGGGCCGGGGGATCGCGCGCCTCGGAGTCTATCGCGGCGCGTTCGCGAGCACCGCGAGAGGGTTCGCGAGCGTCGCCTCGTGCGCGCACTCTGCGGAAGGTTGGCACGCCTCCCCGAAAATCGCTTTCCTGCCGCGACCCGAGCCGTCCGCCGGAAGGAGACCGATTTGAGCGACGCGCAACCGATCACGGGACTTCGTCCCGGCGAGCTGGCCGAGCACGCCTTCGTCTGCGGTGACCCCGCCCGCGTCGAGCGGATCTCGTCCGACTGGGACGAGAAGCGGGTCGTCGCGCGGGTCCGCGAGTACACCGTCGTGACGGGCATGAAGGACGGCGTCGCGCTCTCCGCCGCCTCCCACGGCATCGGCGCACCCGGCACCGCGGTCCTGATCGAGGAGATGATCAAGCTCGGCGTGAAGACGATCGTCCGGATCGGCAACTCGGGCGGACTCGATCCCGCGCTCGAGGTCGGCGACCTCGCCATCACGACCGGCTGCGTGCGCGACGACGGGACGAGCAGGACCTACGTCGTCCCCGAGTACCCCGCCGTCGCGAGCTACGACGTGGTCGGCGCCCTCGTCGCCGCGGCGAAGGCGACGGACGCACGGGTCCGCACGGGCGTGACCTGGTCCCTGGACGCGTTCTACGCGCGCAACGCAGTCGCGGGTCCCGACGACACGCTGCTCAGCATGAGCGTGGACGGCTACTGGCCTTCCCCTCTGGCCGCCCGCATTCGCGACATGCAGGCGGCGCGGATCCTCAACTGCGAGATGGAAGCCGGCATCCTGCTCACGCTCGCGGGCCTCTTCGGCATCCGCGCGGGCGCGATCTGCGTCGTCTCGGACAAGGCGCCCTGGCCGGGCCCCTCGGAGATCGATCTCGACGCGAACATGGGCCAGTGCATCGAGATCGCGACGAACGCGATGCTGGCCCTCGCCCGGGCCCGGGGCTGACGCGGCGCTGCGGCAGGCGCGATCGCTACTCGAGCGCCATCTCCACCGGAATCGGCATGATGTTCCAGGTCAGGATCGAGCGCGGGTCGTTCCGCTCGTAGATCACTTCCTTCACGAGACGCCGGCCGTTCCACACGTAGCGTCGGATCTCGCCGTCGTTGTCGCTCGCGACGTAGAGCTCCTGCTTGCCGTCCTCGTCGAGGTCGAGCGCGATCGCGGCGTGCTCGAAGCTCGAGGAGCGGCGGTCGATCGCCTTCTTGCGCCAGGGCTTCTTCGGGTCGTCGCCGGGTCGCAGCCACCAGACGCCCTTCGCGAAGAGCGCGGCCACGATCTCCTTCTTGCCGTCGCCGTCGAGATCCGAAGGCGTGAGGAAGCGGCCGAGGCGGTCGTCGAGCCCCGCGATCACGACGCCTTCGTCCGCCGGCGTGTCCGCTTCGTAGCGCCAAACCTCGGTGCGGTCCTTCATCCGCTTGGTCTCCGGGTCGACGGTGCCCTCGACGATCACGTAGAGCTCGTCCTTGCCGTCGCCATCGATGTCGTGGACGAGAATCTCCTTGGCGTGCCGATCGCCGAGGTCGGCGACGACCACGCGGCCCTCCCCCTTGCCCGGGACGTAGCGCACGACCTGACCGGACTGATGGGAGCCGTCGAGCTTGTTCGGCTCGGACGGCGTGGCGTAGATCTCCATCACGCCGTCCCCGTCCACGTCGCCGAGCTCGACCTCGTGCACGAAGGTGTCCCTCTCGAGGTCGATCTCCTCGACCGCGTAGCCGTCGTCGCTCGGGCGCACGACCGCGACGACGCCCTGGTCGTGGGTCGCGACGGCCATCACGTTCGTGCCGTTGCCGTCGATGTCGCCGACCTCGATGTCCCGCATGCGCGAGAACTGGCCGCCGAAGTCCTTCTCCCAGATCGTCTCGGCGGTGAACCGACCGTCCGCACCCTTCGTCCAGAGCTTGAGCAGCGCCTTTTCGCCAGCGCCCGTCAGCAGCTTCGCTTCCCCGGACGGCGTCTCGTAGACGAGCGCCTTGTGGAAGACGTTGCTGTCGGCGTCGGTCATGCGCGTCGCGACCCACTGACCGCCCTTGCGGACGATGAACTCGAGCTCGGCCGGGAGCGGATCCGAGGAACCTTCCGGGAAGGCGGAGAGCGCGAGGACGAGGCCGTTCGCGATGTCCGCCGGCGTGTCCGGGCGCGTCGACTTCTTCTCGGGCGCGGGCGCGGCCGCCGCTTCGGCCGGCGCGGCCGGGGTCGGCGCATCGGTCCCGCCTCCCCCTTCGTCTCCACAGGCGGCGGCGCCGAGGGCGAGGCCCGCCACGGCGAGGACGGTCCCGAATCGGGCGGCGCGCGGACGGCGCGCGGAGTTCGCAGGGTTCGAAGTCATCGATCGTGGTCCTTCTCGGGGGGTTCCGGAGCGCGTCGCTCGACCCGGCAGGCCGGCACCCGGCGCTTTGTAGCAATCCCGCCTCCGCCCGTGGAGGCGGAGCGCGCGAGCCCTCCGCGGCGCGCGGACGGCGAAATCATCCTTCAACGAGTCGGACGCTGCGCAGCCCGGCCTGAGCGTGGTATCCCCTGACTCGCGATTTCCCGGCCGGAGACGGCCGGAGCCAGGCCGACGTGGTCGACCCGGCCAACTCCTCGAGAAAGGCGGCCCGTGGCGAAGGGCAAAGGCGGCGACGGACTCAAGGCCCCTCGGGGCACGAGGGACTTCTACCCCGAAGACATGCGGCGCCGGAACTGGCTCTTCGCCCAGTTCCGACGGTCCGCCCACGCGTTCGGTTTCGAGGAAGTCGACGCCCCGATGGTCGAGCACCTCGACCTCTTCCGCCGCAAGGCCGGCGAGGAGATCGTCGATCAGCTCTACCACTTCACGCTCCACGACCGGGAGCTCGCGCTGCGCGCCGAGATGACCCCCTCGATCGCGCGCATGGTGATCGCCCGGCAGGGCGCGATGCGTTTCCCGATCCGCTGGTTCACCGTGACCCAGAACTGGCGCTACGAACGCATGACGCGGGGCCGCCGCCGCGAACACTTCCAGTGGAACATGGACGTCTGGGGCGAGCCGGGCGTCGAGGCCGAGGCCGAGCTGCTCTCCGCGATGTTCCACGCGCTCGACGGGCTCGGGCTCGCACGCGGAAAGGTCGGCGTCCGGCTGAACAGCCGCGCGCTCCTCGAGGAATCGCTCCGCGCCGGCGTGCTCGCCTCGCGGCCGGACGTATTCGAGCCGCTCTGCGTCGTGATCGACAAGATCGACAAGATCGGAGCCGAAGCGGTCACCGAGCAGCTCTGCGACGCGGAAGGGCCGGTCGGGCTGTCCGCGGGCGAAGCCGAGACCGTGATCGAGATGCTGTCGGCGCGCTCCCTCGACGAAGCGGCGAAGTTCACCGCGAACGAGTCCGGCGCGATCACCGACCTGCGAAAGCTCTACGACCTCCTCGACGCCTACGGCATCGCCGATCACGTGCCCTTCGACGCGAGCGTCGTCCGAGGCCTCGCCTACTACACCGGCGTCGTGTTCGAGGCCTTCGACACGGCGGGCGAGCTGCGCGCGATCGCGGGCGGCGGGCGCTACGACCGCCTCGCCGAGCGTCTCGGCGA
>JBCCZJ010000082.1:0-13762 GCA_039187915.1 Myxococcota bacterium
CCGAGAAGTCCGATCGAGAGCACGATCATCGCGATCATCATCTCGACCAGGGTCAGCCCGCGCTGATCGCGTCGGTTGCTCATGAGGTCCATGCTCCGCGGCTCGGGTCCCAGGTGTGGACGCGCACGCCGCCGAGAGGCGAGAGGGTGACCGCGAAGTCGCGGCTGGCGGTCCAGAGGTAGATCGTGCCGCCGCCGGAGCCGAGCTGACCGGCGGTGCACGCGGCGTCGATCGCGACCGGCACGCCGTCGGGACGGAACTGCACCCAGGTGGTGACCGTGCCGTTCGGCAGGCGCAGGCTCGAGCCCGCTGCCGGAATGTTCGAGAGCTCTTCGTCGGGCGGGGTGTCCGTCGAAGTCGGTCCGTTGAAGCCCCAGCCGACGCCGTCCTGGGCGTTGAAGGTCACCGTCTCTTCGCCGGCGTCGATCTCGCAGTTCTGGTTCGCGGAGCCGGGAGCACCGTCGTTCAGGACGAGGATGGGAACGGCGCCGCCGTCGGGGCGCTCGAGGGCGTTGCCGGCGGTGTCGCCCGCACCACCGATCGCGAGGAAGACCACGTGGTTCGAGCCCGTGCGGATCGCCTGTGCGCGTGCGTGGCTGAACGCGTTCGCGATCGAGCGCGCCGCGGCCCGGCCGTTGATGCCGTCGAAGTAGCGATCGACGCTCGGGACCGCGATCGCCGTCACGACGCCGATGATCGCCAGCACGATCGCGATCTCGATCAGGGTGAAACCGGAGGCCCGGCGGATCCCTCGATCCGCGGCCGGTCGTCCCATGGTCGTCGCCTGCCGGTCCATCACGCTCCTCCGGTCGGCCCCTCCGATTTCGCGCAGCGCGAGACGAAGGAAACCGACACGTCCTCGGAGTGTGTTTCGGCAATCCAGCGAAATGATTGAGTGTTTCGGCCCACCGCCGAGCGCCGCGGGCACGCAACCCACGCGCAATTCGCTCCGCGCGCCCCAGAACGCGCCTGGAGCGACCCCCCTACACGCCTCGTCCCAGCCCTCGAGCGCCCGCAGGCGGCGGCTCGGACGGAGGCGCCCCCCCGCGCGGCCGCAGGCGGCGGCTCAGACGAAGAGGCGGCGGAGGAGCTTGTTGCCGAAGACGGTGCGCACCAACTTGCGGAGCCCCTCGGCGCTCTCTTCCGTGTACGGATACCCGCCCTGGGCCTTCTTCGTCGTGTCGACGATGACCGGGTGGACGTGGCAATAGCCGCGGATCCCGACCTCGCCGTTCACCTGGCCGACGCCGCTCTCCTTGACGCCGCCGAACGGCGCCTCCGCGATCCCGTAGGTCACGGCGATGTCGTTCACGGACACGCTGCCGGTCACCATCTTCGCCCCGATCCGGGCGCCCTTCTCGAGATCCTGGGTCCAGACGTTGCCGGACAGGCCGTAGTCGGAGTCGTTCGCGAGCTCGAGCGCCTCGTCCTCGTCGCGCACCTTCTGGATCGCCACGATCGGACCGAAGGTCTCGCGCCGCATCAGGTCCATCGTGTGGTCGACCTCGGTCACGACGGTCGGCGGGAAGTAGTAGCCGGACAGGCTGCGATTCCGTTCGCCGCCGACGAGGACCTGGGCGCCCTTCTCCCGGGCGTCCTGCATGTGGTCCTCGATGATGTCCATCTGCTTGTCCCAGAAGATCGCGCCGACGTCGGAGGCCCCGCTCGTCGCCTGGGTCAGCGGCTTCGTCATCTCGACGACCTTCTCGACGAAGGGCTCGTAGACCGACTCGGGGACGTAGACCCGTTCCGTGCCGCAGCAGTAGTGGCCGGTGTTGAAGAACGAACCGCGGACGGCGCCGTCCGCCGCGCGATCGAGGTCCGCGTCGGCGCAGACGATCATGGCGTCCTTGCCGCCCAGCTCGAGGGTGCAGGGAATCAGGTTGCGACCACAGGCTTCGCCGACCTTGCGACCGGTGGCCACGCTTCCCGTGAAGGACACCTTGTCGACGCCGGCCTCGATCAGGGCCGCGCCGGTCGCGCCGTCGCCCTGTACGACCTGGTAGAGGTCCTTCGGAAGTCCGGCCTTTTCACAGATCTCCTGGAAGAGCACCGCCGAGAACGGCGTCACCTCGCTCGGCTTGTGCACGACGGCGTTGCCCGCCATCAGCGCCTGCGCAAGCGGATTCGCCGCGAGCGCCACCGGTCCGTTCCAGGGCGTGATCAGGCCCACGACGCCGAGAGGCTGGTAGTGCAGCGTGACCTTCTTCGCGAAGCGCATGACGCCGGAGGGCCGCCGGGTCCGGGTCGCGAGGTACTTCTTGCCGTGCTTCGCGTAGTGCGAGATCTGCATGCAGGGCGCCAGGACCTCCATGCTGATCGCCTCGTTGAGCGTCTTGCCGGTCTCCTTGACCACGAGATCGACGATCTCGTCCTGCCGCTCGACCATGCCGTCGACGATCGACCACAGGACCTGCGCGCGCTCGTCGAAGGAGCGGCTCGCCCACTCCCGCTGCGCTTTGCGCGCGCGGTCGACGGCGGCCTTCACCTCGTCCGCGCTCGCGGACTGGAACTGGCCGATCGATTCGAGGGTGACCGGGCTCTTGATGTCGTAGCGACGGGCGTCGCCGTCGGACGGGATCTCGGCGAAGAGGGCCATGACGGGGCTCCTTGGGATCGCGCGCGGGGGTAGGCACCGCGCGGAAGCAGATCCCCCAGTCTATCGAAACGCAGCGCCCATGGACGGGCCGCGTGCGGCCCATGCCCGGACGCCGTTCGGCCGGCAACGCACCAGCAGGCGAGGCGCCCCGGTCGGCGCTACGCCGGCTGGGCGCTCGCTTCGGCCTCGAGGTCGATCGCGCCCTGGTTCTCCGACTGCAGGCGATGGAGCCGCGCGTAGTGTCCGCCCTGGGCGAGCAGGACCTCGTGCGAGCCGGACTCGACCAGGCGCCCGTGCTTCAGGACGTGGATCGTGTCGACGTCGCGGATCGTGGAGAGCCGATGGGCGATGGCGATCGCGGTCTTGCCCTCCATCAGGACCTGGATGCCACGCTGGATCGCCGCCTCGGTTTCGGTGTCGATCGCGCTCGTCGCCTCGTCGAGGACCAGGATGTGCGCGTCGTGCGCCAGCGCGCGGGCGAAGGAGAGGATCTGGCGCTGGCCAGTCGAGAAGTTCGCACCGCGCTCGAAGACCTCGGTGGCGTAGCCGTCGGGGAGCCGCTGGATGAAGGGGTCGGCTTCGACGGCGCGCGCAGCCCGCAGGACCGCCGTCTCGTCGAGATCCCCGCGGCCGAGGGCGATGTTGCGCGCGACGGTGCCCGAGAAGAGGAAGACGTCCTGGAGCACCGTCGCCACCCGGCGCCGGAGGTCCTGCTGGGGCAGATCCCGCACGTCGATGCCATCGACGCGGATCGTGCCGCGGTCGACGTCGTAGAGCCGCGTGAGCAGCTTGATGATCGTGGTCTTGCCCGCTCCGGTCGCTCCGACGAACGCGACCTTGCGTCCAGCGTCGACCGTGAAGCTCACGTCCTGCAGGATCCAGTCGACTTCTTCTTCCGGCACGCCGTTCGTGTCCTGATAGCTGAACCACACGTGCTCGAACTCGACGACGCCGCGCTGCGCCTCGTCGGCCGCCGGAGCGGCGTCGACGTGATCGGAGACGCGGGGCTCGGTGTCGAGGACCTGAAAGATGCGCTCGGCGCCGGCCATCGCCGACTGCATGACCGAGTACTTCGCGGAGAGGTCGCGGAGCGGCATGAAGAAGCGCTGCATGTAGTCGATGAAGACGTACATGATGCCGATTTCGGCGATGCCCGTGCCGACGGCGATGATCACCGCGATCGTGATGTTGCCAGCGATCTCGACCGTCGCGAAGAGGAGCGAGTCGTAGCGGATCGACTTGTTCCAGGCGTTGCGGTGGTCCGCGTTCATGGCGTCGAACTCGTCCAGATTCCGCCCTTCCCGGCCGAAGAGCTGGACGACCTTCATGCCGGTCACGCTCTCCTGGATGTAGGTGTTGATCCGAGCGATCCGGACCCGGACCTCGCGGAACGCCTCGCGGACCTTCAGCCGGAAGAAGAAGGCGGCGACCGCCAGGACCGGCACGATCGCGAAGGACCAGAGCGCGAGCTTCGGCTGGAGCAGGAAGAGGACCGCGGCGTATCCGACCATCTTGATCACGTCGGTGATCAGCGCGACGAGGCCTTGCGCGAACATCTCGGCCACGTTCTCGACGTCGTTGGTCGCGCGCGTGACCAGTCGTCCGACCGGGATCACGTCGAAATAGCTCATCTGGAGCTTCTGGATGTGCTCGAAGACGTGCTGTCGCAGCTCGTACATCGCGTACTGACCCGTCGACGCCATCAACACCTGGTAGACGTATTGCAGGAAGCCCAGGGTCAGCGTCGTGAGCACGTAGACGAAGGCCAACCACGCGGCGATCGTCCAACCCTCCGGCGCCGAAAGCACGCCGACGAGGGCTTCGTCGATGCGATCACTGAAACCGGATACGACGTCGGCGGGGGCCGAGGCGCGTTCGGTTTCGAGGGGCGCCAGCTCGTAGACCGAAACGACGTGATCGATGCCCGACTTCACGATCCAGGCGGGCGCGAGCTCGAGGGCGAACACGGGCAGGAAGAGCAGGAGCGTGAGCGCGACCTGTCGCCAGTATGGACGCACGTAGGGCCAGAGCCGCATCAACAGCCGGGTGTCGTAGGCCTTGCCGAGCTCGTCCTCGGAGAACGCCTCGCTTTCGGGATCGACCGCGCTCATGAACCCGCCCCACCCGCCGCATGCCGGCGCTCTTCCTCGGCCTGCTCCTCCGCGAGGCGCGCGTAGAGTCCGCCCTTGGCCAGCAGCTCCGCATGGTTGCCGCGCTCGACGATCCGTCCACCGTCGAGCACGACGATCTGATCGAGCTCGCGGACGGAGTTCACGCGGCTCGCGACGACCACGACCGTGCGGCCGGCGAAGACGCGGCCGAGCTCGGCCTGGATCCGACGCTCGGTCTCGGCATCGACCGCTGAGAGCGTGTCGTCGAGGATCAGGATCCGCGGGTCGAGGGCCAGCGCGCGGGCGAGCGCCGTGCGCTGCCGCTGCCCGCCGGACAGCATGACGCCGCGTTCGCCGACCAGGGTGTCGTAGCCCTCGGGCAGGTCCTCGATGTCGCCGGCGAGCTGAGCACGCGCGGCGGCGCGCTCGACGTCGTCCCGGCCGTAGTCCGAGGGCAAGCCGTAGGCGATGTTCGCGTGGATCGGCAGGGAGAAGAGGAAGGAGTCCTGCGGGACCATCGCGATCGACGTGCGCAGACGAGAGAGCGAGATCTGGTTCACGTCGATCCCGTCGATGAACACCTGTCCGTCCTCGACCTCGTAGATCCGCGGGATCATCGCGGCGAGGGTCGACTTGCCGGAGCCGACCGGCCCGACCACGCCGAGGGAGCTGCCCGCCGGCACCTTCAGCGAGACGTCTTCGAGCGCGTTCTCCCGAGCGGTCTCGCCGTAGCCGAACGAGAGCCCACGGAGTTCGACCTCACCCGCCAGCTCGCCCGGATCGATGGCCGCTTCGTGGTCGGCGATCGTCGGCTCGATCGAGAGGATCTCGTCGATCCGCTGCATCGCCGAGGAACCCCGCTGGAGCAGGCTCACCGAGTAGCCGAGCATCATCGTCGGAAAGGTCAGGACCCGGGCGTAGAGCGTGAACGCGAAGAGCGCACCGGGCTTGAGCGTCCCCGCCGCGATCATGTCGAGTCCGAGATAGAGGACCATGCCGAGGCCCACCGCCGGCAGCAGCCCGGTCACCGCGGGCATCGCCGAGCTCGCGCGGACGAGCGCCAGCTGTCGCGACCGCAGGTGGTCGTTCGCCTCTTCGAAGCGCGCCGCCTGGTCGCCCTCCATGGCATAGGCCTTCACGACGCCGATCCCCGCGATGTTCTCCTGGACGAGGTTCGACATCGAGGCCAGGGATTCCTGCGCGGCGAGACTCCGGCGGAAGAGCCGCGCGCCGATCATGCGCGAGACGACGATGAAGAGCGGGTACGGGAGAATCATGACGACCGCGAGCGTGGTGCTGTAGGTCGACATCGCGACGAAGGCGCCGAGGAAGAGGATCGGACTCTGAGCGACCGACAGGAGCCCGGGCCCCAGCAGCAGGCGCACCGAGTTCAGGTCGTTCACGCAGCGACTCATCAAGTCGCCCGTCCGCCAGCGGAAATAGAAGGACTGGGGCTGCTTCTGGAGATGGTCGAAGAGGTCGTTGCGGATCTCGTACTCGACCTCGCGCGCCGCGTCGAAGACGAGCTGCCGCGTGAAGAAGCGAAGCAGACCACCGACCAGGGCCAGGCCGAGCAGCATCCAGCACTGTTCGATGACGGCCTCCGCCGAGACCGCGGGATCGATCAGATCGTCGATCGCGAAGCCGACGAGGCGCGGGATCGAGACGAAGATCGCCACGTAGGCGACCACCGCGACGAACCAGCCGAGGTAGTAGCGCCAGTTCCGACGGAGGTAGAAGGAGAGCCGCCGCAGCGCGTGGCGGACCGGTGACTCGCCCTCCGTCGGTGCGGCGATCGGGGGGTCGGCCACCGCGCTCATCGCCCCATCCTCGCCGCGAGCTTCTCGCGATCCGCGCCGACGAAGAAGCCGACCAGCGCGACCGCGTGCCACAGGAGCGTCCGCAGCGCCCCGCGATCCCGATAGCGCCGCGACGACGTCGTCGCCGGCTCGGCGAGCACCACCAGACGCCCCGCGCGTCGAATGCCGCGCACGAGGTCCAGGTCTTCCAAGATCGGCACGGGTGCGATGCCGCCCATCTGCTCCAACACGTTCCGGCGCACGAAGAGCGCCTGGTCTCCATAAGGAAGGCCGAAGATCGAGACGCGGCGGGCGACCCACCACTCGATCCAGCGTTCCCAGCCGCCGCGCTCCGCGAAGCGGAACGTGAACGCTCCCCCCGCACAGCCCGGATCGGCCAACGCCGCCTCCACCGCCCGCCTCCAGCCGGCCGGAAGCCGGGTGTCCGCGTGCAGGAAGAGCAGCGTCTCTCCTTTCGTACTCTCGCTTCCCAGCCGGAGCTGGCGCGCGCGTCCCCTCGGAGGCGATTCAGGAACCGCCGACGCCGCCCCTTCGTTCGCGAGCTCGAGGACCCGAGCTCCGGCCTCGCGGGCGAGCCGGCAGGTCGCATCGCGACTGCCCCCATCGACCACGAGCACGTCGACGCCGCCGTCCCCCGCACCACCCGGATCGTCGCCCCTGTCCTGCGGACAGACGGCGGCGCCCCGGTCGAGGGCGCTCTCGACCGCGGCGACGATGCGCGAGGCCTCGTCGAGGGTCGGGATCACGACCGAAATCGACACGGGTGCAGCCTAGCCCGGAAGCACCCACCCGTCTCCGGCGGGGACGGAACAGGCCGTTCCAGCCGGACCGCGCGCCCTCGAGGGCAGCGAGGGTCGTGCACGCCCGTCGGGCGTTTGACGGGCCGGGGGCCTTTGCCCTATCAACGCGCCGTGAACCGGACCCCCGACGAACCGAAGACGCCCTCGGCCCGCACCGACGAGCGGGCCGACGAACGGGCCGACGAGCGGGCTGAAGCCCGGTCCGAAGACCGTGCCCAGGGCGGACAGGCCTTTACCGAGACTTCTGCGCCTGCCTACGCGGCCGCCGGGGTCGACCTCGACCACGACGAGGCCTTCATCGACGACGTCAAGGAGATCGCCAAGGGCACTTTCCGCCCCGAGGTGCTCTCGACGATCGGCGGATTCGCGGGGATGTTCAAGGCCCCGGAGCGCTACCAGAATCCCATCTTCGTGGCGGCGACGGACGGGGTCGGAACCAAGCTCAAGCTCGCCGCCCAGATCGGTCGCTACGACACGATCGGCATCGACTGCGTGGCGATGGTCGTGAACGACCTGGTGGTCCAGGGCGCCGAGCCGCTCATCTTCCTCGACTACATCGCGATGGGCGATCTCGACACGGCGACGGCGGCGGATGCGCTCCGCGGCGTCGTCGAGGGCTGCAAGCGCGCCGGCTGTGCCCTGCTCGGGGGCGAGACCGCCACGATGCCCGGCGTCTATCCGAAGGGCGAGCTCGAGATCGTCGGGTTCTCGGTCGGCGTGGTCGAGCGGGAAGGCGTGATCGACGGCTCGACGATCTCCGACGGCGACGTCCTGATCGGCCTCGCCTCGAGCGGCTTCCACAGCAACGGCTATTCGCTGGTCCGCTCGGTGCTCGACGCGGGCCTCGCCGCGGGCAAGTTCGACCTCTTCGGCGAGCCGGAGGGGTTGCGGACGAGCCTGGCCAGCGCGCTGCTCGCGCCGACCAAGATCTACGTGAAGCCGCTGCTCAACCTGATTCGCGACTTCGACGTCCACGGGATGGTCCACGTGACCGGCGGCGGCTTCGAGGGGAACATTCCCCGGGTGCTGCCCGCGGGCGTACGCGCCCGGATCGACACGCAGGCCTGGCCGCGCCCGGAGGTCTACGACTGGATCGCGCGCGAGGGCGAACTGCCGGAATCCGAGCTCCTGCGCGTCTTCAACTGCGGGATCGGCATGATCGTGGCGGTGCCCGAGGCGCAGGCCGAGGACGTCCTCGACCGCCTGCGGGGACTCGGCGAGCGCGGGCACCGGATCGGGACGATCGAGCGCAAGGCCGACGGCGAGCGCCCGATCCTCTTCGATCCCGGGTTCCTGGGAATCGAGCTGCCCTAGAACGGCGCCGCGAGCCGGATCGGCGGCGGACCGGCGACGAAGGCCACCGGCGACGATCACCGATCGGACCGGCGAAGCGCAGGCCGCGGCCCTGAATCGGGAGGGGACGAGCGATGGTCGAGATTCCGACACTCGATCCGAGTGAGGCGCCGCGGGCGCGGCGCTGGGACGCGCTCGTGCTCGGCAGCGGTCTGTCGGCGCTGGTCGCGGCGGCGCGGATCAGCGCGGCCGGGCAGCGCGTGCTGGTCGTCGAAGAAGAGGCCCGCGCGACGCTCCCCGCGGCGCTCAAGGAGCCCTTCTTCCTGGGCGGGCTGCGCGATCAGGGACTGCTCGACGCCACGCTGCGCGCGCTCACGGTTCCGCTGATCGACCGGCGGCGGATCGCGAACGAGCGCCTCGCCTATCAGGTGCTGGCGGACCCGATCCGCGTCGACATCGGCCAGCCCCTGGCGACGGCCGACGAGCTGGTCGCCTGGGGACTCGCCAAGCCGGACGAGGCCCAGCAGCTCGTACGCCGGCTGGTCGAGGCCGGCGAGGCCGAGCGATCGTTCCTCTACGAAGCGCCCTTCGTGCGCACGGGCCGGCGCGCGAGTGGCGCCGTCACGATCCCGCCGGGCGGCGCCCCGCCCCCGGCCGAACACGGCACCGCCCGACGCGGCCTGCCGAGCGAAGTCGCGAACGCGCAGGGCGCCCTCGCCCAGGTATTGGCCGCCCAGGTCCGAGCGCTCTCGAACGCCGCGGACGACCGCATCGCGCCCGAAGCCCAGGCCCGTCTGCTCGGTCTCGGCCTCGCCGGTGGCGCCGGCTTCGCGGACGACCCGCCGTGGCTCGTCGATCTCTTCCGCAAACGGGTGACCGCGCTCTACGGCGACACCCGGATCGTCTCCGGCGGCTTCGAGCTCGTTCAGGTCGCCGGTCAGCCCGGGATCCGGGTCGCGCGGACCAGCGAGATCTGGCTCGGCCGCTGCCTGGTGCTGGGCGCCGCCTCCACGGCGCTCCGCGACACCTACGGCGACGACCCGATCCACCCGCCCCCGGCTCTGCTCGACCGGCCCGGCCCGCGCGGCTACCGCGGCGCGTTCCTGTTCCGCGTGCCGACGCGGATCCTGCCCGAGGGCATGGGCGCCCGGGTGATCCTGCCCGGCGCCGGGACGAGCGACGGATCCCGCACGCCGACCGCGACGGTGACCGCCTTCCCCTGCCTGACGCATCCCTCGCGCGTCGACCTCGTCGCCCGCGCGGTCCTGCCCGACGCGGCGCCCGACACGCTGGAGGAGCGGCTCGACGCGCTGCGCGACGACGTCGCCGAACGCCTCCGCGCGCTGATGCCCTTCTGCGGCGACGACCTCGCCTGGATCGACTACGAGCGACCGACCTGGGACAGCGACGACGGCTGGCTCGAGACCGCGCCGTCCGACCAGGGCTGGCCCGGGGACATCGATCTCCGCCGCTCCGCGCGCCCGACGGTCTACGCCCTCGATCGCGCGGCCGCCGGGGGCCTCGGTCTCGAAGGCGATCTGCTGCTCGGCTGGCGCGGCGGCGACGCGATCGCCGCCGAGCTCGGCTGAGCGCCGGGCCATGAGCGCTTCGGCCGAACCGGCCCGCGCCGAGCCGGCGCACGACGCGCGCCCGCCGGAGGCGGCCTCCGCCAGCACGCTGCTGTGGCGGTTGATCCGCCGCGCCCGGGGCTACGGCTTCGTGATCACGGCCCTCTTCCTGCTCGGCCTGATCGTCGCGGGCGTCCGCTACGCGCGGGCCTGGATGATCCAGCCCGGCTTCGACGAGCTCGTGACGCCCGCGCTCGGCGGGCAGTCGATCGCCTTCGAGTGGGGCTCCCTCGCCGCGAACCTGGCGCTCGCCTACGGGCTCTCGGTCCTGATCCAGCCCTTCGCGGTCTTCTTCCGCTCCTACTCCGCCCACTGGGTCGTGGCGAGCGTACGGCGCGACCTCGACCAGGACATCGCCCGCCGACTCCTCGCCGCCCCGCTCCGCGCCCATCGCAGTGGCACGAGCGGTGACTTCCTGGCGCGCGCCCTGACCGATGCCCAGCTCGCCTGCCAGGCGGTGCTCCTCGTCTTCAACGAGGTCATCCTGAACTCGCAGATCGTGCTGATGGGCTTCGCTGCCCTCGTCCTGACGAGCTGGCGGCTCACCCTGCTCACGCTGCTCGGGTTGCCCATCCTGCTGGGCGTCCTCTCCTATTTCGGCAAGCGCGTCGAGACCCAGTCCCAGCGGCGGCAGGAGACCCAGGGCGATCTCTCCCAGCGCCTGCTCGCGATCCTCTCCGGCATCAAGGTCATCAAGGCCTTCCAGGGACAGGCGGTCGAAGAGTCCGCGTACACGGTGCAGACCGGGAAGTATTTCCGCCGCCACATGAAGGTCGTCTGGAACGGCGTCGTGGCACGGGCGGTCGGGGAGTTCGTGAACCCGCTGATCGCGCTCCTCGTGATGGGCGTGGGACTCTGGCTCGTGATGAGCGACCGGCTCACCCTCGGCGTGCTGGGCCAGTTCGCCGCGTGCCTGGGCATCCTCTACAAGCCGCTCAAGACGCTGATCCAGCACTATCCGAAGATCATCGAGGCGAGCGCCGGAGCCCGCCGCGTCTTCCAGGTTCTCGACCTCGAGGACGAGCCCACCGACCGCGAGGGCGCGCGCCCGATGGAAGGCCTGCGTCACAGCATCGTCTTCCGGGACGTCCACTTCGACTACGGCGGCGAGCCGATCCTCCAGGGCATCGACCTCGAGATCGCCCCCGGCGAGGTGGTGGCCTTCGTCGGCCGTACCGGCACGGGCAAGTCGACGCTCATGGACCTCACGCTCCGCTTCCATGATCCGACCCGCGGCGCGATCGAGATCGACGGCACCGACCTACGCGACTACGCGCGACGCTCCTTCCTCGACCACGTCGCCGTCGTGACCCAGGAGCCCTTCCTCTTCGACGTCTCGGTCGCGGAGAACATCCGCTACGGCCGCCGCGACGCCACGGACGACGAGATCCGCGCGGCCGCTCGCGCCGCCTCCGCCGACGCGTTCGTGCAGGCCCTGCCCGAGGGCTACGAAACGACCGTCGGCGAGTTCGGCCTGCGGCTCTCGGGCGGCCAGCGCCAGCGCCTCACCATCGCCCGCGCGATCCTCGCCGACCCGGCGATCCTCGTGTTCGACGAGGCGACCAGCGCGCTCGACGCGCAGACGGAGGCCGCGGTCCAGGAGGCGATCGAGTCCCTGCGCGGTGAACGCACGATCTTCCTCGTCGCCCACCGCCTCTCGACCATCCGCCGCGCCGACCACATCGTCGTCCTCGACGGGGGCCGCATCGTCCAGAGCGGCACCCATGACGAGCTGAAGGCCGTCCCCGGCGTGTACCGCGAATTGATCGGCGTCCAGGCAGCCTAGCCAGGCGACCGCGGCCGGCGCCCCGCTCGGCGCGCGGCGCCCCGCCGGCGTTCGGTCGGGTGGACCGGGCAAGGCGAGGCAGGGCGAGGCAGGGCGAGAAGGACGGACCTAGCCCCGCACGCGCTCGACGCTGCGCACGCCGCGCACCTTGCGGATCTCGCGCATGAGCTTGCCGAGGGTGTCGACGTCCTGGACCCAGAGCTCGAAGGTGAGCTCGGCGCCCTCCCCGGTCGTCGCGCCGGAGCCGTCGGTCTCGGCGGTCGAGACGCGGGCGGAGCCGATGTTGATGCCGGCGGCGGAGATCGTGTTGGTGATCTTCGCGAGCAGCCCGGGTTCGTCGCGGCACATCACGCGGATCGCGATGGCGCGTCGCGTCTCCGTGCCTTCGTCCCAGTCGACCTCGATCCGGCGCTCGGGGTCGAGGGCAAAGACCTTGACGCAGCCGCGGGTGTGGACCGTCACGCCGCGGCCGCGGGTCACGAAGCCGATGATCTCGTCGCCGGGGAGCGGCTCGCAGCAGCCCGCGAAGCGGACCATCACGTCGGCGGTCCCGGAGACGCGGACGCCGGAATCGGACTTGCGGCGCTCGCGCTGGAAGAGTCGGCGGATGCGACGCGGTACGACCGTCGAGGCGGCCGAGATCGGCGCCTCCTCGACCTCCTGCCCCGCGAGCTTCCGGACCAGCGCGCTCGCGGCGACCTTCCCGTAGCTGACCGAAGCGAAGAGATCGTCGACGGACTTGCCGCCGAACTCCTGCTCGACGTAGCGATCGAGGGACCCGTCGTCCTGGACGGCGTGCAGCGAGAGGTCCGCTTTCTTGAGCTCCCGGCTCAGGATGTCGCGACCGAGGTTCACCGCACGTTCCTTGCCCGCCTGGCGGATCGAGTGGCGGATGTGGTTGCGCGCCTTGCTCGACACGGCGAACTCGAGCCAATCCTTCCGCGGAACCTGGTTGGCCCGGGTCTGGATCTCGACCGTGTCGCCGTCACGGAGCCGCGTGCGCAGCGGCACGAGGCGCCCGTTCACCTTCGCCCCGGCGCACTGTGACCCGACCTCGCTGTGGATCGCGTAGGCGAAGTCGATCGGCGTGGCCCCGGCCATCAGGTTGATCACCTCACCGGTCGGCGTGAACACGAACACCTCGTTCGGGAACAGGTCGAGCTTGACCGCGTCGAGGAACTCGTGCGGATCCGAGAGCTCCTTCTGCCACTCGATGAGCTGGCGGAGCCAGTCGAACTTCGAATCGTCGCCTTCCGGACCGATCCGCCCTTCCTTGTACTTCCAATGCGCGGCGATCCCGAGCTCGGCGTCGCGGTGCATCTCGCGGGTCCGGATCTGAACCTCCATGCGCTCGCCGAACTCGCCGATCACCGTCGTGTGGAGCGAGCGGTAGCCGTTCGGCTTGGGCAGCGCGATGTAGTCCTTGAAGCGGTTCGGGACCGGCGGCCACATGGCGTGGATCTGACCGAGCACCGCATAACAGTCCTCGATCTTCTGGTCGACGACGACCCGGAAGCCGATCGCGTCGTAGATCTGCTCGATCTCGAGGTCCTGGCTCTTCATCTTGGCGTAGATCGAAGAGATGTCCTTCACGCGACCGAGGACCTCGGCCGAGATCCCGACCTCCGCGAGCTTCGACGAGATCACGCCGATCACGTTCTCGATGTAGGTCTCGCGTTCGTCGCGAGAGACGTGGAGCTGGGCCTCGAGTTCTTCGGCGGCGTC
>JBCCZJ010000083.1:0-13582 GCA_039187915.1 Myxococcota bacterium
CGAACGATCTCTTCCGTGTCCTGGGGCGTGAGGACCTTGTAGCGGAGCTCGACGAGCTCGCCGTGAAACCGATAGAGCGGCAGATAACCCACCTGGAAGTGGATATCGCTCGCGCCCTTCTCGAGACCCAGGCGGAGAAGCCGATACAGCTTTTCCCGTTCCATCAACGCTCCTCGTGGCGAAGGCTGGTTCGAACGTCGGAGCCCGCTTCGGGATCGACCGGAGGGGCCGGATTTCGACGTCGTTTCGCTCTGCGCGCGCGGCCGCGCACACCACCGGGTATCGGCCTCGCGAAGACGGCCCTTGACCCCCGAATCCGGGCCTTCGGCCCGCCGGAGGAAGCGCGTGGGTCCGCTATCCTCGCGGCTGCCCCGATGCGGGCACAGGCGGGAGGTCGGTGTGCTGAAGATCCGACAGTCGATCGAGAGCGTGAGTGGGGCGCGGGACGGCCGGATTGCGGTGGGGCTGAAAGCCTTCGCTTGCGGCGCGATGCTGCTCGCGGCGTACGGGGCGGCGGCCGAGGACGACGCCGACCCGTCCAGCCCGCCGCTCGTGGTTCCGGGCGTGCCGGTTGGATCCGGCGCGAGCGGGGCGCCCGGCCTGGATGCGCTGCTGAGCGTGCCGAAGGGCTATCTGGAGCCGAAGGGCCGCGTCGTGGGCGGCGCGGACGAGGACGAGTGGCGTCGGCGTTTCGCGCAGGTGCATCGCAAGCTGGAGGAGGCGCAGGACGCCCTCGCCGAGACCAAGGGCGCGCTCGATACGGCCGCCGATGGAAGCGGGTCGAGCCAGTGGGCCGTGGCGCCGCCCGGCGCGAGCGGAGGCGGTGGAGCGAGCGCGGCGGATTCACCGCTCTCCTTCAAGCTCCGTCAGGAGCTCCTGCGCAACCGGGAGAGCCTGGAAGCGGCCGAGCGCGCCCTTCGGGAGCTGCGGATCGAGGCCGATCTGGCCGGCGTGCCGGTCGACTGGCGCGACGACCGCAAGGTGCCCCTCGGCAAGCGCCTGCCCGACTCTCCCTACTACAACTAGACCGAATGTTGCATGGCGGCGCTTGGGCCACCGGCTACGCTGCGCGCGCAACCTCCCCTGAGGGGTGGCGCCCGACTCGCACGACTCGCACGAGGGGCGCGATTCCTCCGGATCCCTTTTTCAGTCAGCCAGCCAGGAGACCCACAGGATGTCCGACGAAAACGAGAAAGAAGACGACTACAACGAGGACGGCCCGGGGATCAACGGCGACCTCGCCTCCTGGGCGTACGTCCTCGGCGGCATCCCCTGCATGATCCTGTTCTTCGTGATCCTCTTCGGTCTGACCGGGGCATGCGACGTCCAGAACGCGATGATCCCGGCGTGATCGCCTGATCGAACCGGATCCTGCGCGCGCCGCCTGCCGCCGCGCTGCCGATTCCCTGCGACGCCGCGGTCCCGGTCGGGACCGCGGCGTCGTCGTTTCGGGCCCCGGACGCGCGCAGCCCGGCCGCGAATCCGCGCGCTTTGAGCGGGCGCCTCAATCTATGCTGCGAGCGGACCGATACCGGAACCATGACCTTCCGGTTCGTCCACAGGCCCTGGTGCCGCATCCGGCCGGCGCTCCTCGCGAGCGCGGTCCTGCTGCTCGGGCTGGGATGTGCGGGCCGACCGGTCATGGAGCCGATTCCGTCGGGTCTCGACTACTTCCAGGCGCCCCGCGCCGACGACGTCTGGAGCCCGAAGATCGAAGGCTGGCAACGTCGGGAGCGTTTCGACGCCGCGCTGATCGCGCCGCTCGAGACCGGCCCGGCAGTCGAGTCGGCGGGCTACAGCGCCGCCAACGAATCGCTGCCCGAAGACCAGGCCGACGAGGCGGGGCTGCGGGCCAAATACTTCGCCTTCCGCGCCGACCGCAAGCGTGCCCTCGCGCGCGAGGTCGCCGACTGGATCCAGGCCGAGGCGAAGATCCACTATCGCGAGGACGGCGCCGTCGATCATTGGGCGACGCTCGAAGAGACTCTGGCCCGCGGCGGCGACGACTGCGACGGCCTCGAGCTGCTCGCCTTCCATGCGCTTCGCGACCTCGGTTTCGCCGACAGCGAGGTCTATCGCGCGATCGTGGTGCGGCCCTCCGACGGCCAGCATCACATGGTCACGCTCTGGTTCGAGGACGCGGGCGACCCCTGGGTCATCGATCCGACCGGTGCGATGACCCTCGGCATGCCCCGCATGTCCGAGATGACGGAATGGGTCCCGATCAAGGTCTTCTCCGAGGACCTCGAGTACACCGTGCGGGATCGCTCCGAAGCCTTCGCGCACTCGCCGTAGGCGAGGCCGCACCCGCCGCCGGCGCGACCGCCCACCGACCCGTCCGGGGAGAATGCCCGGGGCCGGAGTCGGGATTAGGTCGGATGGAGCCGCCCGCCGGGCCGTCCGATAAGCGAGCCACGGGACACCGCCGCCTGGCGCGCGCGGTGCGACCGGAGGCCTCGCATCGATGGATCTCGGAACCATTCTCGGACTCGCGCTCGGGTTCGGCCTGATCATCGCCGCCATGATTCTCGGCGGCGGTGTCATGCCCTTCGTGGACGCCCAGAGTGCGCTGATCGTGATCTTCGGCACCTTCGCCGCCACGCTCACGAACCAGAAGATGCCCTACGTGATCGGCGGGCTGAAATCGGCGGTGCAGGCCTTCCTCGACAAGTCGAGCCCGAAGGCCGAGCTGGTGCCGCTGATCATCGACCTCGCCGGCAAGGCCCGGAAGGAGGGGCTGGTCGCGCTGGAGGGCGAGGAGATCGCCGACCCCTTCATGGCGCGGGGCGTCCGTCTGGGCGTCGACGGACTCTCCCCCGAGCTCATCACGGAGACGCTGAAGGGCGAACTCTCGGCCATGAAGGAACGCCACGAGCGCGCTCAGCAGATCTTCAAGTTCATGAGCGCGACGGCGCCTTCGATGGGCCTGATCGGTACGATCATCGGTCTGGTGCAGATGCTCCAGAACCTCGACGATCCGGACTCGATCGGCCCCGCCATGGCGGTCGCGCTCCTCACGACGCTGTACGGCGCGATCCTGGCCTTCGTCGTCTACGGGCCGATCGGCTCGAAGCTCGAGAACCGGACGGCCGAGGAGGTCGCGACGAAGAAGCTCGCGATCGCCGGCGTCGAGTCGATCCTGAAGGGTGACAACTCGATGGTGATCCAGTCGAAGCTGGAGTCCTTCCTCTCTCCCGAGGAGCGCGCGGCCCTCGGCGACGCCGAGTAGCCGGCGTGCCTCTCGTGCGCCGACCGCACTGCCGGCAGGAAGGCTAGGCCGTGGGACTCGATCCCAGCGAGGCGGAAGACCACGTCTGTGAGGAGGGCGCGCCGGCCTGGCTCGCCACGATGGGCGATCTGATGAGTCTGCTCCTCGTCTTCTTCGTCCTCATGCTGTCGTTCGCGAACACGGACAAGCAGCTCTTCCTCCAGGCCATGGGCTCGATCCAGAACGCCCTCGGCGTGATCGAGGAGAACCCCGGCCAGTTCGAGCTGAAGAGCAGCTCCCTCATCGAATGGTCCGAGAACAAGTCGACGCCCTTTCTCGACATCATGGAGGTCGAGCAGTCCGAAAAGGCGCCGACCATGGACCAGAAGATCATGCAGGAGGTCCAGCAGGCGATCGCCGAGAACAACCTCTCGCGGATCGTCGACGCGGAATCCTCGGAGCGGGGCGTGATCGTCCGGGTGAAGGGTGGAGCGCTCTTCAAGCCGGGTTCGGACAAGCTCCTTCCCGTGTCCTTCGTCTTCCTCGACGAGGTCATCCGGATCACCGAGGAGTTCCCCTACGAGCTGTCGATCGAGGGCCACACGGACGACTCCCCGATCGCGACGCCGCGTTTCCCGACCAACTGGCATCTCGCGGCGTCTCGTTCGATCGCGGTCCTCCGCTACATGATCGACGCCGGAGACATCGACGCGAGCCGCGTCGCCGCTTCGGGATACGGCTCGACCCGGCCGCTGGTGCCCAACGACTCGCCCGAGAACCGCGCGGTGAATCGACGCGTCGAGTTCGTCTACAAGCGCGATCCCGTCGCCGACCGAGCGACCCGCGCCCAGCGTCGCGTGCGTCGCGCCGAGGCACGCGCCGACGCCGGCAGCCGCTAGGCACTCGCCGCGCCGAGCCGCGCTTCGCGCGTCTCGTGGTTAGACGCGAACGCCCTCGATCCTTTCCGCCGGAAGCGTCTCGGGCGATCCCCCGAGATCCGCGCGAGACGGATTCGGAGTTGGAACGCGCGTTCAATCCTGCTGCAAATTTGCACGAATAACGCTCAAGGAGACCTCCCCAGGACCGATCGTTGAAATGTTCGCGGCAACGCGGATTGCATTGCGGAAGGGAGGCCGTGGTGTTGAACGACGAAGTCGGCAAAAATTTCCGGGGCGCCCGAAAGAGCGATTCCGAACGACGGGACGCCGCGCGTGATGCGGTACGGATCCTGGTCGTCGATCCGGTGCTCGGCTCGCGATTCTCGCTCGTTCGTGCCGCGTCGCAGCCGGGCTTCGTGGTCGACGCCTGCGCCTCGGCCGACGAGGCGGATCGGCACCTCGCCCGGACCGCATACGATCTGGTGATCGCCGACGAGGCGCTCGGCGAGATCGGCGGACTCGAATTCCTGGAGCGCGCGCGCGAGGCGAGCCCCGACACGGCCCGCGCGCTCGTTTCCGGCGAGACGGCCTTCGCGGCGAAGCGAGCGGCGATCGAACGCGCTTCGCTCCTCTTCATCGTCCCGAAGCCCTGGAGCCTCGAAGGGCTCCGGCGGACCCTGCGTGAACTCTTCGGGGAGCGCGGCGCCTACGCGGGCTGGGAGCGGATCGACTCCTTCCGGCTGCCGCTCGAGGCAGCCGCCGGCTCGCGGCTCCAACAGCTCGCCGGGCACGAGTTGCTCCTGCGCGGGCTGCTCGCGGGCTTCAATTCCTGCGCCAGTCCGAACGAAGTCTTCGAGCTGCTGCACGCCGAGCTCGCGCCCGCCTTCCCGGCGGCGCGATGGCTGTGGGTCGACGAGCGCGTCCTGCTCGCGACGCGGCTGGCGGGGGACTGGGCGCCCGAGGCGAAGATCGAGATCGACGCGCTGTCCCGCGACGAACGGGCGGCGCTCGAGAAGGCGCGCCGGAACGGACGGGCTTCGCGTCTCGACGGCGTGGAAGAGCGACGACGCCCGCTCGGTGCAGGCGAAGCCTGCATCGGGTTCGGACTGCGCGTCGCGGAGCAGCGAGTCTGGACCGGGCTCGTGTGGACCCGTCGCGAGGACGCGCCGCTCTTCCTGCGCGTGCTGCGCGAGCTCTTCGGTGGACTCCAGATGACGGTCCAGCGGATCCACGACGCCGAGGCCCGATCCGAGGCGGCTCAGGAGTTGGCCCGTCGGGTCTCCGACGAGCTGCGCATGCCGGTCGGTGCGCTCGCCCACGCGGTCGACGTGCTGCGGGGCGAGGCCGAGCGCGCGGGGTTGCCCGTGGAATGGGTCGACCGGGTCTCTTCGGAGTCCGAACGCGTGGTGCGCGCGGTGGAGCATCTCGAGGGGGAGATGCTCGGCGCGCCGCTTCGCGGGAATGCGCCGACGAGCTGAAGTCGGTCGAACCGCGCCGGTGAGGGATCGGCGCGTCTTGGATGGGAGGCGCACGAAAGTGGCCAGGATCTTGATTGCGGATGGGGACGAGTCTTTCGTGCGACAGGCGGCGGCAACGCTGCACCTGAGTGGCCACGAAGTCTCGAGTTGTCGAACGGTCGAAGAGGCCCTCCGAGGAGTCTCGAACCTGACTCCCCAGGTCGTCCTCGCCGACCTCCAGGTCGATGGCGGCGGCGGACTCGAGCTCCTGGATCGCATTCGGACGATGGAGGCCGGTTGTGGCGTGATCGTGACGACCGGACTCGGCAGCATCGAGAGTGCCGTCGAAGCGATCCAGCGGGGGGCCCTGAACTACCTGCGCAAGCCGATCGAGCGGGACGACCTGGTTGCGATCGTCGAGGAGGGGCTCGCGAAGTGTCACGCCGTGACGTCGCGGGCCGTGGCTCCGAGCGAGCTCGAGGAGTCGGACGATCTGTCGGCCCTCACGGGCATCGTCGGTTCGTCCCGGGCCATGGAGGATCTCCTCCGGCTGGTCGAGAAGGTGGCGGATACCGACAGCTCGGTTCTGATCACGGGGGAGACCGGCGTCGGCAAGGAGCTGATCGGTCGGGCGATCCATCGCCTCTCCCGTCGGTCCGAGCGCGTCTTCTGCGCCGTGAACTCGGCGGCCTTCCCGGAGACGCTCCTCGAGAGCGAGCTCTTCGGACATCGACGCGGCGCCTTCACCGGCGCGACCGCCAACAAGAAGGGCCTCTTCGAGTTCGCCCACGAAGGCACGGTCTTCCTCGACGAGGTCGCCGAGATGCCGCTGTCCATGCAGGTCAAGCTGTTGCGTTTCCTGCAGACCGGCGAGGTCCGGCCGGTGGGCGACGAAACGACCCGCTACGTCGACGTCCGCTTGGTGGCGGCGACGAACAAGAATCTCGAGCGCGAGGTCGCCGACGGCACCTTCCGCGAGGATCTCTACTACCGGCTGGCGGTGATCCCGATCCACGTGCCGCCGCTGCGAGAGCGCCCGGAAGACGTCCGCGCGCTTTCGAGCCACTTCCTGCGCCGGTTCGCGGAGCGCGCCGGGAAACCGGTCGCGCGCATCTCGGCGGACGCCATGGAGCTGCTCGCGGGCTACGCGTGGCCCGGCAACGTCCGGCAGCTCGAGAACTCCATCGAGCGCGGCGTGGCTCTCTGTCAGGGCGAGGAGATCCAGGTCGAGGATCTGCCGGTCCGTCTCAAGGACGAGTCGATGGTGCGCGAAGGCGAGACGATCCACAGCCTGCAGGTGATGGAGCGCTCGCACATCCTGAACACCCTCGAGCAGGTGAACTGGAACCGGAAGCGCGCGGCCGCGCTGCTCCAGATCTCGACGACCACGCTCTGGCGACGCTTGAAGGAGTTCGGCATCGAGACCGACGGTTCTCGTCGCCCGGCGAGCGCGCCCTCGGCCACGCGCTGAGGCGAACGAAGGAATCCGCGCCGGCGACGCTCGCCTGGCGCGACCCCGCATGAACGGAGCGACGCGACCGCGTCGCCCGGTGGAGTAGACGGATGGCCAAGGACAAAGAGAACGACAACGAAGCGGAAGAGAACGAGGAGACCTCGTCGGGCGGCGGGAAGGGCGGCATGGTGATGATCATCGCCGCGGCGCTGATCTCGCTGGGGCTCGGCGCGGGCGGCGCTTTCTTCTTCGCGAGCACGCAGCAGCCCCCGCCGGGCCCGACGCCGCAGGCCACGATCGAGGCGGAGCTCGCGGCCGAGAAGATGGCGGCGAAGCAGAAGGCCATGACCGAGGACTTCAAGGATCGCCTCTATGGCATGGATCCTTTCGTCGTCAACGTGACCGGTGACGGGTACAACCGGTTCCTCAAGCTCCGGGTGGAGCTCGAGACCACGGATAGCGATGTGAAGGAAGAGCTCGACGCGCGCCTGCCGCAGGTGCGCGACGCGCTGATCGTCCTGCTCTCGAGCAAGCAGCTCTCGGACATCACCGACTTCGAGGGCAAGGCGCTCCTCAAGGAGGACATGCTCGAGCGCGTGAACGACCTGCTCGATTCCGGCGCGATCCGATCGATCCTGTTCACGGAGTTCGTCGTTCAGTGAAGAACTCGGGTGGGGAAGAAGCGGTTCTCTCTCGCGAGGAGCTCGATGCGCTCCTCGAGGAGATGCCGAAGGTCGTCGCGGACCGGGAAGCGGATCTCGATTCGCATCGGCCCCGCTACGCCGAAGTCGACCTGCAGCGCGCGAACGAGGATTTCGCGTTCGAGCAGGGCCTCGCCCTCTCCAATCAATATCAGCGCGTCATCGGCTTCTCGCTGATCGGCCATCGCGAAATCGACATGTCGGAGCTCGCCGAGCTGATGCTGCCGACGGACCTGGTGGCCGCGTACCAGCTCCTGCCGAAGGGCCTCGAAGGCTACCTGCTGATGTCGCGTCCCTTCTTCTTCCAGATGTTGAGCATGAGCTTCGGATCCGGTCCGACGATCAAGCCGACACGCCCGCCGACGCGGGAGTACTCCCGGATCGAGCGACGCTTCTACGCACGCGCGGCCAAGGAGATGCTCGCCCAGATCGAGCGGGCCTGGAACAAGATCGCCGGCATGACGGTCACCTACGAGGGCCTCCTCAGTCGGGCCAGCGTGGCAGAGAGCCTGGGCGGTTTCGCGGTGCTGGCGACGTTCGACGTGAAGGGTTTCTCGGAGGCCTGTCGGGTGCGGGTCGCGATTCCCGTCAGCGCGTTCGGGGCCAAGGAGGCCGTGGCCGCGGTTTCGCCGGGGCTCGGAGCCATGGCGGGCGTCTCGGTCATGGAGGTCCCGATCCGGCTGCGGGCACAGGTCGGGACGGCGCAGCTCTCGCTCGCCGAGGTCGGCCGGCTCGAGCCGGGCTCGATCATTCCGCTCGACGTGCCGTCGGACGGGGGGCTCACGGTGCGGATCGGGAGCCAGGACAAGTTCAAGGGGATCGCCGGGACGCAGGGCGGCAAGCGCGCCGTTCAGCTCGGGGATCGCGTCGATGGAGTGGAGTAGGCGACGATGAGCGACGAGACCGAGGAGCTTCCCGAGATCGACGAGAGCGTCGTGGGAAGCGAGACCGAGGAGAAGTCCGAAGAAGGGGAGGCCACGGCGGCCGACGGCCCGCCGGACCTGGGCCTCATCATGGAGGTCCCCCTTCGACTGAGCGTCGAGGTCGGAAGCGTGAGCATGCCCGTGCGCGACGTCCTCGCCCTGTCGAAGGGCTCGATCGTGGAGCTCGATCGTGGGAGCGGGGAGCCGGCCGACATCTACGTGAACGATCGCCTGATCGCACGCGGAGAGATTTCCAGCGAGGACGACCGGGTGGCGATCCGGATCACGGAGTTGATCGCGGCCACGGCGTCGGCGCTGGCTTGAGGCCATCGGCGCGCACGGAGACGCCGCATCGCCGCCGTTCCGCGCCCTTCGGAGGGATTCATGTTCGAGACCGTTGCCGCACTCTGCGTCGTCCTCGGAGCCATCGTGATGCTCCGCGTCGCGCTCGTGCGTCTCGGCCTCGCGCCGGCCTCGCGCCGCTCCGCAGGGCGCATCCGCGTGGTGGAGTCCGTCGCGCTGGGCCCGAAGCAGCAGCTCCACCTGGTCGAGGTGGACGGCCGAAGCCTGCTGCTCGGGGCGAGCGATCAGGGGCTGTCCCGGCTCGCGCGTCTGCCGGACGCCGCGCCGAGACGCTCGGAAGCCGAAGAGGCGGAGGACGAGCTCGTCGTCCCGAGCGCGCGCCGTCCGCGGCTCGTGAGCGTGCTCGGCACCAAGATCGGCCTCCTGCCGCTCGTCTTGTTGACGTTGCTCTCGCTCGGCGCGCCCGAGGTCGGTGCGCAGGAAGCCGTCGACGCGTCGCCCACCTTCTCGGTCTCGATCGACGGGGCCACCGCGCCGGACAAGCTCTCCGACACGCTCAAGATCGTCCTGGTCCTGACGGCGATCTCGATCGCGCCCTCGCTCCTCTTGATGGCGACCTGCTTCACGCGGATCCTGATCGTGCTCGCGCTGCTGCGCCAGGCGATCGGCACGGCCACGCTGCCACCGAACCAGGTGCTCGTGGGACTCGCCCTCATGACCACGATCTACGTCATGATGCCGGTCGCCGAGGTCGTCTACGCCGACTCGCTCCAGCCCTACATGGCGGAGGAGATCGGGGGTGAAGAGGCGATCGAACGAGGCCTCGCGCCGGTGCGCGACTTCCTGCTGGCGCATACCCGCGAGGCCGATCTCCTGCTCTTCGTGGAGATGAAGGGCGAAGACGTCCCGGAGGCCGCGGAAGACGTCGCTCTCCCCGTCCTCATGCCAGCGTTCATGATCAGCGAGCTGCGCACGGCCTTCGAGATCGGGTTCATGATCTACCTGCCCTTTCTCGTCGTCGATCTCGTGATCGCCTCGATGCTGATCTCCCTCGGCATGATCATGCTGCCGCCGGTGATGATCGCGCTTCCCTTCAAGCTCATGCTCTTCGTCCTGGTCGACGGATGGAACCTCACCCTGACGGCCCTGGTCACGGGACTGCAGTAGCGCCCGCGCGCCCGAACGGAGGGGACGATGTCCCTCGAACAGCTCGCCACCGTGATCCAGGACATGATGCTGACGACGTTGCTCGTCTCGGCGCCGGCACTCCTCGTGAGCCTCGTCGTCGGCCTCGTCATCGCGGTCTTCCAGGCCGCCACCCAGATCAACGAGCAGACGCTGACCTTCGTGCCGAAGATCGTCGCGGTCTTCGCGATCTTCGCCGCGCTCTTCCCCTGGATGATGCAGCTCATGATGGAGTTCTCCGGGCGGGTGATGCAGGTGGTGGCGGCGCAGGGCGGGCCGTGAGCATGAACGGGCTCGGAAGGGGCGGTGGCGCGTGAGTGTCGAGGTCGGATTGATGCCGGTCCTCTGGGCGCTGCTCGGGAGCATTCGTGTCTTCGTGATGATGACCGCGGGACCGCTCTTCAGTCATCCCGCGCTCTCGACGCGGGTCCGGCTGATGTCCGCCGTGATGGTCGCGTGGGTCGCCTCCCCGGTTGGGACGCCCGCGCTCCAGGCGGCGCAGTGGGACGTGGGGACGCTCGCCTTCGCGGTCTTCGTCGAGGTCATGATCGGCCTGCTCGTCGGTGTCGGATCCGGGCTCGTCTTCGCAGGGATCCTCCAGCTCGGCGAGTTCGTGGCGATCCAGGGCGGCCTCGGCGCCGCCCGAAGCCTCGACCCGACCAGCGGCGCGTCGTCCGTGGCGATCGGTACGGCCTTCAACACCTTCGCCATGTTGATCTTCCTGATCATCGGCGGGCACCACGAATTGATCCGGGGAATCGTCGCGTCGTTCGAGACGCTGCCGATCGGCGGGGATCTCCCCGAGGTGGGCGTCTTTCGCGAGATCGCGGCGCTCGGGAGCGTGATCTGGGAGCTGGCCTTCGAGCTCGCCGCGCCGATCTCGATCGCGATCTTCGTGCAGAACATGGCGACCGGTGTGCTGGCGCGGGCGATGCCGCAGCTGAACCTGCTGCTGGTGAACCTGCCCCTGCACGTGGGGATGCTGCTCTTCCTGGTGGGGTTCGGCGCCGCGGAGTTCGTCCACGCCTTCAAGGACGTGCTCGAGCTCTGGCCGAGCCGGGTCTTCGAGCTCGTGATGGGGGGTGCCGGTGGCGGATGAGGCCGAGAAGACCGAGCCGGCGACGCCCAAGAAGAAGGAGGACGCGCGCCGCAAGGGACAGGTCGCCCAGAGTCGGGACGTGTCGACGGTGGTGCTGCTGGTGGCGGCGACCCTCGCTCTTTCGTCGCCACTCGGCGTGCGGCTTGCCGAGATGCTGCGCGACACGGCGCTCCGGGCCTGGGGCGGCCTGCTCGTGGTGCCGGACTCGGTGCCCGACTACCACGCGTTGTTCCTCGACGTGAGCCTGATCGTCCTGCTCACCCTCGCTCCCTTCGCGGCTCTCTTCGTGGTCGTCGGAATGGCGGGGAACCTCGTTCAGATCGGCTGGATGCTTTCGCCGGAAGCGCTGCAGCCGAAGTTCGAGAAGCTGAATCCGCTCTCCGGACTGAAGCGGATGGTCAGCCTCGACAAGCTCTACGAGCTGGTGAAGTCGATCCTGCGCCTGGTCGTCGTGGTCGCGATCCTGGTCTGGCTGCTCGCGCCGTCGCTCCCGGACGTCCTGACCCACATCGGCGCCTCGAGCTTCGCGATCGGCGCGCTCGGCGGGGATCTGTTGCGCCGGACCGTCTGGACCATCCTCTTCGTCTTCGCCGTGTTCGCGATCGCCGACTACGTCTGGCAGCGCTACCAGCACGAGAAGCGCCTGCGCATGACGAAGCAGGAGGTGCGCGACGAGGCGAAGCAGCGGGAGGGGGATCCCCAGGTCAAGAGCCGCATCCGGCAGATCCAGCGGGAGGTCGCCCAGCGCCGCATGTTCGAGGCGATCGCCGACGCCGACGTGGTGGTCGTGAACCCGACCCACTACGCGGTCGCGCTCCAGTACCGGCCGCCCGAGCAGAGCTCGCCCAAGGTGCTCGCGAAGGGCCGAAACCACGTCGCCCTCCGGATCCGTCGCCGGGCCGAGGAGCTCGGGATTCCGATCGTGGAGAACAAGCCGGTGGCCCAGCTTCTCTACCGCACGGCCCGGATCGATCGCGAGATCCCGGAAGATCTCTATCAGGCGGTCGCTGAAGTCCTCGCGTACGTCTACAAGCTCGATCCGACCAAGGCGAGCGGCTGGAGGGCGGCCTGATGCCGAAGCTCCCCGTGAGTCAGCTCGTGCTGGGCGGCGCCTTCTTCTTCATCCTGGCGTTGCTCGTGGTACCGCTGCCCGCTGCTGTCCTGGATCTCTTCCTGTCGCTGTCGCTCACGCTGGGTCTGATCGTGTTGCTGCTCGCGCTCTTCGTCGAGCGGCCCCTCGACTTCTCCGTGTTCCCGTCGCTCCTGCTGATGATGACGCTGATGCGGCTCGGCCTGAACGTGGGGAGCACGCGCCTCATCCTGCTCCACGGCAACGAAGGGTCCGATTCGGCCGGCAACGTGATCCAGGCCTTCGGCGAGTTCACCGTCGGCGGCAACTACGCGATCGGCATCGTGATCTTCCTGATCTTCGTGATCATCAACATGGTCGTGATCACGAAGGGCGCGGGGCGCATCGCGGAGGTGGCCGCGCGCTTCACCCTCGACGCGATGCCCGGCAAGCAGATGGCGATCGACGCGGACCTCAATCAGGGCGTGATCGACGACGCCGAGGCGCGGAAGCGCCGGATCGAGGTCCAGCGCGAATCGGATTTCTACGGCGCCATGGACGGCGCCAGCAAGTTCGTGAAGGGGGACGCGATCGCGGGCATCGTGATCATGCTGATCAATCTGGTCGGCGGCCTCGCAGTCGGCGTCTTCCAGGAAGGCATGCCGATCGTCGAAGCGGCCCAGACCTACACGACGCTGACGGTCGGCGACGGACTCGTCAGCCAGGTGCCGGCGCTCGTGGTCTCGGCTGCCGCCGGTGTCGTCGTGAGTCGCGCCGGCGCGGGCGACTCGCTCTCGGCGGAGCTCCGCGATCAGGTCATCCTGCAGCCGCGGGCGATGGGCATGACGGCTGCGATGCTCGGCGTCATGGCGGTCGTCCCGGGACTGCCCTTCGCGCCGTTCGCCGTCCTCGCGGCGGCGGCGGCGGGGGTAGCGCTCTTCGTGAAGCCCGAGGAGCCCGAACCCGAAGTGCTGCCGGAGACGACGGAGGTCGCCGCGCCGACGGAGGAGGAGCAGATTCGTGAGGCCCTCGTCCTCGACGATCTCGAGCTGGAGATCGGCTATGGCCTGATTCCCATGGTCGACGAGAGTCGAGGCGGCGAGCTGCTCGGTCGCATCCGCGCCACGCGTCGTCAGCTCGCGTCCGAGCTCGGATTCATCGTCCCGTTGATCCACATCCGCGACAACCTGGATCTCGCAGAGGGCGGCTATTCGATCCGCGTTCGAGGAGAGGAGGTCGCGGGAGCCGAGATTCCGCAGGGCCGCGCGCTCGCGATCGCGCCCGGCGAGGACGCCGAGGAGATTCC
>JBCCZJ010000084.1:0-13556 GCA_039187915.1 Myxococcota bacterium
CGTCCGCCCGCGCGTCCGCCCGGGTCGCGGCCCGCGCCGCGTTGCCGACCGCCAGCTCGAGGCCCTGGATCGGTGCCTGCGCGGCCGTGACCCCGATCTGCGCGAAGCGGACGCCGGCGCGCGCCGACTCGACGCCGGCATGGGCCGCGGCGCGAATCGCCGGACGCGACGCTTCGCAAACGCCCACCCGGATCCAACACGGCGCGTCGTACCAGGCGCAGGTGCCGCAGCTGTAGTTCAGCTGGACGTCGAGATTGGCCTGCGCGCTCGAGAGGCGCCGCTGCGCGGAAGCGAGCGTCGCCCGCGCCGCGTCGAGGGCGACCGAACGGCGCTCGAGCTCTCGTTCGGCGTCGAGGAGCGCCGCGACCTCGATCTGGTAGTCGCGCTCGGCGAGGGCGATCACGTCTTCCTGGGCGGCGATGCGACCGGCCAGGTCGATCGCGGCCTCGACGGACACGTAATCGTAGGGCAGCGCGCGGGCGTAGGTCCCTTCGAGAGACGGCCCGTTCACGCCGTACTCGCCGCGCAGCGTGTACGTGAAGTTCGGCGTCTCGAGACGGCCCCAATGCTGGAAGACGTCCTGCGTCAGTCGCAGACCGTAGTCCCGCAGCGACACGCCCGCGATCTCGGCTCGGGCGTCGAGGCGGAACTCGTAGCTCTGCGCGTCGGACCAGGGCAGCGTGAGGCGCGAGCGCTGGCGCTCGGTGAAGAGAACGTCCGGGTGCAGGAAGGCCGAGTCGCTCTCCCCGACGAGCTCGATGGCCCGGGCGTCGACGTCGAGCTGCGTCCGGGTGAGCTGTGCGAACGTGAAGTCGACGCCGTGGGGCTGCGCGAGGCGCTGCGTGTCGACCAGGATCTCGGACTCGCTCGCCATGCGGAAGAAGTTCCGGCCCGGCGTCTCGCTCAGGTACACCACGAAGGCGCTCTCCTCGTCCGGGATCTGGAACAGGTCGCGAGTCAGGCCGCCGAGATCCTCGACGTCGGGCAACCGTCCCGAGATCCAGTGCTCCGTGCGCGGATTCGCGGAGGTGGCGCTCGTGTGAGAGGAGATCAGGCTGCCCGAGATCGTCCCGAGGCTGAGCGAGAGGCCGGGCACGATGCCCAGATCGAGACTCACCTGGCCGTCGAGACCGACCCGGTAGTCCCGCCCCGTCGAGGCGTCGCCGCCGAGCATCGGATGACCATCGTCGTCCGGGTCGAGCTCGATCACGCTGAAGCCTTCGAAGCCGACGGGGATCGGACCGAGGCTGCCGCGCGCGTAGGTCGTGAGGTCGCCCTCGAGATCCGGGAAGGTCTCCGTGATCGCCTCGACGGCGTCGACCCGGAACGGGATGCGGCCGGAGAGCGAGACCCCGAAGCCTGCGGCGACCTCCTGGAGGTCGATGCCACGACCGGAGGGCACGATCGCCACGACTTCGCCACCGAGGTAGAGGAAGGGATCGGTCGGATCGAGCACCAGCTTCCAGCCGCTGCCGGGCAGCGTGACCTGGAAGTCGCCGATCCGTTCGCGGCGGATGTCGCCCGATTCGAACACGACGTAGACCGCGTCGGGCTGCAGCGGCACCTCGACCGCGTCGCCGAGGTGTCGACCGCGGGCCAGAGAAAGCTGGACACGGGCGTCGCCACCGAGCGTCGACATGCCTTCGAGGAGACCAATCGCATGATCCGGCTTGAAGGCGGTGCCGACGAGGGAGACGCCCGGGTCGATCGAGAGGTCCGCGCCCGGCAGCAGGATGTCGCCCGCCGGCGTCGGAATCGAGACGTCGCCCCGCACCCGAAGGCTCCCATCGGGATGCCAGACCATGTCGGACTCGCGCGCATCGATCGCGACGCCCGCGAGCGCGGGGATGCGACATCCGCCGAGACCGTCACAGACGACCGTGTCGTCGCCGTCGCCGAGGGCGCCGGGACCCGGCTCGCTCTGGAACGCGTCGACCAGCATCAGGAAGTCGGTCGTGTTGACGGCGCCGTCACCATTGAAGTCGGCCTCCGGATGGCTGCCGGGCTCCGCCAGATAGGCGTCGTAGAACGGCGGAAAGTCCGCCACGCTGACCCAGAAATCGCCGGTCAGGTCCGCATCGCAGAAGTTGCCGAAACCATCGTCGTCGGTGTCCCGCTGGCCGGGGTTGGGCTGCCAGAGGCAGTTGTCGACGGCGTCGTCGATGCCGTCGAGGTCGCGATCGCCCGCGGTCGCCGGAGCGGCGCCGGCCAGGGCCAGGAACGCCGTCAGGCCGAGGACGGTCGTGCGAAGGGATCGAGAGTGCATGGATTCTTCCTTTCCGGGAAACGCGGCGCCGCACGGGGCGGCGCGGCGCATGGGTCGGTCGGGAAGAGAGGCGGGATCCGGACGAAAATCGGGCAGTCCAGGATCGACGCACCCGTAGAAGGGGCTCTCGGCGGAAAATCGGCTATCTCCTTCCGAGCCCGGTCGAGCGCGCTGTCGTCCCCGCCCTTCGCCCGAAAACGAATTCCGAGCGGACGAAAGGTCGAATCCGATGGCGCGCGGTCGCGTGGTTCTTCTCGTGGGGGCGGTGGCGCTGTTCACCTCCGCAGGCCCCGCCCTCTCCCAGACGTTCGGCCTGTGTGCCCTGCCGATCCCCGTCCCCGAGAACACGGGCGGCGGCAACACGAACGTGAACGTGACGGTCGTGACGTGCGCGGTGGACGAGGACGAGATCGTCGAAGCCGGCCTCGAAGGCGGAGCCGCCGTCGCCGTCGGGCCGATCCAGGGGATCGATTCAGGCGCGATCGCCGCTGCCCTGGCCGAAGCGGCGCCCCTGCTCGGGCAGTCCGCCGCCGATCTGCAACCGACGGGCGTGACCGAGATCGCCCAGAGCAGCGTTTTCCTCGAGGAGGTCTACGCGATCAGTTCGAACGATCCGGCGTTGCTCGGGATCGACTTCATCGGCGACCCGAGCGACTACTCGACCTGGATCGCCGTCGGCCCGGTCGACGTCGAGGTCCTGGTCAGCCAGGCCACCCTGACGACGCGCCAGTACCGGCTCGACCTCGCCACCGCACCGCCGGTGCCTTCGATGTCGGGCGTCCTGTCCCTCGCGCTGGCGGGCGCGATGACGTGGGGCGGCGTGCGCGCCCTGCGTCGCTGATTCGATGCGGGCGGAGCGGCGCCTCAGGGCCGCAGCCGATTCCAGATCTGCTCGACGATCTCTCCGAGCTCGTCCTCGGTTTCACGGGTCGGCTCGAGGAAGAGCACCCCGATCCCCTTGCCGCTCTCGTCCTCGGTTTCGAGCGCGTCTTCGTCGGCGTCCGTGCAGTAGGTGACGGAACCGAAGATCTGGATCCGGTGAGCGCCCCACTTGAACTCGAGCCGGATCGATTGCCCGATCTCGTACTCGTCTTCCGTCTCGACGAACGCGCCGCGACGGGAGAGATTCGCGAGGGTCCCGACGCGACGGACGCCGCCGGCGCGGATCCAGGCGGTGGACTCGATCGGAACGCGAACGCTCCGCTGCATGTAGCCGGCGCCCCCGCGATAGCGCGCGGCCCCCAGGAAGAAGCGCAGCTCGGAGTCCTCGGCGTGCCCCGTGATCAGCCAGTCGACCCGGGCCTTGCGCAGCGCCTCGCGGCCCTCCGCGTCCGGCTCGTCGCCGATCACGAGCACCCGCGACGGATCGTCCGGCATCCGCTTGTCGAGGGTCTCGCGAATCTGTGCCACGCGCGTGAGATCGACGGTCGGCGTCACGACCACCAGATCGACGATCGGCTCCTCCTGGGTCACGAAGAGGCAGGCCTCGTCCACGTCCTGGACGAGGTGCACGTCGGCGCCGAGCCGCATCATGCGGACCGAGACCATGCCGAGTGAGGCTTCCGGCCCGTCGATCACGAGGACGCGCGTCTCCGGCGGACGGCCGAGCCGCTGGACGCTGTCGCCGCCATGAACGGCAGGCAGCGCGTCGTGGGTCCGATCGAGGCCCCCCGCGTCCCCGCCCGCCAGCGCCTGATCGAGCTCGGGGGTCGACGACGACGTCGCCATCTTCGGCCGCGGTGAACCGACCGTCGCCAGAAATCGCGCCGCTTCCGCCGCCGGCACCGCCGGCGAGTAGAGGAACCCCTGGATCTGATCGCAGCCCATCTTCGCCAGGATCTTCGACTGCTGATCCGCGTCGACGCCTTCGGCGACGACCTCGAAGCCCAGAGAGTGCGACATGGAGACCACCGCGGAGGCCACGCCCTCGACCGCCTGGTCGTTCTCGATTCCACGCAGGAAACCACGGTCCATCTTGACGACGTCGAGCGGGAAGCGGTTCAGATAGGTGAGCGCCGAGTAGCCCGTACCGAAGTCGTCGAGAGCGATCCGCACGCCGATCGCCCGAAGGTCGCGCAGGGTCAACGCCGTCGTGTCGTTGTCGTCGAGGATCAGGCTCTCGGTCAGCTCGATCTCGAACATCTCGGGCTCGACCTCGTACCGCACGAGCGCGTCCGTCACCTCGCGCTGGAGGTCGGACTCGGCGAACTGCACGCTCGACACGTTGACCGAGACCGGGACCGTCTCGAAGCCCGCGTCGCGCCAGACGCGGATCTGCCGGCAGGCCTCCTCGATGCACCAGCGCCCGATCTCGCAGATCAGGCCACGCTCCTCGGCGATCGGGATGAAGTCCTTGGGACTGACGAATCCGAGGTCGTGGCTGTACCAGCGAAGCAGCGCTTCGAAGCCGGCGGTGGTGTCGCCCTCGAGCTCGACCTTCGGCTGGTAGTGCAGCTGGAGCTCGCCGCGCTCGATCGCGCCCTGGAGCAGGCGCTCGATCTTGCGCGTCTGCTCCGCCTGCGCGGTCAGGGACTCGTCGAAGAGGACGAAACGCCCGCGGCCCTGCTCCTTCGCGGCATAGAGCGCGCTGTCCGCGGCCTTCACCAGGTCTTCGACGTCCGAGGCGTGATCGGGGAAGGTGGACACGCCGGCGCTGCCAGACGGGTTGATCGAGCGCTCGTCGAATTTGATCGGCTCCGCGATGTGCTCGAGGATCGAGGTCGCGAGACCCTCGATCTCGGTCGCCCCGAGATCGCCGAGCGCGACGATCGCGAACTCGTCGCCCGAGAGTCGCGTGACGAGCGAGCTGTTGGTCTCGGCTTCCGCCTGCCAACGCTCCATCACGTCTTCCACGCGACGCGCCACCGACTTGAGGAGCTGGTCGCCAGCCGCGTGACCGAGGGTGTCGTTCACTTCCTTGAACCGATCGATGTCGATGTAGAAGAGCGCGATGCGCGAGCCGTCGTCACAGGATCGCTCGATCGCCATCTCGAGGTGGTCGATGAAACGTCGGCGATTGCCGAGGCCGGTCAGGCTGTCGACGTGGGCGAGACGAAGCAGGTGCTTGCGGTGCCGCTGCTGCCGCGTGACGTCCCGCAGCAGGAGCGCGCGGCGGCTCTGCGGGGCGTCTTCCTTCTGCGAGAGCGCGAGGTGGACGCGCCGGTTCGAGCCGATCCGGATCCGATGCCGCTGGGCCGCCGGATCGTCGAGCAGCGTGCCGAGCGGCTCGGGCAGCGGGTCCCCGGCCTTCGGCTCGGCCTCCGGCCACAGCATCGAGCGCGCGGCCTCGTTCGCTTCGAGCAGCGTGCCGGCCGCGTCCATCACGACGAGACCGTCTCCCCCCATGTCGAGCACGCTGCGCTCGGCGCGCCGCGTCGCCTCGAAGCCGCGCCGCACCCGTCGCTCCCGAACGATCGAGGCGAGCGCGAAACACAGCGCGCCCACCGACAGGACAATGAGCACGGCTTCGACCGAGGACAAAACGGACTCCGAATTCTCGCGGACGGCCTCGCGCACGGGGGCGTGCGGAGCGTCCGACGTCGAGTCGAATCGGCCGAACGTCGGACCGAAACAAGCCTTCGGGGTGTTTTCCGACCGCGAATCGGAGATCCAGCGCGTTTTGTGCGGCGCGCCGCGCAGGAGGCGGCTGTTCGCCGCGGGGGCCTCGCCAGGCCCGGCGAGCCGAGCCCGGCCGCCCTCACGGCGACCGGGCCGGCATCTCGAAGGCAGCGCGTACGCTACTTGCGCGTCCGACGCGACCGTCCCGCGAGGCCCGCGAGACCGAGGCCGACGAGGAGCGCCGTGCCCGGCTCGGGCACGGTGACCAGGTCGTCGATCGCGAAGTAGGCCGGCGTGTTCAGACCGAAGGCGCCGACGTCGCTGCCCGTCAGGCTGAAGCGCAGTCCGTTGACCGCGCCGAGCACGGTCAGGTCGACCGTCGTCCAGTCGGTGACGATGTAGTCGAGGCTGTTGTCGGCGAAGCGATAGTCCGCGAGATAGAAATCGAGCGAACCGGTCGTGCCGCCGATGCCGTCGAGGCCTTCGATCGTGAGCAGGAAGAAGTCCTCGTCGTCGCCGGTCGGACCGCCGAACTGCTTGGCGAAGGAATCGCCGTTCAGCATGGACAGCGTCGCGTAGGTCGTGTTCACGAACTCCGCGCTCAGCACGGTCTGCGTCGACGGGAACGCGAGCTCGACCGGCGAGAACGCCGAGGCGATCCCGAACGCGTCCGAGCCGCCTGCGCCTTCGCCCGTGATGTTGCTGTACTGGTTCGTGAAGCCCGGGGTGGTCGTGTCCGACGTGGTCGACGCGGAGAACCCACCGAAGCCGCCGTCGTTCAGGAACGTGACGCCCCCGGAGACGAAGCTCCCGCCGGAGGTCGGCGGATCGAGGAACTCCCCGGGCGGCGTCGGATCGAGACCGAGGTCTTCGAAGGTTGCGGTGAGCGCGGCGGCCTGCGTCGAGACCAGGGCGGTCAGGCCGACGACGAGGCCCGTCAGCGTGAGGGCGCGGCGCGCCGTGCGTTGGGGATCAGAAGGAAACAAAAGCCGAATCAACATCATGTGCTCCTCGCGGTCCCGCTTCGGGAACCGCTGGCCGGAGGACTCCGACCGGATGAGGACGGCATTCGGTGACGCAGCCGCCGGACGCGTTCGTCCGGAAGCCCTCCTCGGAGCACGATCACGCAGGGGAGGTCAGAGGTTCGGCGACGGATCCGAAGACCGGGCCGCCCTCCCCCGCGAAAGGCCACGAAGGCCGTCCGCGGAACGGACGCACTGCCCCGCTCCGATCCGAAACAGACCGTGCTCACCGCCCTCGGGCGGTGTCCACGATCTCGCGTCGATTCCGATTCGCCCTGCGCTCTCTGCTTCGGAGAGACGCAGCACCAATGAAGGGTCGGTCTTCTGGCTTCCGGATCGTCCGATCCTGCACGCCTTCCCAGCTTCCCCTGGAATCATCGTCTCCCGCGCGAGGCGGAAGGCTTCGATCCGGATCGGCCAGTGGCTGGGGCTTCGCCCCCGTGCAGTTCGTCCCCGGTTACAGCGACGGGCTCGCGCCGGATTCTCACCGGCTTCCCGTGAGCAGGGCCAGGCCCTGCCCGCCCCGTGATCGATCGCCGCTCTGACGCTCGACCGCGGAACACCCTCCACCGTCGTATTCGAGGTTCGTAGCCCACACACCCGAACGCCGCAAACGAGGCGCGCGCCGAGCACCTGGGACGGCGCCTACACCTGCGACAGCGAGGTATCCCGGCCTAGCAAGGATGCCGAGGTCCCCTCCGATCGAGCGTCGTGTGCGTCTCGTCATCGGGCCGAAGTACGGCCGCCGCCTTCAGCGAGCGAGCAGTCGCTTCACCGCCGCGCGCAGCGGCTCGACCTCCACCGGCAGCCGGAGATCCGCCGCGACCCGCAGCCCGAGGGCGAGCAGCACGAGCAGGCCCGAGAGATCGCGCGCCGCCACGTCCTCGCGGACCGCGCCCCGCTGCCCTTCCCGGTCGACCACGTCCCCGAGTCGATCGAGCGCGTCGACGAGGATCTGTCGCAGACGATCCTGGAGCGCCGGGGCCCGCTCGCTTGCCGCGACCAGCTGGTGGAGCGGCACCTGCGCCACCCAGTCCTGCGTTCCTGCACCGGTTTCGTCCAGGCGCTCGCGCCCCTGCGCGCTCAGGTTCACGTAGAGATCGATGGTCTGAGCGAGGTTGCCATCGCCGGCGTCGGTCCCGATGACGGCGTCGAGCAGCGCGCCGAGCACGGTCTCCACGACCGCCACGATCAGGTCCTCGCGCGTCTTGAAGTGGACGTAGAAGGCGCCTCGGGTGAAACCGGCGCGGGCGCAGATCGCGTCCAGGCTGGGCGCGTCGAAGCCGCGCTCCGAGAACTCGGCCAGGGCCGCGTCGATCAGCGCGGCCCGGGTCTCGGCCTTCGCGGCGGCGCGACTGCCCGTCGGTGGCTGCATGGATTCCATTGCATTGACATACCGATTCGTATGTGGACAATCAAGTTCACATACGCACCCGTATGTGAACGGCGGCGCCCTCGAGCCCGCCTCACCGCAGGAGCCCTCTGATGGCGACCCCCTCTCCGAACGTCGCGGCCCCGGACGCCGACGCGGCCCCGCCGCTGGCCGCCCGTGAAGTCCTCGTCCACTGGCTGCCCCACCTCCTCTCGCTCTGGATCCCCGGCAACGCACTGCTCTTCGTCGTGACCGGCCCCCACCCCTGGTTCGTGGCGCCGCTCTTCATGCTTCCGCTCGTGCTGGCCCACAGGCTCGACACCTCCGGCCGCGTCGAGCGCCGCCCACCCCCGCCCGACCTGCCGGCCTGGCCCTTCGACGCGCTCGTCTATCTGCTCGCCGGACTCCAGCTCGTGACCGTCGCCCTGTGGGTCGCGCTGTTCGCGACCGAATCGATCTTCACCGTCGACGCCCTCTTCGGCCTGCTGATCGTGGGCGGCAGCTCCGGCTACGCGATCATCACGGCCCACGAGCTGATCCATCGTCGCAAGCGCTGGGAGCAACAGCTCGGCCGCCTGCTCCTCTGCAGCGTCCTCTACGAACACTTCTACACGGAACACCTTCGCGGCCATCACGTGCGCGTCGGCACGCCCGACGATCCGGCCACCGCGCGCTTCGGCGAGAGCTTCCACGCGTTCTACCGCCGGACGGTTCCCGCCCAGTTCCGCAGCGCCTGGCGCCTCGAAAAGAAGCGCCTCGGCGACGAATCCATGTCGAACCTCGATCCGCGGATGCTGCGCCATCGATGCGTCCACGGCCTCGTGCTCGGGTGGGGAACGGCGCTGGCCGCCGGCCTGGCCTTCGGCCCGGGTGCGGCGATTCTGTTCGTCCTGCAGGGCGTGCTCGCGAGCCGCCTGCTCGAAGTCGTGAACTACTTCGAGCACTGGGGGCTCGAACGGACCAGCCGACGCGTTCGCCCCGCCGATTCCTGGGATACGCACAGCTGGTTCACGTACTACGCGCTGATCGGCCTCTCGCGACACGCCGATCATCACGCCTGGGCCGCGCGGCCCTACCAGCAGCTGCGCGTCTGGGAGGAGCCCGCGATCCTGCCCGCCGGCTACATCGGGATGGTCACTTTCGTCCTCATGGACAACGCGCGCTTCCAGCGGCGTATGACGGCCGAGCTGGAGAGAAAACAGCTCGGACCGTTCCGACCGAAGGACGAAGCGGGCGCCTCCGCGGCAGGCCTGTCACCGAGTCCGACGGCGGCCTGAGCAGAACCGGGGGCGCGCATCGGCGCGAAGGCGGGGTAGTATTGACATGAAAAGTGCCAAAACATACGCTGCTTTTTCGGTTCGCCGGCACGACGCGGGGCCCTGCGCGGCCCCGTCGCGCCGAGGCGCCTGACGGAGCGTGCCATGACTCCCCTCCCCAGCCCCCGACGCATCCGGGTGAGCGACGTCCACCTCTCTGTCCACGAAGCCGGCGAGGGCCCCGCCGTCGTGCTTTGCCACGGCTTTCCCGAGCTCGCCCATTCCTGGACGCACCCTTTCACGGCGATTCGTGACGCCGGCTTCCATGTGATCGCGCCGGATCAGCGCGGCTATGGCGGAAGCGACGTACCGACGTCGGTCGAGGACTACGACCTCGAGCACCTCACGGGCGACCTCGTCGGCCTGCTCGATGCGCTCGAGATCGAACGTGCGGTCTTCGTGGGACACGACTGGGGCGGACTCGTCACCTGGGCGATGCCCATCCTGCATCCCGAGCGCTGCCTCGGCGTGGTCGGCGTGAACACGCCCTACACGGCCATGCCGTCCACCGCGACGATGCGCGCCATTTTCGCGGAGCCCGACGACTTCTACATGCTCTGGTTCCAGCAGCGCGACGTGCCGGAGAAGGTGATCGAGCCGCGCACGCGGCAGCTCTTCGACACGCTCATGCGTCGCGCGTCCTCGCCCGAGCAAACGAACCCGCCCGGCGACGGGCGCCGCATGAACCCCTTCCTCGACCTGGACGCGCTCGAGCCGCAGGGCGAGCCGCTGCTCGATGCCGCCCAGCTCGATTTCTACGTCTCGGCCTTCGAGCGGACGGGTTTCTTCGGCCCGATCAGCTGGTACCGCAACGCCGACCGGAACCGCGAGCGCGTACCCGAGCTCGGCGAGAAGGCGCTCGATCTGCCCGTCCTGCAGATCACGGCCGCCTGGGACGCGGCGATCCCGCCGGCGGCCGCGGAGCTGACGCGGGCGAAGTGCAGCGACTTCGAGCTCCACGCGATCGACGCCTGCGGTCACTGGACCCAGCTCGAGCAGCCCGAAGAACTGTCCGCGGCCCTGGTCGACTGGCTGCGGCGACGCTTCGGGAACGGCTCGGGCTGAGCGGATCCCCGGATCGTCGCGGGCCGAAGCCCCGCGCGCGCCATCGCGTTACGCTCCACGCCCCGATCGCCCCTACCCCGATCGGACGAAGGAGAACCGGATGCCGCGCTCACGATTCCTCTCGCTCTCGCTGATCTGCCTGATCGTCGCCTGCGCGACGACGCCCTCCGCTGGCGCGAGCGGCCTGCACATCCTCCTCACCAATGACGACGGCTATGGGTCGGTCGGCCTCGAGACGCTCAAGGAAGCGCTGCGGGGCGCCGGCCATCGCGTGACCGTCGTGGCACCCGAGGGCAACCGGAGCGGGAGCAGCGCCTCCATGACCTTCGGCGCGATCCGCGTCGTCGAACAGGCGCCCGGGGAGTACAGCGCCGACGGCACGCCGGCGACCTGCGCCCTGCTCGGCCTCACGGCCTTCGAAGACCCGGAGGATCCCTTCGACCTGCTGGTCTCCGGCACGAACGCCGGCGCCAACGCGGGCGGCGCCACGGGCATCTCCGGCACCGTCGGCGCGACCACCGCGGCGGTCGGCATCGGCGGCATGCCCGCGATCGCCGTGAGCGCGAACGAGGTCGGCAAGGAAGGCGAGCCGGGCCACCGGAAGCACTTCGAAGAGACCGCGGCGCTCGCCGTGCGCGTGATCGATCGCCTCACGAGCACCGCCGGCGACGGCCCGCTCCTGCCGCCGGGCACGCGACTCAACGTGAACGTCCCCGGCATCCCCTGGAGCGAGATCCAGGGCGTCCGCCACAGCGTCCAGGGTCGCGGCGTCCAGTTCGGCCTCGGGTTCGAAGAGAAGGCCCCCGGCGTGTACGCGCCGGCCTTCCGACGCCCGAAGCAAAGCGGCGCCGACGTCGAGCGCTCGGACGTCGCCGCCCTCGCGGAAGGCTTCGCCGCGGTCGTGCTGCTCGATGCGGACTACACGGCCGCCTCGAACGAGCGGGCGTCGGTCGAGTCCCGGCTCGGAGACCTCTAGCGGAACGCGCGCGCCCTGCCCGCGGCCTCGCGGCGCCTCGGCCGCGGGCCCCGAGCGCTCGGCGCTATTTCGAGAAGCCCCCGAGCGCCGCCTCGAAAGTCGGACGTCCGTCGCGCTCGACGACGTCGCCGTGCGCGACGACGATGCGCTCGAAGTCCCAGTCGAGGATCCGCTCGACCGAGCGGACGAGCGCCGCGCGGTCGTCGACCATCGTCTTGAAGAGACGCGAAGCGCCGAACCGCTGCCAGATGCCGTTGATCCGCATGAAGACCCGCGTCCACCAGGAATCACTCTCCTGCATGTTGAAGCAGAGGTCGGTCAGGACCAGCGTCCCCGTCGCGGAATGGAGGAAGACGAACTCGTTCATGCGCGCCATGCCCGCGATCGGCAGCTGCTCGATCTCGCCCTTCCAGGCCGCGGGCGCCGCCTCGCCGAGCTCTTCGTCGACCGTCACGTTCGCCTGTTTCTCGGCGAGGCCCGGCACGGCGTAGAGACGCGCCTCGGGCCACGCCGCCCGCCAGTCCTCGACGTAGAGGTGATGCCAGAGATTCGGCGCGACGAGGCAGCGCACCCGGCCCAGCGCCTCGACGGCCTCGCGGAGATCGGGCGTGAGCGGCCCCGGCGAGTGCACCCAGAGCGCGCCGTCGCGGAGCTCCACGATCGTCGTCCGCGTACCGATCGCGACGCCGCCGGCCACCTTGAAGTCGTGGTCGACGACCCAGACGCCCGAAGCGAGCGTCCGCAGGGTCTGTTTGGGGTGGGCCATCGTCGTTCTCCTCTGCTCGTCGAGGGCGCGAGGCCCGTCGTGGCGCGTCGCCATTTAGTACAGTATTTTTACCAAATACCTTCGGCCGCGCAACCGCCCCGCGGCCCGATCCACCGAGGACACCGTGTCGCCCCGATCCCGCTCGCCTCTCCGCCCGCCCGGCTCGGTCAGTATCTCGGAGGTCGAAGCCGCCAAGGACGACAACCTCGGCCAGCTCCTGCTGAAGGCGGCCCGGCTCTACGACGCCGCGGCGCGCGAACGCGTCGATCTCCCCGGCCTCGGAAAGCCCAAGCCCGCACACCTCCGACTCTTCCCTCACATTCCGTGGGAGGGCATCCGCCTCACGACCCTCGCCGAGCGCGTGGGCGGGACGAAGCAGGCCGTGAAGCACGCGGTCGACGAACTCGTCGAGCAGGGGGTGCTCAAGCGAACCGCCGACCCGGACGACGGACGCGCCAAACGCGTCGGCTTCACGGCACGCGGTCGGCGCGCGCTCGTACAGGGGCTCGGGGTCCTGGGCGCGATGGAGGGCGACCTCGCGGGCGCGATCGGCAAGCGGCGTCTCCGCGAGCTGAAGCGGACGCTCGCCGAAATCGTCGATCACTTCGAGGGCGCTTGATCGCTCGCCCCCCACGCCTGGAAGGAAGCCGAAGCGCCGGGCCCGCTCCGGGTGAATCTCTAGTCCGCTGGAATGCGCACGACCATCGACTGGCTCGCCGTCGCGAGCAGGGTCCGATCCTGGCTCCAGAGGTGGATCGTCGTGTACCCGAAGCCGTCGCCCACGTACTCCATGCGGTTGTCGCAGAGCACCCAGTCCGTGTCGACGAGCGTGCCGTACCGGATCGTGTTGTCGAGGCTCGTGCAGTGCATGGTCCGCCCGAGCGCGTTGCCCAGGACCGACGGCCCGTAGTCGGCGATCACCGTGATGACCTCTCGCTCGCCGACGTGACCGACCACCCGCCCCTGCGTCACCGTCCGCCCTACGGCGGGCAGCTGGACTCCAGGGCGCACACGCCACTCCGATGCACGAGGCATGCTTGGCCTGTACTTGTAGAGGCGATTGATGCACTTCGCCGACATGGTCCAGTGCAGGAAGCCGGCCGCGCATCGAAGATTGCCCGCACGGCTGCCTTCCCATAACGCGTCGACGCGCGAGCCGATGCGCGCTCGTCCGGTCGGGGACGCGGGGGGCCGCGCCCTGGGCGGCCGCCCCCC
>JBCCZJ010000085.1:0-13486 GCA_039187915.1 Myxococcota bacterium
CCGGTCGTGACCGCGGCGGATCGACGGCGGGAAGTCGACGCGCGCCAGCGCCACGTCCAGCGGCGCTGGCGCCAGTACTGAGAGCGGGCGTTCGGCCCCGCCCCGGTCCGGTCCGACCGCAGGCCTAACAGCAGGCCTCGATCCGCGGCTCGGGCGGCCTCTCCGCGGATTCGGCGGTTTCGGCGGTTTCGGCGGTTTCGGCCGGCGCCGTGTCCTCGCCGAAGGTCTCGCTGTCCTCGAGCACGCGATACCACTCCCAGCGCAGACCCTCCGGCTCGATCGCCCACACCTTGTCCTGTTTGGCGTAACAGCAGGTCGCCTCGTCCTCGACAAGCTCGGCGAGTCCGGCGGCCTTCAGGCGTTCGGTCGCGGCGGTCACGTCCTCTTCCTCGAAGACCTCGACGCCGAGGTGATTCAGTCGGTCGGACGCCTCGTCCGCCTCGAAGAGCACCAGCTTGAGCGGCGGGTTCGCGATCGCGAAGTTCGCGTAGCCGGGCTTGCGCTTGGCGGGCGCCGTGTCGAAGAGCTTCGAGTAGAAGTCGACCGCCTGGTCGATGTCGTTCACGTTGAGCGCGAGCTGCAGTCTCATGATCGTTCCTTTCGTGTGTCGCCCCGGGGAGCCCGGACCGACGCGTCGCGGCGGTTCGTCCCGCCGCCGGGCGTACTAGGAGACGTCGAGATCCAGCGGGAACTCGGCGTCGCAGGCGGAGTCGCGGCAGCAGTTGTCGCCGAGAAATCCGACCATCGCCTGGATGACCGCGAAGTCCGGCGCGTAGCGGATCGAGCGCCCCTCCCGCGCTGAACGAACGAGTCGGGCGTTGCGGAGCTCCTTCAGGTGGAAGGAGAGGGTCGCGGGCGAGACTTCGAGCTCCGTCGCGAGGGCACCCGCCGGCATTCCAGCGGGCCCCGCCTGGACGAGCCGCATGAACACGTCGAGGCGGGTCTCCTGGGCCAGGGCGGCGAGCCCGGCGAGGACGTCTTGCTTTTCCATATTTTTATATATATCGAAGTATTGAAGGGACGTCCAGCCCTACGCGCAAGAACGGCGCTCAGGGCAACGCGGCGTCCAGGCCCAGCGCTTCGCCGCGGTCCGGAAGCGCGATCCCCGCCTCCGGCATGCCCGAGAGGTCGTGGGAGACGACCACGAAGGTGTCGGGCTCCGCGTGGCGCGCCGCGAGCCAGCGGCGCAGCGCTTCGAGCCGGCCTGTGTTCTCGGGAATCATGAGATAGCTGTAGACGAAGCCCTTGCCCTCGTTCGCCAGCAGCCGGGCGTGTTCGTTCGTGATGTCGCCGGCGAAATACACGATCCGATCGGGGAGGCGCGCCACGAAGACGGTGCTCCCCGGCGTGTGCCCGCCCGCAGCGAAGGCCGCGAGCCCCGGCAGACCGGGCACCGGATGGAGTCGCGGCACCTCGCTCGCTTCTCCTTCCGCCGCGCCTCCAGCCGCTCCGAGACGCACGCGCTCGAGACAGGCGGCCGCTTCGACGCGCGCGCGACCGGGATCCGTCGTGTAGTTGCCGCGTTCCGCCTGATCGCCGACCTGGAAGAGCGACAGCGGCGCGCCGTCGCGCGCGGCGCATAGATCCTCGGCCCCGTCCGTGTGGTCGTGATGGAGATGCGTGAAGCCGACCCCCTCGATGCGACGCGACGCCCGCCCGATCTGCGCGGCCACGGAGCCGAAGACCCGGATCGGCCCCGCGCCCATGGCCGTCTCGAGCGCGGCGCCGAACGCGAGCATCTCGTCGGCGGTCATTCCGGCGTCGATCAGGAAGCCGCGCCCGTCCGGCCAGCGAAGAAAGAAGCTGCCGGTCGTCGAGACCCCGCCGTCCGCCCGCGCCTGCCGGCCGCTCTCGACCCACTCGATCGACACCGGACCGCGAGCGCCCGCAGCGAAGGCCGCCCGCTCGGCTTCGGTGGGGAGCGGCGCCTCGAGACTGCGGATCTCGAGGTGGGCCTCCAGAAAGAACGCGAGCAGCACCAGAAGCGGAAGCCCCACGAGGCCCCCGAGCACGATCCAAAGCTTCTTCCCCACGCGTTCTCCTCTGCGCGCCACGCATCCGCGGCGCATCGGGTCGAACCTACCACGGCGGCGCGATCCGACGAAGCCCGCCTCGGGACGGCGCGCGTGCTAGTCGGCGGCAGCGGCGGCCCAGGTATCGACCCAGGCGCGCGCGTCTTCGAGGGCACGCGCGAAATCGGTTGGGGACAGCTCGCCTTCGGGCCGATAGACGATCACCCAGTCGTCGGCGCCTTCGACGCGGAGACCCGGAGGAAGCGTCAGCGCCTCCCGCGCCTCGTCCGGGAAGGCGGCGCGGAGCCCCTCGGCATCCGCGCCGTGGAGCGCGTAGCGATCCAGCCAGCGCGCAGGCGTCACGAACGTGACCTCGTCGCCGGCGGCGCGGGCGTCCTCTCGCCCGAGGACTGCCTTCTCGGCCAGCAGGAAGCGCGGGAGTCGCGTCTCGGGGCGCCGGATCGCGACGACCGTCTGCGTCGCGCGGTTCCGGTCCTTCAGCCGGTCGTCCTGCCAGGTCCAATCGAAGACGATCGCCTCGGGATTCGCGAGGACCCTCGGAAAGAAGTTTCGCGTCCGTCGCGCGACGGAGGGCATCGATCGAATCGCCGCTTCGGCCCCGGCGGGCAACGCGTCCTGGAACTGCATGCCCAGAGAAGGACCCGCGGCCTCGAAGTCGCGGGCCCGATCCTTCCGATGACAGGCGACGAAGACGAGGAGCGCGAGGACGACCGCGACGACGACGACGATTTCGAGCATGCGCATCCGCTCCCCCTAGAAGAGATCGCCCTGCTGGCCGTCCTTCTTTCCGCCCCGACTCTTCGCAGGTGGGGCCCCCTTCTTCGCCGACTTCCTGGCGGACGTCCCGCCCTTCCCCTCCGCCGGCAGGAACTTGACCTTGCCGACCGGCTTCGGTGCCATGCGCACGCCCCGGGCGGTCGGGCTCGTCCAGTCGAGCTCGCCGAGATCGAAATCCGCTTCCTTGAGCCGCTGACGCTTGGCCGGCACGAAGTCCATGTGGACCGTGCCGAGTTCGTCGGGACCGAGCAGGAGGTCGACGCGGCCGCCCTTGTCCTTGATCAGGCGATACTCGCGATTGCGGATGAACTTCTCGATCTTGATCTTCTTCGCGAAGGCCATCTTCTTCTTGTCGCGGTAGACGACGATGAACTCCTGGCCCTGGTCGGGATCGAAGAGCTCGGCGTAGATCATCGGGCCCGTGAAGAGCACCTTCTCCGGTGCGTTCATGATCCGATAGGTCCCGTCCTTCGCCACGCCGAGCACGTGCTCGAACTCGGAGACCGTCATCTTGAACTGGTCGCCGCGCACGTCGGTTCCGAAGAAGCTCGACTTCTTGTCGTAGGAGAGACGCAGGTTCTGGCGCGCGACGGCCTTCTTGTCGACCTGCTCGATCTCCGTGATCTTCGTCCGGCGCGGATACTGCTCGCCGTACTTCGCGATCATGCCTTCGAGGTAGTCCACGGTCGTCTTGACCATGTTCTTCAGCTTGCGCTCGATCTCCTTGATCTTCTTGTTGATCTCCGCGATTTCCTGGCGGTTGCGCTCGATGTCGTAGGCGGAGATCCGGCGGATGCGGACTTCGAGCAGACGCGAGATGTCCTCCTCGACCATCGGACGGACGAATTGCCGCTTGAACTTCTGCATCCCGTCCCAGACGGCTTTGCGCACCCCGTCCGCGGTCTTCTTGTTCTCGATCTGCTTGTAGACGCGCTTCTCGACGAAGATCTGCTCGAGGGTGAGCCAGTGCTTCCGATCGATCAGCTGCTCCCGATCGTACTCGAGCTCGGCCTTGAGCTGCCTCTTCAGCTGGTCCGTGAGCGCTCTCGCGATCTCCGTCACCGAGAGCTGCATCGGCTTTCGATCGTCGATCACGACCAGGTTCGACGAGACGGAGACCGAGCAATCGGTGTACGCGTAGAGCTGGGGGATGACTTCCTTGGCGTCGGAGCCGCGAGCGATCGACAGCTCGATCTCGACCTTGTCCGTGGTGAAGTCGTCGATCGAAGAGAGCTTGACCCGCCCCTTCTGGACCGCGGACTCGATCGAGGCGATCAGGCTCTCGGTCGTGGTGCCGAAGGGCAGCTCGCGGATCACGACCGTCTTCTTGTCGCGGGACTCGATCTTCGCCCGCAGGTCGACCTTGCCCGCCCCGTCCTCGTAGGCGGACACGTCCATCAGCCCGCCCTGCGGAAAGTCCGGAAAGAGCTTGAACTTCTTCTTCTTGAGGATCGCGATCTGTGCGGCCCAGATCTCCGGCAGGTTGTGGGGCAGGATCTTGGTCGACATGCCGACCGCGATGCCCTCGGTTCCCGTCATGAGGACGACGGGCAGCTTCGTCGGGAGCACCACGGGCTCTTCGCTTCGGCCGTCGTAGGAGTCGACGAAGTCCGTCAGCGCCGGATGGAACATCGTCTCCAGCGCGAGCTCCGTCAGCCGGCACTCGATGTAGCGGGGCGCGGCGGCAGGGTGGCCCGTCAGCAGGTTGCCGAAGTTTCCCTGGCGCTCGATGAAGTAGTCCTTGTTGGCGAGGACCACGAGCGCGTCGCCGATCGACGCGTCGCCGTGCGGATGGAGCTTCATGGTGTCGCCGATGACGTTGGCCACCTTGTGGAAGCGGCCGTCGTTCATCTTGAACAGCGTGTGCATGATCCGCCGCTGAACGGGCTTGAGCCCGTCCCGAAGCTCCGGGATCGCGCGGTCGAGGATGAAGTAGCTCGCGTACTCGATGAAGTGATCCTTCATCAAGCTCTCGAGTTGGCTCATCTCAGAGCACCTCCGTGCTCAGGTTGTCGACGATGAAGTCCTTTCGTGCGGGCGTGTTCTTGCCCATGAAGAAGTCGAGACTGTTCTGGACCTCGCCCATGGAGCCCACGCTCACCTGCACGAGCCGCATGCCCTCGCCGATGAACTGGCCGAACTCCTTCGGGCTGATCTCGCCGAGCCCCTTGAAGCGCGTCACCTCCGGGCCCTTGATCGCCTCGAGCGCCGTGTCGCGCTCCTTCTCCGTGTAGCAATACCGCGTCTCCTTCTTGTTCCGGACCCGGAAGAGCGGCGTCTCGAGGATGTAGACGTGGCCCTTCAGGACGAGGTCCTCGAAGTAGCGGAGGAAGAAGGTCAGCAGAAGGTTGCGGATGTGCATCCCGTCGACGTCAGCGTCCGTCGCGATCACGACGCGGTTGTATCGGAGCCCTTCGAGCGAATCCTCGATTCCGAGGGCGCGCATGATGTTGTAGAGCTCTTCGTTCTTGTAGATCGCGTCGCGCTTCAGGCCGTAGCAGTTGAGCGGCTTCCCCTTGAGAGAGTAGATCGCCTGCGTGTAGACGTCGCGGGTAGGGACCATCACGCCGGCCGCCGAGTCACCCTCGGAGAGAAAGATGGTCGTGTCGTCCCGGCGCTTCGCCTTCGGGTCGTCGTAGTGGAACTTGCAATCCGTGAGCTTGGGGATCCGGATCGCGACCTTCTTGGCGCGCTCCCGCGCGTCCTTCTTGATCGCCGAGAGCTCCTTCCGGACCTTCTCGTTGAGAGCCACTTTCTCGAGAAGGATCTTCGCCTCGTTCTTGTTGGCATGGAGCCAGCGGATCACCTGGTCCTTGACCGCCGGGACCAGCCAGCTCCGCACGTCCGCGGAGCCGAGCTTGTTCTTGGTCTGGCTCTCGAAGACGGGGTCCTGGAGCTTCACGGAGATCGCAGCGACGATCCCGTCCCGGACGTCCTCGCCGGCATAGCTCTTCTTCGAGAACTCGTTCACGCCCTTGAGGAGTCCCTCGCGGAAAGCGCTCTGGTGGGTTCCGCCGTCGTTCGTGTACTGGCCGTTCACGAAGGAGAAGTAGGACTCGCCGTAGGCGTTGCCATGGGTGAAGGCCATCTCGAAGTGGTCGCCGTCGCCGGTGGCGATCTCGTAGAGCGGCTGCGCCTCGCCGAGCTCGTCGAGCAGGAGGTCCTTGAGGCCGGCCTTCGACTGGAAGGTGTCCTTCCGCGGCGGACAGGCGTACTGGAGCTTCAGCCCACGGTTGAGATAGGCGTAGTAGCGGAGGCGGTGCTCGATGAAGTTCTCCTGGAACTCGTACTCGCCGAAGATCTCCTCGTCGGGCGTGAACCGGATGTAGGTTCCGTTGGCCTCGCTCGACTTGCCGCCTTTCTCCTTCTCGAGCTTTCCGCGGACGAAGCTCGCCTGTTTGTACTTGCCGTCGCGCACGCTCCGGACCTCGAAGTCCGACGACAGCGCGTTCACGGCCTTGGTCCCGACGCCGTTCAATCCGACCGAGAACTGGAAGACGTCGTCGTTGTACTTGCCGCCCGTGTTGATCTGGCTGACGCACTCGACGACCTTGCCGAGCGGGATGCCCCGGCCGTAGTCCCGCACCTCGACGGTCTTGCCGTCGCGCGTGATGTCGATCTTCTTGCCCTCGCCCATGATGAACTCGTCGATCGAGTTGTCGATCACTTCCTTCATCATGACGTAGATGCCGTCGACGGGATTCGAGCCATCACCGAGCCGTCCGATGTACATGCCGGTCCGCAGCCGGATGTGCTCGAGCGCGTCGAGGGTCTGGATCGCCTTCTCGTCGTAGGCGACGTCCTTTTTCCCCTTGGAAGAGGGCGGCTTGCGGGCGGCGGCCTTCTTCTTCGCGGCTTTCTTCCTGGCGGCCATGGTCTGGAGCCTTTCCGGCAGCTTCGACCCCGCGTCCGGGATCCCTTCTTGGTGGACTGGGTCGCTCGGGGGATCGGGCGATCCGCAGGCACGGCCCTCCGCGCCTGCGCATTTCGCACGCGGCTCGGCGCGACCCATCCCCTGGGCGGCTCTGCGAACGTCGAAAACGCGCGATCCGCGACGGCGGGCTCCTGGAGGAGCGATCTGTGGGGGGGGCGCGGCCTAGAGTGGGCCATTCGCCGCGATCGTCAAGCGGGTGAATGGCCGCCCTCGATCGTAGGGAAACGGCCCGCGGGGGGATCCGTCGGCAGGAGGGAAGCAAAAGGGACTCGATGGGCAGATCCGCGGTCCCGCGACGGGTCGGGCGACGACCCAGGGACATTGATAGGAGCTCCCGATGGATGAATCCCAGACTCTCGCGCCGACCGAATCGACCGAACCCGCCGTTCAGGCGCCTCGTACCTGGGATACGCAGATGCGCTCGTTCCGTGTCCGCCTGATCCGTTTCGATCGCCCCCAGAGCAAGACGATCCAGGTCCGCTCGAACACCGAGGCCGGCGCCCGCGCCCAGGCCCAGAGCCGGGCCGGCCGCGACTGGCGCGTCGCGCGGATCGAGACGGTCTGAGACCGGGAGTCCGCCGTCCGGCCAGACCCCCTCGGCCGCGAGCGCAGTAGGCTCTCGGGCGCCGGTTCGGACGGCGTCTGGAGATCGTCATGCCCGCTCTTTCTCCCTCTCCCCCCTCGCAGGCGTCCCTCGACGCCGCCTGGGAAGCGATCGCCCGACCGGGCGGTTGGTTCGACGGCGCCGAGCGAATCGCGATCGCCCGAGAGGTCCGCGCCGCCCGCGACTGCCGCCTCTGCGCCGAGCGGAAGGCCGCGCTGTCGCCGAACGCCGTGCAGGGCGCCCACGACCGCGCCGACACGCCCCTCTCCGAAATCGCCGTCGACACGATCCATCGGATCACGACCGACCCCGGCCGCTTGAGCGCCGGCTGGCACGACGCCGCGATCGAGGGCGGCCTCGTCGAAGAGGAGTTCGTCGAGCTCGCCGGCCTCGCCTCGATCCTCGCCGTGACCGACACCTACGCGAAGGGCCTCGGCGCCGGGCTGCGCCCGCTCCCCGATCCCGTCGCCGGCGAACCCCATCGCCGTCCCGAGTCCGGGACCGTCGTCGAGCGGGGCTGGGTCCCGATGGTCGACCCGGATGCCGCCGAAGGCGTGACGAAGATGATGTTCGAGGGCATCCAGGCCCGCGCCGGCTTCGTCTACAACGTGCTGCGCGCGTTGACCGCGGTCCCCGAGGCCGTGCAGCAGTTCTTTTCGCTCGTCCTCGCCCACTATGCGACGACCGGCGAGGTCCACGAGGGCGGTCTCGATCGGATGCAGGTCGAGCTGCTCGCGAGCACGACCTCCGCCTACAACGACTGCTTCTATTGAACGGTCTCGCATGCCTCGCTGCTCCGTGAGAGCGGCAAGCTCGCAGGAAGAGAGGTCGACATCCGCGTGGCGACGGGGAAGGCCGACGACGAGAACGGCGGCGTGACCCACGGCGCCCTGCTTCGACGCTTCGCGACGGCCGTACTCTCGAATGCCGAGGACCTCGACGAAGCGCGCGAGCGACTGATCGACGCGATCGGCGAGAGCGCGACGGCCCAGGCCGCTTCGATCGTCGCTTGTTTCGACGGGCTCAACCGCGTGGCCGACGCGACGGGCATCCGACTCGACCCCGAGAGCGAAGCGCGGGGCGCGTCGAAAATCGTCGAGATCCTCGAGTTCGAAGCCCTGGGTGCCGCGCGCAGCCAGGCGCCCGCGACGCGGCGCGATCGCGCCTCCCCGTGACCTGACGCAGGGGACGCCGTCGCATCGCCCACGTCCGCCATGACCTAGCGCAGGGGGCGTCTCTGCGTCGTCCACGTCCCCCGTGGCGCGGAGAAGACCAGGATCCGTCGGAGGGTCCGGATCGTCGCGAGGGTGTCCTGGGCGGTGACGGACTCGAGCCCCTCCCGGATCTGGAGCGGCTCCTCGGCGAACCGCCCGAGGCGGGGCGCGATGCCGAGCGCGCGACGAGGGGTCGTGACCACCCCGACGGCAGCCCCGACGCGCACCGCCGTCGGCGCTTCGTTCGGCGAGAGCGCCGCCTCGACCCAACCGTCGGATCCGTTGAACGCGAGCACGCGGCGGTCGGTCACGAAGAGCGCGATCCGGTCCTCGACCAGCACCGACGGCGACGGCACCTCTTCCAGCCGGAAGCGGAGCTCGATCCACGGGCGACCCGGCACGACGCCGAGCGCGCGCCGATCCGTGACGACGACCCCGACTCGACCGCGACTGGCCTCGAAGCGCACCTCCTCGGAGACGTCGAGACGAACACTCACCCGTCCGCCCGTGATCGAGTCGAAGGCGAAGAGCTGCCGCCCGTCTCGCTCGATCGCGATCACGTCGACCCGCTCGAACTCGTCGGGGAAGAGCCTGACCTGCGCGCGCGCCGTCTCCATCGAGAGGACGAGCAGGACGAGGACGCACGCGGCGATCGGAGGCAGGACGCGCATGGGGACGAGGACAGCCCGAATCGGCGCCCGAAGCAAGCGAAGGCGCCGGAGAACGAATCGAATCCCGCCGGCGCGCGCCGGAGCCCCACGGGCGGGCCCGCGAGTCGCGGGGCGAACCCCCTGCGATTCCCGGAACGGCCGAGGCGTGGTATCTACCGGCCCTGCCCGCCCGCACCCAGGACATCGCCTTGGACCCGACCTACGTCAGCGAGATCAATCGAGACGTGAAGCCCGCCGCCCCCGGCGAGTTCGCCCCGGTCTCCCTCGGCCCGATCCTGGCGGATCCGCCCGTGGTCCTCGCTCCGATGGCCGGCATCACGAACGCTCCCTTCCGACGGCTGTGTCGGAGCTTCGGCGCCGGGCTCTACGTGTCCGAAATGATCACGGCCCGCGCGCTCGTCGAGCGGAACGCGAAGACGCTGCACCTCGCGGAATTCGATCCGGACGAGAGCCCGCGCAGCCTCCAGCTCTACGGCGTCGACCCGCACTACGTCGGCGAGGCGACGAAGCTCCTCGTCGGCGAAGACCGCGTCGATCACATCGACATGAACTTCGGCTGCCCCGTGCGCAAGGTCACGCGTCGCGGCGGCGGCGCTGCGATTCCCGCCAAGCCGCGACTCCTCGAGTCGATCGTCCGCGCCGCCGTGAAGAACGCCGGGGACATCCCCGTCACGATCAAGTTCCGCATGGGCATCGACGACGACTGGATGACGTTCCGCGAGACCGGACGGATCGCCGAGGCCGAGGGCGTGAAGGCGATCGCGCTTCACGCGCGAACGGCCGCGCAGCTCTACGACGGCGAAGCCGACTGGAACGCGATCGGCGAGCTCAAGCAGGCCGTCACCACGATTCCGGTCTTCGGCAACGGCGACATCTGGGAAGCCTGGGACGCCCTCCGCATGATGCGTGCGACGGGCTGCGACGGCGTGGTCGTCGGCCGGGGCTGCCTCGGCCGGCCCTGGCTCTTTCGCGATCTCGCCGCCGTCTTCGCCGGCGAGGCGCCGCCCGACCCGCCGAATTTCGGCGAGGTGATCGAGACGATGCGGACCCACGCGCGCCTGCTCTGCGATTGGGTCACCGAACGGATCGGCATCCGCGACTTCCGCAAACACGCGACCTGGTACACGAAGGGCTTCCCCGGATCGACCAAGATGCGTGACAAGCTGATCCGGATCGACTCCCTCGCCGAGCTCGACGCGATCCTCGACGAGGGCGATCCCGAGATGGAGTTCCCGCCGACCGCGATGCGCGTGAAGCGCGGCAAGAAGGGCGGCCGCCAGAAAGTCCAGCTGCCCGAGGGGTTTTTCGACGACCTCGACGACGCGACCCCGCCGGAGGCGGAAGAGCCGGGGGACGGGGGCTAGACCCCGCTCGACCGATCCGGATCAGCCAGGCAGTGCCGCCTCGTCGACGAACCAATCGAGGCGGCCCGCCGTTCGAACGCGCTCGCACGGATGGAAAGATGCCGGCGCGCGATCCTGCCGGGTGATCTCGGCCATGCGCGCGCGCTTGCCCGCGCCGCAGACGAGGAAGAGCGCGCGCCGCGCACGGGCGAGCAGCGGGTACGTCGCGGTCAGCCGCCAGGTCCCGAGCTGTGGCACCTCGTTCGCCACGTATCCGCGCGTCGTCTCGTCGAGCGCCTTCGTCCCGGGAAAGAGCGACGCCGTGTGCCCGTCGTCGCCCATGCCCAGGAAGACGAGGTCGAAGGCCGGAAGCGGCTCCGAGGGGCCACCGAACACCTCGGCCATGCGGCGGGCGTAGGCCGCGGCCGCCTCGTGGAGATCCGGCGCCTCGCCCCGCGCGCGCTCGACGTGCCGCGCCGCCTCCGGAATCGCGTCGAGCAGGGCCTGACTCGCCATGCGGAAATTCGAGTCCGAGGCATCCGGTCCGACCGCCCGCTCGTCCCCGAAGAAGAAGCGGACGTCGTTCCAGTCGAGGGGCGCCCGGTCGATTTGCTCCGCGAGGATCTCGAGCATCCGCTTCGGGGTCGAGCCCCCTGACAGCAGCACGCGAAACGCGCCGCGCGACGCGATCGAGGCCCGCGCTTCCGCGACGAAGGCGTCCGCCCCGGCGTGGGCGACGGATTCGGCGTCCGGGAAGCGGTGCAATCGCCCGCCCGAGACGAGCGGATCCCCCTCGTCCTCCAACTAACGCGGCTCCTGGTGACCGCCGAAGCCGGCCCGCATCGCGGACAGGATCTTCTCGGCGAAGGTGTGGCTCTTTCTCGAGCGGAAGCGCGTGTACAGCGAGGACGTCAGGACCTCGGCCGGCGTCCCGGACTCCACGGCGGCCTGCACCGTCCAGCGCCCCTCGCCGGAGTCGGAGACGTGTCCCGAGTACTCGTCGAGCGCGGGACTCTTCGCGAGCGCCGACGCCGTCAGGTCGAGGAGCCAGGACGTGACGACGCTGCCGCGCCGCCAGACCTCCGCGATCTCGGCGACGTCGAGCGAGAGCCGAAGCGACGGATCGACGTTCTCGCCGCCCTGGGCGCGCAGGATGTCGAAGCCCTCGGCGTAGGCCTGCATCATCCCGTACTCGATCCCGTTGTGGATCATCTTCACGAAATGTCCGGCGCCGGGCGGGCCACAGTGGAGGTAGCCCTCCTCGGCGGTCGACGCGCCCTCCGTCCGCTCGGGTGTGCGCGGGATGTCTCCCCGACCGGGCGCGAGGCTCGCGAAGACGGGGCGGAGTCGTTCCCAGATCGCGTCTTCGGCCCCGACCATCAGGCAGTAGCCGCGTTCGAGCCCCCAGACGCCGCCGCTCGTGCCGACGTCGACGTAGTGGATCCCGGAAGCCTCGAGCTCGCGGGCGCGGCGCACGTCGTCCTTGTAGTGCGCGTTGCCGCCGTCGATGATCACGTCGTCGGCGTCGAGCACGTCGCGGAGCGCCCCGACCACCGACTCGGTCGCGTTCCCGGCCGGCACCATCACCCAGACCGCACGCGGCGCCGACATCCGGGCGGCCAGATCCGCCAGGGCGTCCACGCCGACGGCGCCCTCGCCGACCAGCGCCTCGACCGCATCGCGGTCGAGGTCGTAGACGACGCATTCGTGACCGTCGCGCATGAGGCGTCGGGCCATGTTCGCGCCCATCTTGCCCAGCCCTACCAGCGCAATCTGCATCTGCTCCCTCCCCGTTCGCGTCGGTCGCCCATGCGGGATCCGACGCAACCTCCACGATATCGAAGTCGGGGAGCGAATCGTGCGAAGCCGCCGAAACGAGCCGTCCGCGACCCACCTCGGTGTTTCCACCCAGACGGAACGCGCCTCACGTTTCCCTCGAACGACCGGGTGCCGTACCTTCGACCGGGACGACGGCGAACGTCGGAACGAGGTCAGGCATTGAGCAAGAACGGGGACGGCATCGGCCCTCGATATCCGCAGGTGGTCGTGCTCTTCGGCGCGACGGGCGATCTCTCTCGAAGGAAGCTGCTTCCCGGCCTCTTCCACCTGACGCGCGAAGGCTTCGTCCCGAAGAGCCGGATCATCGGCGTCTCTCTCGAAGCCCTCGAAGTCGACGCCTTCCGGAAGATCGTCCGCGACGCGCTCGACGAGTTCGCGGACGCGCCGCCTCCGGCAGACGAGGCGGAGACCTTCACTTCGCTCCTCGACTACGTGCCGCTCGGCGCCGGGCCCGCTGCGCTGCGTGAAGCCGTCGAACGCGCGGAGCGCGAGCTCGGCGAGGAGTGCCGCCGGCTCCACTACCTGAGCGTCCCGCCGAGCGCGGCGCTCTCGGTCGTCGACACGATCGGCGAAGCGGGACTGGTCGAACGCGCGCGCATCGTGATGGAGAAACCGTTCGGCACCGATCTCGAGAGTTCGGTCGCGCTGAACCGCCACCTGCACGCGGTCTTCGACGAAGAGCAGATCTTCCGGATCGACCACTTCCTCGGCAAGGAGCCCGCGCAGAACATCCTGGCGTTCCGCTTCGCCAACGGCCTCTTCGAGCCGATCTGGAACCGCAACTTCATCGACCACGTCCAGATCGACGTACCCGAGACGCTCGGGCTCGAGACCCGGGCCTCGTTCTACGAAGCGACGGGCGCCTTCCGCGACATGGTCGTGACGCACCTCTTCCAGATTCTCGCGTTCACGGCGATGGAGCCCCCGACGGAGCTGGCGCCGGGGCCGATCGGCGAAGAGAAGAACAAGGTCTTCCGGAGCATGCAGCCGATCCTCCCGGACGACGTGGTGCGCGGCCAGTACGCCGAGTACCGCACGATCGACGGCGTCGATCCGGACTCCGAAACCGAG
>JBCCZJ010000086.1:0-13466 GCA_039187915.1 Myxococcota bacterium
ACCTCGGCGCCGAGCGCGCGAGCGAGACCGCCTACTCCGGCGTCCGAGCGGGCGGGGACTGAGCCCCGGCGCCGCGCCCGCTGGGCCGGGTCCGGGCGGGCCGGGTCCGGACGGCGAGCGCCGCGCTAGGCGAGCGGGCGCGCGAAGCTCAGCTCGTGCCCGTCCGGGTCGCGCACGTGGAAGTAGCGCTCGCCCCAGGTCGCGTCGCGCGGCGTGAACTCGGGCGCATAGCCCGCCTCGACGATGCGCGCGTGCATCGCGTCGACGTCGGAGACGTAGAAGATCGTGCGTCCCCACAGCGGGACGTCCCCCGCGTCTTCGCGGGCCGCGAGATTCACGTACCCATCGCCGACGCGGTAGCTCGTGAACGCCGCCGTCTCCCCGCCGTAGAGCTGCTCGAGTCCGAGGGCGTCGTAGAAGCGGACGCTGCGCGCCATGTCGGCGACGAGGACGGTCACCGCGCTGATCGATTCGATGTGGGACATGCTGCCTCGACGCGTCGCGCCCTCGTCCATTCGAGGGGTCGCGGGCGCTCCTGCGCGCCTTCTCCGGTGGTAGTATGCGTTCGCGGCGGGAGGCCTGCTCGCCTCGCCGCCCTTCCCGTCACGCCAGGAGTCCCCATGTCCTCCGAACGCCGGATCGAGAAGCTCACCGCCTCGGACGAGGAGCTCGCCCGCCACCTCGAGGACGCCCAGCTCCCGGCTCTCCTGCTGGCGACGAGCCATCTGACCGGGGACCCGGCGATCCTCGAAGGCGCCCCCCAGCCCGTCCAGGGGCTGCTCGCCGGACCGCAGGGCGGATTCGACGAGGCGCAGATCGCCGACGCGCGGGCACGCTGCTTCACGGCACTCAAAGGGTGGCGCGATGCGGGCTGTCCCGAGCCGCCGCGGCCGACGGAAGCCGAGCTGCGCCGACTGCTCTCCTTCGTGATCGACGAAGCGCGACTGGACGAGACGCTGCCCTTCCTGCTCGACGAGCTGAGCCTCGACGGCGCCGACACCCGCGCGCCCCGGTGGAAGAAGTCCGAGCTCGCCCCCGACCGCGACTTCCACGTGGCGATCATCGGCGCCGGCATGTCGGGCCTGTGCGCGGGGATCCGACTGCAACAGGCCGGCGTCCCCTTCACGATCTTCGAGAAGAGCGACGATGTCGGCGGGACCTGGCACGACAACGTCTACCCCGGATGCCGGGTGGACGTCTCGAATCACTTCTACAGCTATTCGTTCGCCCAGGGCTTCGAGTGGCCGCAGCTCTTCTCGACCCAGCCCGTCCTGCTCGCGTACTTCCAGCACGTCGCCGACGCCTTCGGCCTGCGCGAACACATCCGCTTCGGAACCGAGGTCGAGCGCGCGACCTTCGACGAAGCGACCGGGTCATGGACGCTCGCGCTCGGCGGAGACGCGGCACACGAGACGGCCACGGCCCACGTCCTCGTGTCGGGGATGGGCCAACTGAATCGCCCGCGCATGCCCGAGATCGAGGGCATGGACGACTTCCAGGGCCCCGCCTTCCACTCGGCGCGCTGGGACCGGGGCGTCGACCTCGCCGGAAAACGCGTGGCCGTGATCGGGACCGGCGCCTCCGCCTGCCAGTTCATCCCGATCGTCGCCGACCAGGCGAGCGAGTTGACCGTGCTCCAACGCACGCCGCCCTGGCTCCTGCCGACCGAGGACTATCACGAGAAGGTGCCGGCGGGCCTGCAGTGGCTCTACCAGCACGTGCCGCACTACGCCGAGTGGTACCGCTTCTGGCTCTTCTGGAGCACCGCCGAGGGGCTCCTGGAGACGGTCGAGGTCCAGGACGACTGGGCCGGCGCGCCCGCTTCCGTCGGCCCGCTCAACGAGGAAGTCCGCGTCATGCTCCTCGAATACCTGAAGGAAGCGACCGGCGGCGACGACGCGCTCCTCGAGAAGATGACGCCCGGCTACCCGCCCTTCTCGAAGCGCTTCGTCCGGGACAACGGGATCCTCCCGCGCACCTTCGCTCGCGACGACGTCACCCTGGAGACGACGGGGATCGAGCGGATCACCGAGAAGGGCCTTCGTCTGAGCGACGGACGCGAAGTCGAAGTCGACGTGATCGTCTACGGCACGGGCTTCACCGCTTCGGACTTCCTCATGCCCCTCGAAGTGATCGGCCGCGACGGGCGCAAGCTCCACGACCACTGGGCCGGCGACGCCCGCGCCTATCTCGGGATCACCCTGCCCCACTTCCCGAACCTCTTCCTGCTCTACGGCCCCAACACGAACATCGTCGTGAACGGCAGCATCATCTTCTTCACGGAGTGCGAGGTGGACTACCTGCTCGCCTCGATCGAGATGCTGCTGCGGGACGGGAAGCAGGCGATGGACTGCCGGCCCGAAGTCCACGACGCCTACAATGCGCGGATCGACGCGGACAACCAGCGCCGCGCCTGGGGCGCCGCGACCGTCAACACCTGGTACAAGAACCAGCACGGCCGCGTGTCCCAGAACTGGCCCTACGGCCTGCTCGACTACTGGAAGCAGACGCGGAAGGTAGAGTCCGCGGACTACGAGCTGCTCTAGATCCTGCCGGGCGCGCGCGCCCGCTCCTTCGAGGAAAGACTCCCATGTCCAAGACCCACCGCGTCATCCAATGGGGCACCGGCAACGTCGGCCTCCACAGCCTCCGCGCCTTGATCCGCCACCCCGACTTCGAGCTGGTCGGCCTGCACGCCAACGCCGAGGCCAAGCAGGGCAAGGACGCCGGCGCCCTCGCGGGCCTCGACGTCGTGACGGGCGTGAAGGCGACGAACGACGTCGACGCCTTGCTCGCGCTCGAGCCCGATTGCTGCGTCTACATGGCCAACGGCGAGCTCCGCGCGAAGGACGCCACCGACGACATGGCGCGCCTGCTGCGCGCCGGAATCGACGTCGTCGGCGTCGCGCTCATCCAGTTCATCCACCCGCCCCACGGCGACCCGGACCTGCGCGCCGTCCTCGAAGAGGCCTGTCGCGCCGGCGGCACGACCCTGTTCATCAACGGCATCGACCCGGGCTTCTCGGGCGACGTGCTCCCGCTGGCCGCGCTCCAGATCGCCGGCCAGATCGAAGAGATCCGCGTCCAGGAGATCTGCGACTACTCGACCTACGAGGACCCCGAGTTCACCGGCGTCGCCTTCGGCTTCGGCAAGGACGAGAGCGCCCAGCCGATCATGGGCATGCCCGGCATGCTGACCTCGGGCTGGGGCGCGATGATCCGCATGATGGCCGACGCGTTGGGCGTCGAGCTCGAAGAGATCCGCGAGGTCTACGAGCGCGACTTCGCGAAGGAAGCGTTCACCTGTCCCATGATGTCGGTCGAGGCCGGCCAGTGCGGCGCCGCCCGCTTCGAGCTCCAGGGCATCGTCGACGGCAGACCCCTGATCGTGGCGGAGCACGTGAACCGCCTCGGCCTCGACCAGGCCCCGCAGTGGCCCAAGGCGCCGGAAGGCCGCGCCAGCGTCCACCGCGCGATCGTGACCGGCAACCCCGACGTCCAGCTCGAGTGCTTCACGAAGGGCGAAGACGGCGACCACAACACGGGCAACGTCCAGGCGACGGCGAACCGCGTGATCAACGCGATCCCCCAGATCGTGGGGATGAACGCGGGGATGGTCAGCACGCTGGATCTGCCCTGGACGCCTTCGCGAAATCTCGAGGGGTAGCGAGGCGACGCCGGGCGGGGCGCGGTGAGCCCGCAGGGACTCGAACCCTGGACCGTGAGATTAAAAGTCTCCTGCTCTACCAACTGAGCTACGGGCCCGGGCGTTGGATACCACCCTGCCCCAGGTGCGTCGAGCGACCGGCGCGGCGCCTCTGGACGCCGGTCTGCGCCCGCCCTACTTTTTCGCCTCGACTTTCGCCTTTTGATTGCTTTTCGCCCTTTTTTCGCCTACGGTCCGAGAACCCCGACCACCCCAGGAGACCGACCCGTGAGCGAACCGATCAAGCCCCTCGACCTTGACCTCGACCTTGACCTTGACTTCACCGAACTCGACCGCTCGGAAGACGAGCTCTTCGCCCCCGCCGACGTGAGCGAGCTCCCGAGCGCCGCCCTCTCGCTCTCGGTGCCGACGCTGACCAACTCGCCGGGCTGCGTGCCGGCACGCCCCATCCGCCGCGCGCGAAGCGTTCAGGTCGACGCCTGGTCTGCGCCAGCGCCCGCGAACTGGGGCCGAGGCCGGCGGACCGTGCGCAAGGTGCAGTCGAAGGGGAGCGGCCGCGGCCGACGCGCCGCAACGGCGTCGCCCTCCTCCGATTGGGCGCTGCCTTTCTGACGACCCGACCGTCTTCGCGACGGCGGTCGTGATCCGGGACGTCATCACTCGAGGCCCAGGAGCCGCGCTCGTCGGACGGCGCGGGGCGCGCTGAAACGCACGCGCCTTGACTCACTTCGGCCCGAGTGGTTTCGGACGCGAGCTGTGGCTCCGTTCCGGAGTTCGCCGGTCCCCCTGGCGATTCCCGGGGCGCAGCGGATGCTGCAGCCCGCTCGATCTCACCGGCCCGATCGGAGGGCGAATCCGATCGGGTCGGTCGAGGTCGCCCGCGTGGCCGTGGAAGCGCGGCGCGCGCTCGCGTCCGTCCCCCGATTTCGTCAGCCGAGGGGTTCCGGGGTGATGTCGAAAAGGAGGCCGGAGTGGTCGCTGCCCGGAATCTCGACGACGCGGAAGTCGTCGACGCGGAGGCCGCGGACCAGGGCGTGGTCGATTCGGAGCAGCCGCGGCGCCCGGTCGCTCGGGCCCCAGGTGCGCGCGATGGGTCGGCCTTCGCGCTGGGCCGATTGGATGGCCGCGTCGGAGAAGCGGCGCGCCAGCCGTCGATAGAGCGGCCAGAGAGGCGTCGCGTTGTAGTCGCCGACCACGAGGCGCGCGTCGCTCGGGTTCGCCTCGACGAAGGCCTCGATCCCCGCGGCCTGCTTCGCGCGAACGCGGGACGAGGGGAAGGGCCGCATCGCGTGCGGCGCCTGGAAATGGACGTTGATCAGCGAGATCGGGCGATCCAGGCCGGACCAGGCGCCCGGCTCGAGGACGACGTGGCGCGCGGGACGGAAGTAGAGCGGAATCTGCGCGTAGTCGGCCGGGTGACGGAGCGCGATGCCCATGCCCGCGAAGTGGTCGGTGGGCTCGAGTCGGCCGTGGGGGAGTTCGTCGGCGATCGCTTCGGCGTTCTCCCAGCCGAGCTCCTGGGCACAGAAGACGTCGATCTCGTGCCGGCGAATCAGGTCGACGAGCGCGCGGCTCTCCGCCCGCCCCCACCAGAGATTCCCCGAGAACACCCGGATCGACTTGGTCACGCCCGCCCCCTGCGCCGCCGCTTCCCCCGACCTATCGGCGAACGGCGCCTGCGGATCAACCGCTCCCGAAGGAAGTGCCTCTGATCGCGGGCTCGGGACCCCGCTCCCCCGCGCAGCGAGCGCCCCGCGCCATCGCCCGGGCCCCGCCGAACCCGGATGCGCGTCCCCAAACACAGCAGGGGCTGCGACGACCGTCGCAGCCCCTCCGAATCCACCGCTCGCCGCCCGGCGAACGCCCCTCGCCGAGGCACCGCAGGCGGAAGACCCCGACGAGCGCCCTCAGGCGGAGTGACAGCGGAGGATCAGCCGAACAGCTCTCGCACGATGATCGTCTCTTCTCGGCCGGGGCCGACGGAGAGGAGCGCTGCGGGCACTTCCGCCAGCGCCTCGATCCGTTCGATGTAGCGGCGGGCGTTGTCGGGGAACTGCTCGATCGACGTCAGCCCACTCACGTCTTCGCTCCAGCCGGGCATCGATTCGTAGACGGGCTTGGCGCGCTCCGCCTCGGCCAGGGTCATCGGAAAGTCCTCGGTGATCTTGCCGTCGATGTCGTAGGCGGTGCAGATCTGGATCTCGTCGAAGCCCGACAGGATGTCGAGCTTGTTGATGGCGAGGTCCGTGAGGCCGTTCACCGTGACGGCTTCCCGGAGCAGGACCGCGTCCAGCCAGCCGCAGCGTCGCGGGCGGCCCGTCGTCGCGCCGAACTCGGCGCCGGCCTTGCGGAGCTGTTCGCCCGTCTGATCGAGGAGCTCCGTCGGGAACGGGCCCGAGCCCACGCGGGTCGTGTAGGCCTTGGTGATGCCGATGACGCGATCGATCTTCGTCGGGCCGATGCCGCTGCCCGTGCAGACGGCGCCGGCCACGCAGTTCGAGCTCGTGACGAAGGGATAGGTGCCGTGGTCGATGTCGAGGAAGGTGCCCTGAGCGCCTTCGAAGAGGACGTTCTTCCCGGCGCGGAGCGACCGGTCGAGGATGCGTCCCGTGTGGTCGATGTAGGGTTCGAGCTGACGGCCCCACTCGAGGCACTGCGCGAAGAGCGCGTCGACGTCGATCGGGTCCGCGCCGTGGACCTTCGTGAGCTCGACGTTCTTCTGCGCGGCGATCGACTCGAGCTTGGCCCGCAGCTCGTCGGCCTGACGCAGATCCGCCACGCGGACGCCGCGGCGGGCGACCTTGTCCTCGTAGCAGGGGCCGATCCCGCGACCGGTCGTGCCGATCTTCCCCTTGCCGGCGGCGTTCTCGCGCGCGGCGTCGAGAGCCGTGTGCCACGGGAGGATGACGTGCGCGCGGCCGGACACCCGGATCCGGGACGGGTCCTTCAGGATCCCGCGTTCCTCGAGCTTCTGAAGCTCACCCAACAGGATCCCCGGATCGACGACGACGCCGGGGCCGATCAGGTTGACGCTGCCGCTGTGAAGGATGCCCGAGGGCACGACGTGCAGGACCGTCGTCTCGCCGTCGACCACGAGGGTATGCCCCGCGTTGTTCCCGCCTTGGAACCGGGCGACGAGGTCGGCGCGCGGGCCGAGCCAATCGACGATCTTTCCTTTGCCTTCGTCGCCCCACTGGGCGCCGACCGCGACTACGGTGGACATGGCTAGAGCTCCAGCAGCTGCACGGCGATCATGTTGTCGGCGTCGCGCAGCGATGAGAGGACCGCTTCTCCCGGGTCCTGGTCGATGTTGACGAGCATGCAGGCTTCCCCCCGGCTCTCGTGGAGCGCGAGCTGCATGCGCGAGATGTTGATGTTCGCGTTCCCGAGCAGCGTGCCGACCGTGCCGACGACGCCGCTCTGGTCGTGGTTGTGGATCAGGAGCGTCTGCCCTTCCGGGATGGCTTCGAGCATGAAGTCGTCGATCCGCACGATCCGCGGCTGATCGCCGTGGAAGACGGCGCCGGCGACGAGACGATCGACGACGCCCTTCACCTTGACCGTCACGCGGGAGGCGAAGTCGTCGGCGCGGGCGACCTTGGTCTCGATGACCTTGATGCCGAGCTCCTGGGCGATGTGCGAGGCGTTCACGAGATTCACGCTTTCGCGCACGCTCGACAGGATGCCCTTCAGGACGGCGATCGTGATCGGCGCGACCTTCAGCTCCGCGACGTCGCCGGAGTACTCGACCTCGACCACGTCGACGCGGCCCTGGGCGAGCTGCCCCTGGAAGGCGCCCAGCTTTTCGCCGAGGCCGATATAGGGCGCGACCGCCTCCGCCTGCTCCGGCGATACCGTCGGGACGTTGATCGAGTTGCGGACCTCGCCGTTCAGGAGGTAGTCGCGGATCTGCTCCGCGACCGCGACCGCGACGTTGATCTGGGCCTGCTCGGTCGAAGCACCGAGATGCGGCGTGCAGATCACGTTCGGGTGGTTCACGAGCGGGTGGTCCGCCGGCGGCGGCTCTTCGACGAACACGTCGAGGCCCGCGGCACCGACCTGTCCGGATTCGAGGGCCGCGAGGAGCGCGTCCTCGTCGACGATCCCGCCGCGCGCGGCGTTGATCACGATCAGCCCGGGCTTCGCCGCCGCGAACTGCGCCGCGCCGAGGATCCCGGTCGTGTCCTTCGTCTTGGGGACGTGGACCGTCACGACGTCGGCACGGCTCATCATCTCGTCGAGCTCCACGCGCTCGACCTCGAGCCGCGCCGCGGCCTCTTCCGTCAGATACGGATCGTGGACGACCACCTTCATGCCGAGCCCCTTGGCGCGGGACACCACGAAGCGGCCGATGTTGCCCGCGCCGAGGACGCCCAGGGTCCGGTTGTAGAGCTCCATGCCCTGGAATTTCTTCTTCTCCCACTTGCCCGCCTTCATGGATGCGGTGGCCTGCGGGATGTGGCGCGCGAGGGAGACGATCAACGCGATGGCGTGCTCGGCCGTCGTGATGTTGTTGCCCTCCGGCGTGTTGACGACGACGACGCCGTGCTCGGTCGCAGCGCCGATGTCGACGTTGTCGACGCCGATCCCGGCGCGGCCCACGATCCGGAGGTGCTTGGCCGCGGCGAGGACGTCGCTCGTGACCTTGGTGCCCGAGCGGATGGCCAGCCCGTCGACGTCGGCGATCAGCTCCAGTAGCTCGTCCGGCGAGGCGCCGGGGCGATTGATGACCTCGATGCCGGGGGCCTGTTCGAGGACCGTGACGCCCTGTTCGGCGAGGGAATCGGAAATGAGGACTTTCGGCACCTTGTTGGTCTCCAGTCTCGGTCGGGCCGCACGGGCCCGGCAGTGTGCGGCGCGCGTCGCTGTACGCGCGAACGGGTGGGCCCCGCCCGCGCAGGAAAAGGAAGAGAGGCTCGTCGATCTGCGCGCAGGACGGACCGACGTCGCGCGCACCCGAGAGCGTTGGGCTCGAATCTGATCGGGTCGGACCGGCTCGAAAGGCGACGGCGAGGCCGCCGGGATCGCGATCGCTGCCGGGTGGCTCGGGTCTCGGGCGCGAGCCCGGGCCGGGAGCGGCGAAACGATCGCGCGAATCGGGTCTAACTCATTGCCAGACCGAAGGAATCCAACCGGTGCCGGAGTGTGGCGGAGGCCCTTTGGAGTGTCAACGGAAAGGCCGACGGCGCAGGCCCTCGTGCTACGTTGCGCGCCGCTCGGGGCATTCCGCTCCGCCCCGATCGCGGCGGACCCCGAAGGGTCGTCGCTCCGCGCCGGAAGGACCCCATGACCGCCGTCGACGACACCTCCGGATCGGGCGGGCCAGGCCGCCTCGAGATCGAACCCCGAGGCCCGATCGACGCCCGCCCCCGCGTGCCCGGTAGCAAGAGCATCACGAACCGCGTTCTGCTGCTCGCGGCCCTCGCCGACGGCGAGTCGCGCCTCCGCGGCGGCCTCGAGTCCGACGACACGGTCGTCATGCGCCGCGCCCTCGAGGCCATGGGGATCGGCCTCCGGGTCGAGCGCGATCCGGCGACCGGCGCCGAGGACTGGCGGGTCGGTGGGCGCGGCGGCCGCTTCGAGGCGCCGGGGCACGCCCTCGACTGCGGCAACTCCGGGACGACGGTGCGTTTCCTGACCGCTGCGCTCACCCTCGCCGACGCCCCGATCGTGGTCGACGGCAACGCGCGCATGCGCGAGCGCCCGATCTCCGACCTCGCCGCGGCGCTCCGCGGCCTCGGCGCCGCCCTCACGATGGAGGGCGCGTCCGAGTGTCCCCCGATCACCGTCCACGGCGGCGGCCTCCCGGGCGGCCCGACGGAGATCGACGGCAGCCGCTCGAGCCAATACGTGTCAGCCGTCCTGCAGGCCGCGCCGTACGCGACGAACGACGTCGAGCTCCGCTTCGAGGACGGCGTCATCGTCTCCCGCCCCTACATCGACCTGACCCTCGAGGTGATGCGCGACTTCGGCGTCGAAGCCGGCTGGACCGACGACGACCGCCTCGTCGTACGCGCCGGCCAGACCTACCGCGCCCGCGACTACACGATCGAGCCGGACGCCTCTTCGGCGACCTACCCCTTCTCGGCGGCGGCCATCGCGGGCGGCACCGTCACGATCGAGGGGGTCCGCGCCGACTCCCAGCAGGCGGACTTCAAGCTGCTCGGGCTGCTCGAACGCATGGGCTGCCGCGTGACGCGGAACGGAGACGCGGTGACGCTGGCTGGACCCGAGGGTCCGCTTCGCGCCCTCGGCGAGATCGACATGAACGATTTTCCGGACGCGGTCCTGGCCTACGCCGTGGTGTGTTGCTTCGCGGACGGTCCGACCACGATCCAGAACGTGTACAACCTGCGCATCAAGGAGACGGACCGTCTCCACGCGCTCGAGACCGAGCTGCGCAAGCTCGGGGTCCGGGCCGAAGCCGGCCACGACTGGCTCCGGATCGAGCCGGCGCCGATGCACGGCGCCGAGATCGAGACCTACGACGACCACCGCATCGCCATGGGCTTTTCCCTCGCGGGACTGCGGGTCCCCGGGGTCGTGATCCTCGACCCCGGCTGCGTGTCCAAGACCTGGCCCGGCTATTTCGAGGCCTTCTCGGCCTTCTAGGGGCGCGCGACGATTTTTTTCGTGGGTCCGGTTGACACCCCGGAACCCGTGAAAATCCCTTTCGGCGTGCCCGAAGGCGCCGCCGAGATCGGCGGTGGACCTCGAACGAGGCAGCCGTCCCGAGACGGGGCGAAAGCGAGCGCCACCCGGCGCCACGACGAGACCCGTGCGTCCGCGATCCGGAATCGCGGCGCAGGGTCCCGGAAAGACGGACAAGGAGAAGTGCGATGAATCCGTTCCTGCGACACGCGACCCGGAGCCCCCGGCCCTTCCCGAGCCTGGCCCGCGAGATCCAGCGCGAGATGAACCACGCGCTGCGATCGTTCGAGTCGGGCTACCACGGCCCGCGCGGCGTCTATCCGCCGGTCAACCTCTCGGAATCGGCCGAGGGTTACGTCCTGACCGCCGAGCTGCCGGGCGTCTCGCCCGAGGACATCGACGTCCAGATCGAGGGCGCGACGGTCACGCTCTCGGGGCAGCGCAAGGTGGAGTACGCCGCCGGCGACGGCGTCGCGGTCCACCGGCGCGAGCGCCAGAGCGGCAATTTCCGCCGCGCGTTCGAGCTGCCCGCGGAGATCGACCTCGACAAGGCGAGCGCCCGTCACAAGAACGGCGTGCTGACCCTCGAACTCCCGAAGTCGCCGGCGGTCCAGCCGCGCCAGATCGAGATCGAGACGCGTTAGTCGGCGTCCCGAACGAACCCCACGCACGAGGAGACGAACATGAGTGCGAACGAGAACCTCGAAATCCAGGCCCGCGAGAAGGCGGAGGTCCTGACCGAAGACACCCGACCGGGCCTGCTCTTCAAGCCCGACGTCGACATCCTGGAACATCCCGACGCGTTCGTGATCTTCGCGGACCTGCCGGGCGCCAGCGAAGAGTCGGTGGACATCCAGCTCGAGAAGGGGGTGCTGACCCTCGACGCCCGAGTGGCGGAGTCCGCCGGCGACCACGAGCCGCGCTACGCGGAGTACCGCGAAGGCGGCTACCACCGTGAGTTCCGCATCTCCGACGAGATCGACGCCGCCGGCGTGTCCGCGAAGATGCGAGACGGCGTGCTCGAACTCCGGCTGCCCAAGAGCGCCGAGAGCCGCCCACGGCGGATCGAGGTCGCAGCGGCCTAGTCGCGACCCGCGCAGCGACACCCTCGCGATCGGGTCGACCGCCCGGGGCACCCCCGCCTCGGGCGGTCACGCGTTTCGGGCTCGGAGCCGCGCGGTCGGGTCCCGATCCTCGCGAAGCTCCCTATACTGCGCCGCGGAACGACGCCCCCTGGATCCCCGCGTCTCCTCCGAGGTCTCCACTCGATGCCTGAAACGGACCCGCTCGACGCTTCGCCGATCGCCTCCGCCCTCGCCTACGGCCAGTCGATCTGGCTCGACAACATCAGCCGCGACCTGCTCCTCTCCGGCGAGCTGCGGCGCTGGGCGAGGGAGCGCGGCATCCGCGGCGTCACGTCGAACCCGGCGATCTTCGAGAAGGCGATCGCCCAGACGAGCGACTACGACCCGGCGGCGCGCGCGCTGATCGGCCAGGGCGCGAGCGACGCCCTCGACGTGTTCGAGAAGCTCGCCGTCCAGGACATCCAGCTCGGCTGCGACGTGCTGCGTCCGGTGTGGGAGGAGAGCGAAGGCCGCGACGGCTTCGTCTCCCTCGAGGTCTCGCCCCACCTCGCGAACGACACCGAAGGCACGATCGCCGAAGCGCGCCGGCTGTCCGCCGACGTCGCGCGCGACAACCTGATGATCAAGGTCCCCGCCACGCCCGAGGGCATCCCGGCCATCCAGCAGCTGATCAGCGACGGCATCCACGTGAACGTGACGCTGCTCTTCGCCGTGGACGCCTACGAAGCCGTCCACCAGGCCTACATCGCGGGTCTCGAGGCGCGCCTCGAGCGCGGCGAGAACGTCTCGGGGATCGCGAGCGTCGCCAGCTTCTTCATCTCGCGGATCGACGCGACGGTCGGCCAGCACGTCCAGGCGAAGCTCGAGGGCGAGACCCGAGAGGACGTCCGCGCACGACTCGAAGCGCTCGACGCCAAGGTCGCGATCGCGAACGCCAAGCTCGCCTACGCGCGCTTCCTCGAGACCCTCGCAGGCGATCGCTGGGCGCGACTCGCCGCCGCGGGCGCGGATCCCCAGCGCGTTCTCTGGGCGAGCACGGGCACGAAGGACCCGGCGCTCCCGAAGACGCTCTACGTCGATGAGCTGATCGGCAACCACACGGTGAACACGTTGCCGGACGCGACGCTCGAAGCGTTCCGGACGGAAGGCAACGTGCGCGACGCGCTCGGCAAGGACCCCGCGCCGCTCAAGGCGGAAGCCCAGGCCGTGCTCTCGGAGCTCGACGCCCTCGGCATCTCGCTCAAGGAGATCACGGACGGCCTGCTCTCGAAGGGCTGTGCGCTCTTCAGCGACGCCTTCGACGGACTGCTCCTGTCGGTCGAGACGAAGCGCCAGCAGCTCCTCGGCGACGGGCTCGCGGGGACCCGCTATGCCCTGGGCGAGGCGCAGGCCGACGTCGACGCCGCGGCCGAAGCCTGGGTCCAGGAAGGCAAGACCCACGCGCTCTGGCGCAAGCGGGCCGAGATCTTCTCCGACGCCGACGAGTCCCGTTGGATGGGCTGGCTCGATCTGCCCAAAGCGAGCGACGCGGAGGCGATCGGCAGCGCTGCGCTCCGCGAAGCGGTCCGCGCCCACCCGGCCGACACGGCGGTCGTGATCGGCATGGGCGGATCGAGCCTCTGGCCCGACGTGCTCGGCCGGACCTTCTCCGGCGACGCGGAAGACGGCCGCACGCCGCGGACGCTCCGAATCCTCGACACGACGGTCCCGGACGCGCTCGAAGGCCAGCTCGCCGCCCTGGACCTCGAGCGCTGTCTCTTTTTCGTCTCGTCGAAATCAGGATCGACGATCGAGCCGAACGCGATCTTCGAGCTGGTGCACGCGCGCCTCGTCGAGAAGGTCGGGGCGGAGCGCGCCGGCCGGCACTTCGTCGCGATCACGGATCCCGGCAGCCAGCTCGAAGCGCGCGCCGCCGAGCTCGGTTTCCTGGGCACGGCGCTCGGACGACCGGACGTCGGCGGACGCTTCTCGGCGCTGAGCCCCTTCGGCCTGCTGCCGGCGGAAGCCGCCGGGCTCGACCCGGAAGCGCTGCGTGCGCGGGCCCGCACGATGTCGGCCGCCTG
>JBCCZJ010000087.1:0-13459 GCA_039187915.1 Myxococcota bacterium
ACCGAGGACGGCTTCGAGATGCAGCTCGGCACGAATCACTTCGGTCACTTCGCGCTGACCGGTCTGCTCCTGCCCGCGCTGCTCGAGACGCCGGACGCGCGTGTCGTCAGCGTCTCGAGCACGGCCCACCGCTTCGGCCGCATGAACTTCGCGGATCTGCAGGGCGAACGTTTCTATGCCCGATGGCCCGCGTACGGACAGAGCAAGCTCGCGAACCTGCTCTTCGCGTTCGAGCTGGCGCGCAAGCTCGCGCGCGCCGGGCACGCGATGCAGAGCGTGGCGTGTCACCCGGGCATCGCGGCCACGAACCTGCAGGCGGTGGGTTTTCGTATGGACGGGGCCGATCTGCTCGCGCGGGTCGCCGACGTCGGCACGAGGCTCTTCGCACAGGACGCGGCGATGGGCGCGCTGCCCACGCTCTACGCGGCGACCGCGCTGGACGTGGAGAACGGCGACTATCTCGGCCCCGACGGACCCTTCGAGGCGACGGGCCATCCGACCTGGGTCGGCACGAGCCGCGCCGCGCGGGATCGCGCCGGCGCGAAGAAGCTGTGGCAGCGCTCCGAGTCGCTCACAGGGGTGCGCTTCGAGCTCTGAGCAGCAGCCTCCGACCTCGCCCGCCGCGCGCCCGGCTCATGCGGCGCACTTTCGGCTCCACTCGCCGCGCGCCCGGCTCATGCGGCGCACGTTCGGCCCCACTCGCCGCGCGCCCAGCTGATGCGGCGCACGTCCGGGCTCAGTTGCAGACGTTCGTCGACGTGTTGCAGGTCGTGAAGGAGCAGTCGTCGTCGTCGTCGCACTGCCCGCCCGTCATCGAGACCGCCGAGCAGGTCCCGAGCGTGCATGTGTAGAAGGTCGGCGGGACGTCCGCGCATTGGATGTTGGCCGAGCACGAGGAGCCCGGGGGTCGCAGCTGCTCGCAGGTGTCCGTGTCGGGATCACAGAGGAGCCCGCCATCACAGCTCGCGGCGGGCTGTGGGCAGGCCTCGCCCTGCTGCAGGATCACCGTGCACTGGTTCGACCGGCAGAGGAGTCCCTGCTGGCAGGCCGAGGTGAAGACGCAGGCGTCGCCCTGCACGCCGCGTCCGCTGCAGAAGCCCAGTTCCGTGCAGGTCGGCACCGAGCCGGGGCAGTCGCCGGCGCTTGCGCAGGGGATCGCGCCCTCGCAGACGTCGAACGCGTTGCAGGTGTAGCCGCTGGCGCACTCGTCTGCGGCGCTGCAGGGCGAGCCGCTCTGCGCGTTCGTGCAGCCGAAGAACGTGGAGACGAAAGGCGTCACGCAGTGGAGACGCGTCACCGTGGCCGGCGAGCCTTCGTCGCCCGTGTTGCAACGGCCGTCCGCGTCACAGATCGGCACCTCGGCCGGGCACTGACTCGATCGGGTGCACTGCACCCCCTCCGTCGTCGCAGCGCTCACGCTGACCGTTTGCCGGACCTCGGTCGCAGCTGCGAGGGCGACCGTCGTGACGGAAGCGGTGAGCTCGATTTCGACGAGGCAGACCTGTCCCTCCTCGACGCCGAGCCGGACGTCGGCGGCCGCTACGGCGACGGGATCGCTCGGGTCGAGGCTCAAGGAGAACTCCGCCTCGTCGTCGCCGCAATCGATGCGGATCTGGCTCGACACCTCGCTCGAGAGATCCGGTTGGATCCAGGCGACGGCCTGGGCCGTGAAGACCGCGACGCCGGGCTCGGCGACGACGAAGGTTCCACGAAGGGTTCCGACGCAGCCGGTCTCGGAAGTTCCCGGGACCAGGGTGTGCTCGCAGTGAGCGAGGATCGAGTCGCTGTCGGCCGAGGCGGCGATCGAGACGCTCTGGCTGACGGTCGACGTCCCGAGTACGCCCGGGTTCGAGGCGCCGCCGACGACGCTCTGCGGGACGGGCGGCGCTTCGAGCGAACCATCCGCCCCCTCGTCGACGAAGGTCGCGAACTCCTGGATCTGCGCGAAGAAGTTGGGAAAGGGATCGAGGAAGCCGGACGGAGCGTTGCGGGGCGGGCACTCGGAACCGAGGCACGCGACCGCGAGGAGCAACGCGCCGAGGCGGAGCGGAAGGCGAAGCGAATCCGGTCGACTCATCGACGCGCCCTCCTGCGGCCCTCTGCCAGCAGGGCGAAGGCGCCGAGGCCGGCCGTGCCGGCGAAGCCGGGCTCGGGAACCTGGCTCGTCGCGACGATCTCGCCCCGAAAAGTCATCGTCGTGCCGACGTCCGAGAACGGCCCGGGGACCGACAAGGGCGACAGGGTGAAGGAGAAAGGCAGCGTCATCTCGAAAACGCCGGCCGAGACCTCTTCGACCTGGCTCGTCGACGACGAGACGGATCCGCCGAGGGAAGACACGAAGCCGGCGAGGACGGTGCTCTGGAAGCCGGTGTTGGTCGAGACGTCCCATTCCCCCTGCGCGTGCTCCCAGGCCATCGAGCCCAGGAGGCCGTTCGGTCCCGCAGAGTTGGCGAAGACGCTCAGGTTGCTCGAGATCGCGAAGACGAGATCGCGGATCGCGACTTCGGCTTCGAGGTCCACCGAAGGGTCTTCGAGCTCGATGCCCATCGCGGCGGCCGAGACGCCCGGACCGCCGCCGATCGCCGGCGACACGACGTTGCCGGAGAGGGTCCGGACTTCGCTGGCTCCGCGCACGATCCTGACGCTGGAGGGCGAGGAGAGATCCGGGCTGGCCTGCACGATGAAGTGGCCGACGAGCGGCGATGTGCTGGTCCCGGACTGGGCGAAGACCGTCGCGAACGAGAAGGTCGAGAGGCCGACGCCCGTCAGGAAGTCGCCGCTGTCGTACTCGATCGAGCTGCGCGCCGGGTCGATCGCGAAGGGCACGGTCACTTGTGCACGAGCCGGCTCGGCCCTCGCGAGCAACGCGAGCACGAGCCCCAGGCAGCAGAGAATCGGATGCAATCGCCTCATCATGGGGTCTCCTCGGTTGCGTGGGGAGCAAAACGAGAAAGTGTCAGGATCGGGAACGTCGACCTCGGCTTTCGTGCGGCGTGCGGCGTGCGGACGGGCGACGAAACGGCGATTCCGTCACAAATCGGTGTCCCGTGCCGCGATCGCGTCCATCGCGAGGCCGTCGATCTCGCGTAGGAAGCCCACGTTCGTGAGGACGACGACGCCGCGGCGCGCCTTCTCGGCGAAGCCGAGGAAGGTCGAATAACCGCCGGTCCCGCCGTTGTGCCAGACGACGACGTCGTCGTCCCGGGTCGTCCGCACCCAGGCGAGCCCCATTTCGCTCGTCTCGTTCATCCAGAAGCCCTCGGAATGCTGGGTCCGGCAGGTGGCGCGCGCGACCGGCTCGTCCCGCGCGCATGCGGTCATGGCGTGCCGGAGCAGCGCGATGCCGTCGTCGAGACTGCCGCGCAGCGCGCCGGCGGGCGCGAAGGCTTCGAAGGCCCAATTCGTCGTGGGTCGGCCGCGCCGCGAGAGCGGCGGGGCCACGTCGCCGCTCGACCAGCCGCGGAGCGTCATCGTCCGCGTTCCGACCGGCCGCAGGAAACGCTGGGCGAGGAGCGCGTCGTAGGCGCCGCCGCTCTCCGCCTCGAGGACGCGGCCGAGGATCGCGAAGGCGTAGTTCGAGTAGACGAAGTCTCCGTCCGGCGTCGGACGGCGCTGGCGCTGCATGCCCCGGAGCAGATCGTCGCCGTCGTAGTCCGCGAAGGGGTCGCCGAGCCGACCGGAGAGCGTGATCCGGACGGGCCCGAGATCGGGCGGCCAGCCCGACAGTCCGGACGAATGGGTCAGGAGCTGGCGGAGCGTCGTGGCCGACCAGGCGTCGCCGAGCGGCTCGCCCCCCGGAAGCGCGACCAGCGGCCGGTCGAGATCGAGCGCTCCCGCCAGCACGCGCTGCGCGACGAGATTGGCCGTCGCGACCTTCGTGATCGATCCGAACTCGAAGAGCGTGCCGCGCGAGATCGCAGGGTCGCCGGCGAAGGCGACGCGGACCGCGTCGCCCTCGTCGATCGCGATCGCGGCGGCGCCGCGATCGCTCGGCAGGATCGCTCGGATCGCTTCGGCGAGCGCCACCGCGCGCGCGTTCGCGCCCGCTTCGGTCCGAACCGGACCGAGCGGGAGATCGCGCGGCGCACGGCAGCCGGACCCGAACAGGATCAGGGCCGCGAGCCCCAGGAGGAGGCACGCCCTTCGAAGGCGGTGGAGCGGCAAGCGCGTCTTCCCCTGGATCGCCGACCCGCGGTGTCTACTCGACGATCAGCTTGCCGCGCATGGTCCCGAAGTGACCGGTGAACGAACACATGTAGTCGTAGGTGCCCGGCGGCGGGGCGTCGAACTCGATCGTGGTGGACTCGCCGCCGCCGATCACTTCCGTGTTGGCGAGGACGGCGTCCTTCATCGAGGCCGGGATGTAGCCCGTGTCCCGCGCGCTCGCGGCCGCGAGTCCGAAGGCCGTCACCTCGGTACCGGCGGAGAGCAGCACGAAGTTGTGGCCCATCGACTCCTTCGGTCCCTGTCCGATGTGGGTGAGCGTGAGCTTCACGCGGCGCCCCTCGGCGATGCGGATCTCGTTCAGGCTGTACTGGAGGGCGTCGCTGCCCGTCAGCGCGACGCTCACCGTCGTGCCGTCGTCCTGGATCGGTCCACCGGCGTCTTCTCCGGGTCCGGGTGCGGCGGGTTCGGGGACGGCGACAGGGGCGGCCGGCGGGGTCACCGCGGCGGCGGGCGCCGGCGCGCTGGGCGGCTCGGGGGCGGGCGGTTCGGGGGAAATAGGCGGTGCCGGAGCGGCGGCGGGTTCGGCTTCGGGAGCGGCCTCCTGACCGTCACCGCAGGCCGTCGCCAGCGCGGCGACGAGAAGCAAGAGGAACCCGAGGGCGCGGCTCGGGCGCGCTCGATCGATGCGATGCATTCGTCTCTCCCTCACGTCCGGCGACCGGATCGGGCGCCGGACGTCGTCTTCGGGAATCGCGGGGGCGCGGGGTGCGATTTCCGTCCATGCGTCCCGTTCGGTGTAGCGAAAGCCGGAGTCGATCTCGACGGGTCGCGCGAAGAACGCGCCGCCGGCGCGTCGTCAGCGTGCGTCGAGCGCGCTGCGGAGGACGTCGAGGATCTGCTGGTTCGCGAAGGGCTTCTGGAGCAGCGTCGCGTGCTCGGGGATCTTCGCGCCCGACAGCTGACCTTCGTCGTCGTAGCCCGACATGAAGACGACCGGGACGTCGGGGCGCGCCTCGAGGTAGGCCTCGACGAAGGCCGGCCCGGACCGCCGGGGCATGACGACGTCCGTCAGCACGAGGTCGAAGCGGTCTGCCGAAGCGAGCGCCAGCTCGAGCGCCTCCTCGCCGTCGCGCGCCGTGGTCACGGTGTACCCGTCGCGTTCGAGGATCCGTGTGAGCAGGCGCCGCACTCGTTCCTCGTCTTCGACGACCAGCACGTGCTCGCCGCCGGCCTCGGTTCGCGGCGCCTCGGGCGGCGGGTCTTCGACGGCCTCGTCGGGCGCTTCGGACGAGAGTGGAAGCACGACCGTGACACAGGTCCCGACGTCGACGCGGCTCTCGATCTCGACGGTGCCGCCGAGCTGATCGGCGATCGAGTGCACGGTCGCGAGACCGAGACCCGAGCCGTTGCCGACGGACTTCGTCGTGAAGAAGGGGTCGAAGGCCTGCTCGACCTGGCTGGGCGTCATGCCGACGCCGTCGTCGCTGACGCGCAGCACGGCATATTCGCCGGCGACGTGGGGGCCGGAGGCCGGGCGCTCTTCTCGGGCGAGAGAGACGTCGATGTGTCCGCCGGCGCGGATGGCATCCCGCGCATTGGTCACGAGATTCACGACGATCTGCTCGAGCTGGGAGGCCTCCGCGCGGACGGAGATGGGCGACTCGGAGATGCGATGCGAGAGAGTGAGATCCTCCCGGATGAGCCGATCGAGCATCGTCCGCAGATCGGCGAGAACGGGCCCGAAGGCGATCGACTGGGCGAGGGAGGGCTGCCCGCGGCTGAAGGTCAGGAGCCGCCGGGTCAACGCGGCCGCGCGTTCGCTCGCGTCGACCAGGTCGCCCGCCGCCTCGGCCAGCTCCTCGTCCTCGTCGCGATTCGCGAGGGCGGTGCGCAGCAGATTGGACTGGGAGAGCAGCACGACGAGGAGGTTGTTGAAGTCGTGGGCGATGCCTCCGGCGAGCTGTCCGACGGACTGCAGCCGCTGCGACCGGCGAAGCTGCTGCTCGAGCTTCATCCGCTCGGCGATCTCTCGCCAGACGACGAGGATCCGCCGGCGCTCGGGTGAGCCGATGGCGCGCAGGATCACCTCGACGGGGAAGATCTCGCCGTCCGCGCGCACGTGTTCCCACTCGAAGCGGGCGCTGCCGCGTTCGATCGTGCGGCGCATCAGCTCTTCCGCCTTCTCGAAGGAGTCTCGCCCGTCCGGCTGGGTCGGCGGCGACATCTCGGCGGGGTGGGCGCGCAGCGAGCCCTGGGACGTCCCGCCCGAATACCGCTGGAGCAGCGCTTCCTTGCTCGGAAAACGCAGCATCGCGACGGCGGCCGGATTGCACTCGATGAAGCGCTCTTCTTCGATCACGAGGATCGCGTCCGGCGACATCTCGAAGATCTGCTGATAGAAGCCGGAGTCTTCGACGGCCAAGATCGATTCCTCATCGGGCCGGCGCAAAGCCGAGGCATCGGGCCCGTGACCTGGATCGCCAGAAGAATAGTCGTTTCCCGTTTCGTTTCGGGCGAACCGTGCGGGAACTTGCCCCGCCGTCGGTGCAGCACCGAGTCGTGCTCGGGGATTCGCCCGAGAGACACGCTCCGGTGTCTTCCGCACGTCGATGGAACGAGGCTACGCTGGCTCGGATGCTGCGCTCGATTCCGCCCCTCGTTCTCTTGTCTTTCTTCACCGCGCTCGGCGTTCCGGCAGCGAGCGTGGCCGACCCCGTGGAAGATCGGCTGGCGATCATGGACGCGTTGTCCCAGTACGCGCGCCGCTGGGACGCGAAGGAGGCGAGCGCTTTCGCCGCGCTGTTCACGGAGGACGCGGTGATGGAGGTGCGCGTCGACGGCACGCTCGTGGAAGGCTCGCGGGTCGTCGGGCGCTCCGCGATCCTCGCGTATGCCCGCACGTCCCACGAAGGTCGGCTCGCCGACCGCCAATCGCGGCACCACTTCTCGGGACTCGTTTTCCTCGAGCTCGAGGCCGATCGCGCCGTGACCGACCACATGGCGCTCATCACCCATCAGATCGCCGGGGAAACCGCGCCCGAAATCGTGATGTCCGGAACCTATCGGAACACCTGGCGCAAGACGCCTTTGGGCTGGCGCATCCACGAGCGCATCCTCTCGGTCGACCGGCCGCGCGTCGATTGAGCTCCGCGGGACCGTGACCTCTTCCTAGCCGTCCAACGCGTCGCGATCCGCCGACGGGCGGCTCCGCGTCGTGCGCATCTCCCGTCGCAGGAACAGGAGCGCACAGGCCAGCGCGGCCGCCTGGAAGCCCGGCGCCACGCGGAGGGCCGCGGTCTCGGCCGACGCGGGGCGGACGTCGACGCGGAGCACGTCCGCGCGTCCGGGCTCGAGCCGCGCGACCACGCGACCGGCCTCGTCGATCGCCACCGTCGATCCGTCGAGGGTCGCGCGGAGGACCGGCCGCCCGGTCTCGACCGCCGCAAGGACGACGGCCGCCAGGTGCTGTTCGGCGCCGGCGGAGCTGCCGAAGTAGCCGTCGTTCGACAGGTTGAAGAGGACGCCGGCGCCGTCCTCGACGGCGTCGGCGACGAGGCCGCGAAACAGCATCTCGTAGCAGATGAGCACGCCCAGGCGTTCGCCGTCGACCTCGAAGGCGCCTGGGCGCGGACCGGCGGAGAGGCGGGCGCTGCCCGCGATCGTGATGCCCAACGGCGTCGACTCGGTGAAGGGAACGAGGTGCGCCTTGTCGCGGACGACCTCGAGCGCGCCGTCGCGCCGCGCGCGGAACGCGCTGTTGTAGCGCCGCTCGGGGCGGGCCTCGTCGTAGCGCGGAGCGCCGAGCACCAACGTGGTCTCCGCGGGCCACGCGGCGACCGTGCGGGCGACGAGGTCGGCGTTCGCAGGCATGAGCACCGTCAGCGCGTTCTCGGGCCAGGCGACGATCGAAGCGGGCAGCGCGGCTTCGCTCAGTGACGCGAGTCGCGCACGGATCGCCTCGGCGCGCGCGGGATCCGCCCGCCAGGTCTGGGGCACCGCGGGCTGGACCAGCGCGACGCGAAGCGCGCCCTCGGCCGCGGGCCCCGGGCCCGCGCCGCGAACCCCACCCGACGCGGGCAGACCGAGCGCGGCCCCCGTGAAGAGAAGGAGGAGTCCGCCCGCGAAGATCGCGTCCGAAGGGCGCCGCGTCGGCAGCGCGAGTCGGAAGAGCGCGGCATTCGAAGCGGCCAGGGCGGCGGAGAGCAGGCCGACGCCGCCCCATCGCGCCAGCTGGGCGAGCTCCGGGACGGGTGCCATCGCGTGACCGAGCAGGAGCCAGGGCAGGCCGCCGAGCAGGGTGGACCGGAAGAGCTCGCTCGTCGCCATCGCGAGACCCACGCGGGGAGCTCCGCCAAGACCGTCTCGCCCGGCCTCTCCGGCGAGCAGCGCGAAGAGCGCGAAGCCGAGACCCCCGAAGAGCACGGCGATCGTGAGTGCGACCGCCAGCGCGGTGGCGAACGCGAAGTCGAAGTAGGCCGTCAGCGCGGCCACGAGCGGGGCGACCACCGTCGCGCCCGCGACGCCGACCCCGGCGATCCCGCCGATCAACGCGCGCGCGACGGGACGTCGTCCCTGAAGGGCGAAGAGCAGGGGAACGAGCGAGACGAAGGCCAGCGGCCAGAGCCCGAACGGCGGCAGCGCCAGCGCGTGGAGGCCGGCGAAGGCGGCGATTCCGGCAGCGGTCCGGAGGTGGGGCGGGCTTCGCATTGTGCGAAGATCCCGGAGGAGTCCCGTCTTGTCATGAGTCGATCGCCCCGAAAACACGCCCCGATCGCGATCCTGCTGGCCGTCTTCGGATTCGGCGCGCTCGGCGGCGTGACGTTCGACAGCCTTCGGATGGTCGGCGAGCCCTTTCCGGGTTTCCTGGTCTGGGACAACGGCGTGCTCCCGGCGATCCACCGCGAAGCCTGGACCGGGCAGCAGGCCGGCCTTCCGGTGCACGGCGAAGTCCTGGCGACCGTCGACGGGCAGCCCTTCGTCGACGCGGCGGCGCTCTACGCCCACGTCCGGAGCCGGCCGGTCGGGTCGCCGATCCGCTACGGCGTGCACGAAGGGGACCAGATCGTCGAGTACGAAGTCCCGACGATGCGCTTCTCGCTGGCGGACCACGCGGGCACCATCGGCTTCTATCTCTTCGACGCGCTCCTGCTGATGGGGATGGGCGGACTCGCCTACTGGCTTCGCCCGGATCTGCCGGCGGCGCGGGCGCTCGCGCTCTCGACCGTCGCCGGCGGTGCGCTGCTCACGTTCGCCGTCGACTACAACACGACGGCGCGGTTCGTCCTCGCGACCCAGCTCGCCGAGATCGCCACCCCCGTGGCCCTCCTGAATCTCGCCTGCGTCCTGCCCGTCGAGCGGATCTCGAGTCGCTGGCGACTGGCGACCCTGTCGGTGCTGGGCGCCTCGCTGGTCGCGGCGCGCCTGGCGGCCTTCGACACCTTCCGCTCCGACCCCGCGCTCGCCTACGAGATCCAGATGGGGACGTATCTCCTGATCGTGGGGGCGCTCGCCGCGCTGCTCGCGAACGTCGTCGTCGCGATGACGAACGCGGCCGAAGCGGACCAGCGGCGCCAGGCCGCGGTCATCGCGAGCGGCTTCCTCCCGGCCTTTCTGCTGCCGATCGCGATGCTGCCCGGCTTCATCCTGCTCGGCTGGGGCTACTCGTGGACCTGGATGTTCGCGGCTTTGCCGCTCGCGCCGCTGGCGATCTTCCACGCCGTCACCCGCTACGACCTCCTCGCGTCGGAGCGCTTCGCCCGGCTCACGGCGATCTATACGCTCACTTCGGCGGTGGCGTTCGGTCTGCTCGCCTGCGCCGTCTTCGCCTTCGACCAGCTCTTCCGTTCGGACGACGGGCTGTCCACCTGGTTCGGCTACTTCGAGCTCCTGGTCGTGGCGGCGCTCTTCGATCCGATCCGGCAGCGGATCCAGCGCATGATCGACCGCGCCTTCTATCGCACGGAGGTCGATCCCGTTCGCGAGCTGGAGCGCGCGAGCGAAGCGCTCGTGGGGCTGAACGAACCGCGTGAGATCCAACATCACGTCACGCGACAGCTGCAACGCGCGATGGCGCTCGAGTCCGTCGAGTTCACGCGCTCCGCGCCGTCGGAAGGCGCGGCCTACGTCCATCCCGTGGCGTTCCGCGGAGAGTCCCTCGGCTGGCTCGCGTGTGGCCCGAAGCGCTCGGGCGCACCCTTCTCCGACGCCGAGCGCGAGCTCGTGGGGGGGCTCGCGCGCCAGATGGCGCTCGCCCTGCGGCAGGCGGAGGCCGTCGAAGCGCTGCGGGAAGCTCAGGAGGCGCTGCTTCGAACCGAGCGGCTGGCCGCGATCGGCGAGTTCGCGGGGGCGGTGGCGCACGGGATCCGCAACTCGATGGGCAGCATCCGCATGGCGGCCGAATACGCCACGCTGGCCCGGGAGGAGGAGGGCGCCGCCGATGCGCTCGCGTCCGTGCTCGTCGAGATCGATCGGCTCGATCGGCGCATTCGCGCGCTGCTCGATTTTTCGCGTTCCTACGAGCCGGATCGACGGTCCGGCCAGCTCGGCGAAGCCCTGCGCGCCGTCGCGGTCGAGCTGAAGCCGCACGCGGAAGCGGCGGGGGTCGAGGTCCTGGTAGAGCCGCCGCCGGCGCGGGAGCCCGCGGTTCGTTTCGACCCGAGCCACCTCGAGCACGCGCTGATCGAGCTGGGCGGAAACGCGATCCACGCGATGGAACGCGGCGGTCGGCTCGTCTTCTCGCTCGCCTTCGCGGTCGACGGTGCAGCGATCCGCGTTCGCGACACGGGCCACGGCATTCCGACGACGCTGCGCGAACGGGTCTTCGAGCCCTTCTATACGGGTCGCGTGGACGGAACCGGAATCGGTCTCGCCTCGGTCCGTCGGACGATCGAAGAGCATGCCGGGTCGATCGAGATCGAGAAGTCCGACGTCTCGGGCACGACCTTCCTGATCAGGCTGCCCGTCGACGGAATCGATCAGTCGTCGTCGTCATCGTCATCATCGTCGTCGTCGTCATCATCGCGGCGGGGATCCCGAGACGGAGGCGACTGAGCCTCGCCGGTCCCGGGTTCCGCGCTCGCGGCGCTTCCGAGACGCGCGAGCAGGAGCGTCCAGTCTCCCAGATCGATCACGCCGTTGGCGTCGAGATCGAAGCGGGCGAGATAGCCCGGCAGTCCGCGCTGGCCGGTGAGCTGGCCCTGCAGCGCGACCAGATCCGACGCGCCGACGACGCCGTCGTCGTCGAGGTCGGCATCGGCGGAGCCGACCTCGATCCGGGAGATCGTGGCGTCGTCCTCGATCAGGATCCAGCTCGCGTCGGGGCCGTCCTGCGCGCCTCCTTCGTCGTCCAGCTCGATCTTGCGGCGACCGTGGCCGTCGAGCGTGATCGTCTCGCGCTTCGGGTCGCCGTCCGTGTCGGGCTTCCGGATCCACAGCCCCGGACCCACCGTCAACCGGATGGGCCCGGTCGCGTCCGCGGTCGCGAGGTTGCCGAGTCCATCGAGGGCGACGACGTGGAGCATCACGCGGCTCGTGCTGCCGTCGTCTTCGATCGAGACCTTCTGGAGGATCTCGAAGACGGCGTGGCTTCCGTGCGTCGCGCGCGCCGGACGGATCGGCCGATCCGCGAGCGGCCGGTAGTGCTCGGGGTCGACGCGCTGTGCGAGTCCGAAACGCGCGGGCGCGCCCGAAACGGCTTCCGCGACGTCGATGCTCGGATGGCGTCCGTCGAGGTGGAGCGTGAACGTCTCCCCGAGGCGCGGATCGGCGGGGTCGGGCGTCCAGGCGGGGAGCGCCTGGACGCGCACACGGCCGTCGGGATGCGCGAGGCCGGGCGTCCTGGGGCCGGGCGCCATGATCGCCGCGACGTCCGTCAGCGGGACGAAGGGGGCGCGCGTCATGATCGCCGGTCCGATCGGGACGACGTCGACGTCGTGCGGATCCTCGACGAAGAAAGGACCGGGGAAGGCGGCCTGCGCCGCGCTTCCCGGCCAGGCATGGCAGCTGATGCAGGCGGCGTCGGCTTCCGCGAAGGGACCCGAGAGCGCGGCTGCGGTCAGGACCAGCCGGACCGGGGCCTCCGCGGGTCCGCCGACCTCCACGTAGAGCGAGCCCGTCGCTTCGCCGTGTCGCCCGAGCGCGTAACGGCGGCCCACGGGGCGCAGCTCGGCCGCCTCGATCCGGTGGTCGGTCCCGTCGCCGTCGAGGTGCGTGACGCCGATGAAGCCGTCGCCGTCGAGGTCGGCGAACGCCAGGACGAGAAAGGGCAGGCCCTCCAGGTAGCTCGGCGAGACCGGGTCGGCGCCGTCGGTCAGCTGGATGCGGAAGGGAATGGGCGTCCCGCGCCCGAAGGGCTCGGCGCGCGCGCGCGGCAGGTCCCCTCCGCGCAGCGGAGCGGGGTCCCCCAGCTCGGTGGGGCTGCCGACGTCTCCCCCACGGATCACGATGTCGACGTCTCCCGTCACGGCGGCATCGATCTCGTCGTCGGAAGTGCCGAGGACACCGTCCGGGCCCGGCCGGATCCACGGAGCGCCGGGCGCGAGGACGGCGGGCCAGCCGGTCGCGGGGTCCACCGGGTCGAGATGGAGCACGGGGTCTTCCGGCGCGTGATACGGCATCTGCGCCGCCGCTCGATCGGCCGTCATCGAGGAGAGCAGGGCGATGCCGACGAGCGGGACGAAGAAGCGGCGGGCGCGAGGCCTCATGGCTTCGTCTCCTCGACCACGAAGCGCATCGGGTTGGAGAAGACCGGCTCGTCCTCGTAGACCACGACGAAGACGGCCTCGCCCTCGCTCGCCGAGAAGTCCGGGCCGAGCTGGAGCTCGATCGAGCGCGGGCCGAAATGCAGCACGCGCGAATTAGGGTCCTCGCCGCCTTCGACCGCGAGCGTCTCGAGCCAGGCCGCGCCGAGCGCCGTGAACGTCGATTGGCCGGAGAGCGTCTCGTGCGGCGGCCGGAACCACAGGAAGCCGTCGTCGTCTCCGATCTCACGCACGACGACCTCGATCGGATAGGCCTGCTGGATCAGGTCACCGCTCGGGAAGGTGCCCTCGAGACGCAGCCAGCCGTGGCTCTCACCGCGCGCGGCCTCGGCCTTCACGATCGCGAGCGGCGGTTCCGTTCCGGCAGCCCTGGCCGGCGCCGAACCGAACAGCGCGGGCGACGAGAGCAGAAGGACGGAGAACAGCAAAGAGAGCAACGGCAGCGGATTCATCAGCCATCCTTAACAAGGACGCGACGAGGGTAACCCGGATGCGGCGTCGATGGGTCCCGCTGGAGCGGCGGATTCAGGGCG
>JBCCZJ010000088.1:0-13453 GCA_039187915.1 Myxococcota bacterium
CCGCGAGACCGGGGCCGAGGTCGCCGAGGCGAAGACCGACGTGACGGATCCCGCTTCGGTCGAAGCGCTGCTCGCGACGACCCTCGACGCGTTCGGCGCAGTCCACGTCGTCTGCAACAACGCCGGCGTCGCGACGGCGGGCCCCGTCTGGGAAGCGTCGCTCGCCGATTGGGAGTTCACCCTCGGCGCGAACCTCTGGGGCGTGATCCACGGCGTGAAGACCTTCACCCCCGTCCTGCTCGAACAGAACGAAGGACACATCGTGAACACCGCGTCGATGGCCGGGCTCCTCGCCGGGGCGAACATGGGCGCGTACAACGTGTCGAAGTACGGCGTCGTCGCGCTGACCGAGTCGCTCTTCCAGGATCTGCGGAACGCCGGCTCGGCGGTCGGGACGTCCGTCCTCTGCCCGGCGTTCGTGCAGTCGAAGATCTGGGACTCGGGGCGCAACCGGCCGGACGCCCTCCGCGACGGCGACGGGGAAGCGACGGAGGCGCAGGTCGCCCAGCAGTCGATGCTGCGCAACGTGATCGAGAACGCCATGCCGGCGCCGCGGGTCGCGGACGCGGTGCACGACGCGATCGTCGCGAACAAGCTCTACATCCTGACCCACGAGTCGACCATGGCGCCCCTCGAAGCCCGCATGCGCCACCTCCTGGACGGCACGAACCCTGGCTCGGCGATGGGCAGCCCGGAAGACCTCCGCAGCTAGGCGCGCGGAGAAGGAAATCCCGATCCCTCGAAGCGGCCGGATCGAGGTCTGCGCGGTGGAGGTCCCGCGCGCCGGGCGCCCGTGACGTGCGACCGAGCACCGCGGCCGGACGCGATGGCGCACGCGAACGGGATGGCGCGCGCGAACGGGACGGCGCGCGCGAAGGGGCCGGCGCGCGCGAAGGAAACGCCGCGCGCCGCCGGGACGCAGGCCGCTCGCGGACGGGAGCGCCCCCGAGCGCACGGAAACCGGCCCCGAGCCCCTCGGAGGCGGCCCCCGTGGCCCTCTTGCTCCGATCTTATTCGATCGTATAATACACCCATGGCGCCCTCCCCTTCGACCCCCGACTGTGATTACGACGTCTCGATCGTCGGCTACGGCCCGGTCGCCGCGACGACGGCGTTGCTGCTCGCCCGCCGCGGCTTCCGCGTGTCGATCCACGAACGATCGACGCAAGCGCTCGAGCTGCCGCGCGCGGTCGGGCTCGACGGTGAATCGATCCGGCTCTTCCAGTCGCTCGGCTTCGGCGAGGACGTCGACGCGCTCGTGCAGCCCTACCGCGAGGGCGATGCTCTCTGGTTCACCGACTCGAAGCGCAACAAGCTCTTCGGGATCGACACCGCGAGCCACGCCGGTCACAACGGCTGGCGCGACCTCGCCATGTTCGATCAGCCCGAGCTCGAGGCGCTCCTACGCGAGCAGGTCGCGAAAGACGAGGCGATCGACGTCTTCCTCGGCGAGGAAGGGATCGCGCTCCGCGACGAGGACACGCGGGTCGCGCTCGACGTGCGCGACGTCGCGAAGGACACGACGCGCACGGTGACGGCGCGCTACCTCGTCGGCGCCGACGGCGCCTCGAGCTTCGTCCGCCGCGCGCTCGGGATCCCTTGGACGAGCCTCGGCTACGACCAGGACTGGCTCGTGATCGACATCCTGGTCGACGACCCGCGCCGGCTCCCGCTCCCGACCATGCAGGTCTGCGACCCCGACCGCCTCACGACCTACGTCAGCGTCAAGGACCCGAACCGGCGCTGGGAGTTCCAGCTCAAGCCCGGGGAGACGCGTGAAGAGATGGAGCGACCCGAGGCGATCGACGCGCTCCTCGAGCCCTGGCTGCCCAAGGACGCCTACTCGATCCGCCGCGCGGTCGTCTACCAGTTCCACGCCGCGACCGCCGAGCGCTGGCGAGCGGGCCGCATCCTGATCGCGGGCGACGCCGCCCACCAGACGCCGCCCTTCCTGGGCCAGGGCCTGAACACCGGACTGCGCGACGCGCTCAATCTTTCGTGGAAGCTCGCGCTCGTCCTCGAAGGGCGCTGCGACGACGCGCTCCTCGACAGCTACTTCGACGAGCGCGATGCCCACGCGCGCACGCTCGTGGACGGCGCCTGCGACATCGGCAAGCTGATGGAGACCCTCGCCGCGCGCGAGGCCGGTCGGCCGGAGCCGCATCCCGGCTGGGTGCCGAGCCTGGACGTCGGAGAGGGCCGCGTGGCGCTGGCGATCGAGGGCGGCGTGCTGAACGAATCCCAGCGGGCCGAGGGCATCCCGATCGGCGAACCGCTCCGTCAGCCGCAGGTCCGCGCCCGCGGTACGAGCGAAGTCGCCACTCGTCTGGACGAGCACCTCGGCGGCGGGTTCGCGCTCGTCGGCCGAAGCGAAGCCGATCTCGTCCTCGACGAGGACGCGACGGCCCTCGCCGAGCGACTCGGCCTGCGCTGCCTCGCGCTCGATGCGCTCGAGGTCGCGGAAGGCGAACACGACCGCGCCTTCGACGCGGCGCGCGGCGTGCTGCTCCGCCCCGACCACTACGTGTTCGGCGTGGTCGACGAGAGGACGGACGCGAGCGCGCTCGTCCGCGCCGCGGCCGAGAAGCTCGCGCTTCGCGTCTGAGCGTCCGGTCGCGAGCGCGTCTGCGCCCGACCGCGGGGGCCGCGCGAGCTAGAGCCCGAGGACCTGACGCGTCGCCGCCCGGGTCTTCTTCGCCATTTCGACCGGGCCTTCCTGCATGAGGTCGACGTTGAAGACCTCCGGCGCCCAGATCGGATCCGCTCCGATCTCGTCGAGAAGCGCGAGGACGTTCGGCCAGTCGACCTCGCCGTCGCCGGGCAAGAGCCGCTTCGTCATCGACTCCATCATCTGATCCTCGCCCGTCCCCTGCGCCGTGGTGTCGTCGAGCTGGACGCAGTGGATCCGGTCGCCGGGGATCTGTCGGAGCGTGTCGGGGTCGGGACCGCCGGGCTGACGGAGCCAGTGCCAGGTGTCGAAGACCAGACCGAGGTTGTCGCCGCCCGCCTGCTGGACGAGCTCCCAGGCGGCCTTGATCGTGGGCAGGCCGGTCCAGGGAAGCCACTCGATGCAGACCTTCAGGCCGCGGTCCGCGCCCATCTTCCCGAGCAGCGCGAGCCCCTTCGCCGCGGCGGCCGCGTCCATCTCGGGGCCCATCACGACGCCGGCCACCGCCTTCGCGCCGTAGAAGCTCGCGACCTCGAAGGTCCCGCCGCATTGCTCTGCGATCGCGGCCTCGTCGCCCCCTTCCCACCCGATCAGGGATTCGACGACCGGAACGGAGAGCCCGCGATCGTCGTGCCAGGCCTTCACCTCTTCCGGCGACTTGCCCGCGCCGACGGCGGCCAGATGATGGAAGGCCCAGAGCGAGACGCCGCCCCAGCCCGCGTCCGCCGTGGCGTCCACGATCGACTTCACCTGGTCGGCGTCGACGTCCATGGCACCGCCCACCAGCGGGGCGTTGCAGAGGATCAGGTTCTCTTCGCGTACGGGGCTCATGACTTCTCCTCGAGGTCGGGGCGGACCGGAATGACAAGGGGCGGCAAGGGACGCGGAATCGAATGCGCGCCTCGATCGCCGACACCCGCGCGCCCGGTGGGTCCGGGCGCTCGATTCTAGCGACCGGATCCCCGGTCGCCGCCGGGCCGTTCGCCGCGTCGAACCGCGGCTCCCGCGCGCGCCCCGGAAACCGGTACCCTCCGCGCATGCCCGAACGTCTCGATCGTCGACACTTCCTCCGCTCGACCGGACGCGTCCTCGGCGCCGCCGGCCTGGGCCTCACCGGACTCGCGGGCTGCGGCGAACGCCGCCCCTATACCGACGTCGATCGCGCGTCCCTCGCGCGGCAGCGCGAAGAGGAGGCGCAGCGGACCGGGACCGGCCCCTTCGGCGTGCAGCGCTTCCAGGGCTACCGCGGGCTCGCCGACCTGCCGTGGTACGAGCTCGACGGCGCGGGCGCGCTCCGTCTCGCCGACGACAGCGTCCCGTCGTCGATCGACTTCCATACCCACCTCGGAATGTCCCTGCTCTTCGCGCCGAAGATGGACCTCGCCCGCGAGACGCCCCGGGTGCGGCACCTCCTCGACTGCGACGAGACCGACCCCGGCTGTCCCTTCGATCTCGACATCTACATCAACGGCAACTTCACGCCGGAGCAGGTCGACGCGCTGCCGACGATGACGATCGGGCAGGCCTTCTTCGGCAACGAGGTCGTCGACACGCACACGATCCCGAACCTGATCCGCGAGATGGACAGCGTCCGCGTCACGAACTCGGTCCTGCTCCCGATCGTCTTCGACCTGCCCTTCGGCGACGACGTCGAGGGCGATTGGCGCGACGGGATCGAGGCGACGGGGACCGCCGATCGCCTCTGGCTGGGCACGTCCGTTCATCCCGGGGAACGGGGCGCCGTGGCGAAGCTCGAGCGCGCGGCGGCGCGCGGCGCGAAGGTGGTGAAGCTCCACCCGACGATGCAGGCGTTCCATCCCGACGCGGAGGACGCGATGGCGCTCTACGCCGCGGCGGAGCGCCTCGGCCTCGTGATCTTCTTCCACGGCGGGCGCGCCGGCGTCGAACCGGATTCGCGCCAGGGCTACGCCATGCCCCGCCACTACGAAGGCGCGTTCTCGGCCTTTCCGAACCTGCCTTTCGTCATCGGACACGGGGGCGCACGAGACGTCGCGGGGATGCTCGAGCTCGCCACGCGCTACGACAACGTCTGGCTCGGCGTCCACGGGCAGAGCGTGACCTGGCTCGACGAGATGATCCGTCGGACCGGAGGCGAGCGGATGCTCTTCGGGACCGACTGGCCCTGGTACCACCTCGCCGCGACCCAGGCGAAGGTCCTGATCGTCACCCGGGACCCCGGGCGCGCCGAGATCCGTCATGCGATCCTGCGCGGCAACGCCGAGCGCCTGCTCGCGCGCTAGTCGTCCCGACGTCGCCGATTCCGCGGCCCGCCGCGCCTGCCTGGAGAACGAACGTGTCCGATGCCGTCCCCGTCGAGGGTCACTGCGACCCCCGCTTCGCCGCCGTCCGCGAGGTCTTCGAGAAGAAGGTCGCCGCGAACGAGGTCGGTGCCTCGATCGCCTTCATGCTCGACGGTGAAATGGTGGTCGACCTGTGGGGCGGCTTCACGTCGCGCGACGAAACGGAGCCCTGGGGCCGCGACACGATCGCGAACACCTACTCGACGACGAAGGGCATGACGGCGCTGGTCGCGCACCGCCTGGTCGAGCAGGGCCGGATCGACCTCGACGCCCCGGTCGCTTCGTACTGGCCGGAGTTCGCCGCCGAAGGCAAGCAGGACGTACCCGTCCGCTGGCTGCTCAGCCATCAGGTCGGCCTGCCCGCCGTCCGCGAGACCCTGCCGCCCGAGACGCTCTACGACTTCGTGGCCATGGCGGACGCGCTGGCGAAGACGAAGCCGTGGTGGCCCCCGGGCGAGCGGCACGGCTACCACCCGGTCACCTACGGCTTCCTGGTCGGCGAAGTGATCCGCCGCGTCTCCGGCAAGACCGTCGGCACCCTCTTCCGGGAAGACGTCGCCGAGCCCCTCGGCGCCGATTTCCACATCGGTCTCCCCGCGAGCGAACACGGTCGGGTCACCGACATGATCGGCAGCCTCGCGCCGCCCAGCGAAGACGCAAAGACGTCGAGCGGCAATCCCGCCGTCCGGATCAAGGGGCCTCTCGCCGACTTCATGCGCGACATGACGGATCCGAGCACGATGGTCGGCGCCGCCTTCAACAATCCGCACATCAAGGCCGGCACGCACAACACGGCCGCCTGGCGCGAAGCGGAGATCCCTGCGGCCAACGGACACGGCAACGCGCGCGCGCTGGCGAAGATCTACGGCACCCTCGCCCGCGGCGGCGAGCTCGACGGCGTGCGGCTCCTCGAGCCCGACTCGATCACGCGTGCGCGGACCGAGCAGGTCGCGGGACCGGACGCGACGCTCGGCCAGATGCCCATGCGCTACGGCCTCGGCTACATGCTGCGAAGCGACTTCATGCCGCTGTCGCCGAGCGAGCACGCCTTCGGCCATCCGGGCGCCGGCGGCTCGATCGGCATGGCCGATCCGGACGCGAAGGTCGGCTTCGGTTTCGTGATGAACCGCATGAGCCAGGGACTCGTCGGCGGCCCGACCGGCTTCGCGGTCCTGAAGACCTTCTTCGACGCGCTCTAGCCGGGACGCCGCAAGACGCGACGCGCCGCGACGCGACGCGACGAGGACCGAGGAGCAGCGCATGTCCGACAGCGACGGTGGAGACGATCGACTCGCGAGCGGTCGCGCCTGGGCGGAGTTCTGCGACGGACTCAAGGCCGCCGGCGACCTGATCCTCGAGCACGCGCCCGACGACGACTTCGACCGCGCGGAGGGCTATCGCCACCTGGCGCGCCTCACGTCGCACTTCCTGCGCGCCCAGCTCGACGAGTCCGATCCGGCCCAGGCGGTGATCTCCACGACGAGCCCGAAGATCGGCCTCGACAACCCGGACTACGTCTATGCCGGCGCGCGCCTCTCCCCCGAGTTCACCTATCGCCTCCGCGGGAGCCTGAACGACGTGGCGATGCTCGGGATCGGCGTCTTCTCGGGCGCGCTCGGGACACCGAAAGGCCTCGTCCGCGACGCCTACGTGACCACGAACGAGCTCGACGTGGACGACGGCCGCTTCGAGCTGATCCTCTCGCGCGAGGAACGTCCGGGCAATTGGCTCGCCCTCGGCCCCGAGACGAACGCGCTGAACGTCCGACAGACCGTGCTCCGACGCCGCGAGCAGAAGCCCGCGAGCCTCGAACTCACGCGCATCGACCAGGGCCCGAAGCCCCTCCCGTTGTCGCCGGATCGCTTCGTCGGCGTGCTCGATCGCGTGCGCGGCATGGTCCCGGCAATCGTCTCCCAGTTCCAGGGATGGCGCGCCTCGTTCCAGGAACACCCCTTCGAGATTCGCGAGATCGACCCGAAGTTCCTGGCCATCGCCCAGGGTGACCCGAACACGATCTATCTATACGGCTACTGGGAGCTCGAGGAAGACGACGTCTACGAAATCACGCTCGAACCGCCGGCGCGCTTCGACTACTGGAACCTCCAGATCGGCAACCACTGGCTCGAGTCCTTCGACCACCTCCACTTCGATACGCACGTGAACCACGAGACCGCCCGCGTCGACGACGACGGACGCGTGCGCATCCACGTCGCCGCCCGCGATCCCGGGAAGCCCAACTGGCTCGAGACGGCGGGCCACCGTCGCGGCGCGCTCGCCCTGCGCTGGGTCGGCGCCGACACGCCGCCGCCGCTTCCCGAAACGCGGGTCGTGAAGGCCTGATCCGGCGGTCTTTCGCGCATCCGCGCGTTGCTATGGTCGCGCGATGCCGAAAGACTACGCCTACGACCCCGACTTCCTGCCCTTCCTCGACGAGCTTCCCCGGGTCGGCGACTACTCGACCGCGGAGAAGATCGCGGCGATCCGCGTGGAACGGGAGAAGGTCTTCGTCCCGATCCCCGAGATCGACGCCGTGTCTCGCGAGGACCGGACCCTTCCGGGCCTGAACGGAGCGCCGGACGTCCCGATCCGGATCTACCGCCCGAAACGCGCTGCTGCCGGTCCGCGACCGGGCCTGCTCGAGATCCATGGCGGCGGCTTCCTGTTCGGCACGATCGCGATGATGGACGGCTGGTGCCAGATGATCGCCGACCGGGTCGACGCCGTGGTCGTGAGCGTGGGCTACCGCCTCGCACCGGAAGATTCCTTCCCCGCCGGCCTCGAAGACTGTTATGCCGCGCTCTGCTACATGGCCGAGCAGGCGGCGGACCTCGCGATCGACCCCGAGCGGATCGCGATCGCGGGGCAGAGCGCCGGCGGCGGCCTGGCCGCGGGCCTCGCTCTCTACGCGCGGGACCAGGGCGGACCGTCGATCTGCTTCCAGCTCCTCGAGATCCCGGAGATCGATGATCGGCTCAACACGCCGTCGATGCGCGAGTTCCAGGACACGCCCTTCTGGAATCGGCCGAACGCCGTCTTCAGCTGGCAGCACTATCTCGGACTCGGACCCGGTCAGCACGGGCCCGACCAGACGGACGAGCCCTCGATCTACGCCGCGCCCGCGCGCGCTTCGGCGAAGGACCTCGTCGGACTGCCGCCCGCCTACGTCTCGACCATGGAGTTCGATCCGCTCCGCGACGAAGGGATCCGGTACGCGCTCACGTTGCTCGAAGCCGGCGTCTCGGTCGAGCTCCACAACTACGCCGGCACCTTCCACGGCTCCACCTTCCTGCCGCAAGCGGAGCCCACGCGCCGGAACAACGACGAGATCGTGACGCTCCTGCGGCGACGGCTCGGGGTAGAGGGCGAGATCGATGGGTGACGTCGAGCTCGACCAGGTCCACCCGTCCCTGCGGCCGATGCTCCAGACGCTCGGCTTCGTGCGCTACGTCGAGCTCGACGAAGCGAACCGTCGCGCGGTCGTCGAGTTCGAGTGCCGCCTCGACCAGTGCCACTCGGGCAACGTCGCGCAGGGCGGCTTCGTGACGGGCTGGATCGACAACGCGATGGCGACGGCGTCCATGCTCGGCGTCGAAGGGCGCGTCGCGATGTCCCTCGACGTGAAGGTCTCTTTCTTCCGCGCGGCCAACCCCGGGCGGCTGATCGCGGAGGGCTGGGTCGAGCACGGCGGGGGCCGGACCGTCTTCGCCGAAGGATTGCTCCGCACGCCGGAGGGCGTGAAGATCGCCAAGGCGACCTCGACGATCGCGCTGCTCCAGCCGCGCAAGTAGAGAAGGCCGAGGCGAACGGCGCCCCCGACTCAGATCTCCCCGGAGAGAAACTGCAGGAGCAGCGCGTTCGTGCGCTCCGGCGCCTCTTCGGGAATGAAGTGCCCGCACTGCGCACCGCGCGTGCGCAGGTCGGGAAAGTGGTGGGCAAAGGAATCCGCGTAGGGGTTCCCGCTCGGAATGTAGTCGTCGGGCGGGAGCGCACCGTCCTCGAAGGCCTGCGGCACGAGGAACGGGCTGAACACGTACATCGTCGGACCGTCGTAGGTGAGGTGCCAGTCCTCGGGCGCGAAGACCATGAAGTTCTCGTTCCACTCGGGATGACCGAAGAGCAGATTCTCGTGGTGCCACATGGCGGCGATCTGCGAGCTCGATCGGAACGTGAAGCGGACGCCGCCCGGCGCTTCCGCGTCCGGCTCGGCGACGTGGAAGGGCAGGCAATGGCGATAGTATTCGATCGAGTGGAACCAGCTGTCCGGATCGGAGAAGGCCGTGACGTAATGGTCGACGTCTTCTGCGCTCCAGAACCGGGTCGGGTCGAAGTCGTTCAGCGCAGCCGACCCCTCGGAGCCCTCGACGCCGGCCCACGGCGACTCCGGCGGCCCGCCGTATTTTCCGCTCTCGCCCGCGAAGACCGAGCGGATGAAGTCGGCGTGATGCTTCTCCCAGAAGTGCTCGGCGTCGGGTTCGGCCTTGAACCAGTATCCGTGGATCCCCCACGTGATCCAGACGGAGACCAGCGTATCGAGGAGCGCCAGGCGACTGAATCGATCCGGATGCTTGAGCGCGGCGGCGCTCGCGATGATCCCGCCCCAGTCGTGGCCGACGAGCCGGGCCCGTTCGATCCCGAGCGCGTCCATGAAATCGATCACGTCGCGGGCCAGGATCGAGCGGTCGAGCCGAATCCGCGGCTTCTCCGTCCCGCCATAGCCCCGCGTGTCCGGCGCATAGCAATGGAAGCGCTCGCCCAGGACCGGCAACTGATGCCGCCACATGTGCGAAGTCTGGGGAAACCCGTGGAGCAGGATCACGGGATCCTCGCCGTCGCGCGGGGTGCCGCACTCGAGCGTGTGGAAGGAGAGCGAGCGGGACTGGACCTGTCGGGAGGAGATCGGGGGATGCGCCATGACACGAGCCTACCCCTCGCGCGCTCGATCCCGCTAGACTGGGCGACCCGCCCCCGCACGCCCGGGCGGTTCGAGGAGATCTCCCGCCATGGCCGAAAATCCGATGACCGACAAGGAGTTCTCGCAGCTCCGGAAGTTCATCAAGCCCTTTTCGAAGCTGAACGTCTTCGTCTACAAGCTCACCGGCGGTCGCCTGATGGGCAAGTTCCAGGGTCGGCCGATCGTCCTGATCGAGATGACCGGCGCCAAGAGCGGCAAGCAGATCACGATCCCGCTGATGTACGTCCCGCACGAAGACGGCGTGATCATCGTCGGCTCCCAGGGCGGCGCGCCCAAGAGTCCCGTCTGGGTGAAGAGCGTGCAGAAGAACCCGAACATCGTCGCCCAGTACAAGGGCAAGAAGATGAACCTCGTCGCGCGTCAGGTGAGCGACGAAGAGAAGGCCCGGCTCTGGCCGATCTGCGTCGAGCACTATCACGAGTTCGACGACTACCAGAAGCGGACCGACCGCAACATCCCGGTCTTCGACTGCCAGCCGGCGGCCTGAGCGAGCGCCCGAGCGCACGACCATGTCCGGCGACGCGAGTCCCCGTTTCATCATCGGCACGGGCCGCTGTGGATCGACGATCCTGTCGAAGATGCTCGACGTCCATCCGGAGGTCTGTGTCCTCTCCGAGTTCCTCGTCGGCCTCGACGCCGTCGGGAAATTCGGCGAGCGGGACGTCGACGGCGCGGAGCTGGCGGCGATCTGCGACTGCGGCCTGGGTTCGACCGGCGAGTTCAAGAAGATCGTCGGCCACCTGAAGACGCCTGAGATCCAATTCGACTACACGAACCCGCCGGCGGGCGTCTCTTGTGCAGACTACCGCGACGGCGTCTTCCCCGAGCTGATCCTGCTCCCGCTCGCGACGCTCTTCGACGACCCTACGGTCGCGTTCGACGAGCTCGTCGCCTTCGCCGCCGAACAGCCGACGCGCAGGCTGAGCGAGCAGCTCCTCGCGCTCTTCGAATGGACGACGCGGCGCGCGGGCAAGCGCGTCTGGATCGAGCGGAGCGGCGGCACCCTCGCCCAGCTCCCCGAGCTGATCGAGCTCTTCCCGGACGCGCGCTTCCTGCATCTCCATCGCGACCCCTTCGACGTTGCCCGCTCCATGCGCGTGCACCATCACATGCGGCTCTTCGCGCTCAGCCACTACGGCCTGCGGACCGAGGAGGGGATCGCCTGGAGCGACCTCGACGCGAGCGATCTGAACGACGACGGGCCGATGTCACCGCGGCTCCAGGCGCTCTTCGATCACGACGTGCCGCTCGAGATCTTCCTGCGCGACTGGAACGAGATGGTCCTGCGCGGCTACGCGTCCGTGAAGCGACTCGACGCGCGGCAGTACGACGAGATCTCGTTCGAAGATCTCCAGACGGCACCGAGAGCCGTGCTCGAGCGGATCGTCGCCTTCTTCGACCTGCCGGGCGGCGACGCGTGGATGGACGACGCGATCGCGCTCCTCACTCCGGGCAAGGCCGGCCGCGCGACCCCCTCGCCGGAAGAAGCCGAGACGATCGCAACGCGCTGCCACGCCGCGCTCGTCCTGCTGGGCCGCGACGCGAGCCGTCCGTCCTCGACGAATCAGCTCGCGGCCCGCTAGAACGACCCGAGCGGGCGGCGGCGCGGGTGCCCTCGCCTCGAGTCGGGCTTCGGCCTCGACCCTGTCCTCGCCCCGGGTCTAGCGGAAGTAGACGTCGTCGAGCGGGATCCGCGTATCGCATTTCCGGGAGGCGAAGCGCCAGCCGTCGGGCGTGCGCCGGACCACGTCCTCGTAGATGACCGTCGACTTCACGTCGACCTCACGCGGGATCTCGAGCGTCTCCCACGTGTAGAGAAGCGTGCTGCGCACGCGGACGCGATCGGCGTCGAGCGGCGCCAGCAGCACGCTGAGCGGCGAGTGGCGAACCTGGATCGCGGGATCGCGGAGCGAGAGGCGCTCGTCGATCCACGCTCGGATCGCAACGGCCCCCGTAGCGACGCCGACCGGCGTCTCGAGCGTCGCGTCGGCCAGGAAGAGCGCGGCGCAGAGCTCGCCGCGCGCCGCGTCGATGCTGTGGCAGTAGCGGTCCAGCAGCGCGTGGATCTCGAGCCGGTCGGCCACGTCGATCCCGCGCTCATGCGCTGACGCGGCGCTCAACGCGGATCCGCGCCGTACTTGCCGAGGTAGTGGTAGGAAAAGCGCGGCGACTTCGGCTGGTGCTCGTTCAGCTCGTAGATCCGCTCGTACTTCGTGTCGATGATCTGCCAGCGTCCGTCTTCCTTCACGTAGCGATCCCAGTAGATCGCCGTCCCCGTCGTGAAGGCTTCCTGATTCATGATCCACATGTTGTCGGTCAGGTACCAGACGCCCGTCGCTTCCGTCGCCGAGAGCATCTCGATTTCCGGCTGATGACCGTTGTGGTGACCGACGGAGCGGTTGTGGAAGGACGTCTGGATCGACGCCAGGTACTCGTCCTTCCCCTCGAGCTTCCACTCGTAGGTCCCGCCGATGAAGTGGACCTTCACGTCGCGGTGGAAGAGCCCTGCCAGCTCCTCGAAGTTGCCCGTGTCGATGCACCGGAAGTACGCGTGCTTCACCCGCCGGATCGCCTCCATGTCGAGCAGCATCTGAAGCGCATCGCGCAGCGCCCCGGGCGAATCGTCCGCGATCTCGAGGGGCAAGCCGGAGACGATGCCCATTCCTTCCTTCGTCAGCGACGGCGTTCCCTGGTCGTCGGCCATCCCTCGTCCTCCCCTCTCTCGAATCGGTCGATGCACAGTCTCCCGGATGCCGGGCCCCGTCTCGCCGAGCGCCCTCCGGACGCGCAAGCGTAGTCAGGAATCGCACCGTCCGCCGCCGCCCCGTCGGTTCCGTTTCGGCCATGCCGACCGGGAGACTCTCGACCGCGAGCGCCGAGGCGACGGCACGTCCCGCGCGCCGCTCACGGCGCCCGGCCCCGAGGCAAGGCGGACAGCACAGCGTCCGACGGCATGGAGTCCGCGACTCCCTGCGTCGCACCAGGTTCGACAGGGTCCCGCGCGGTCTTCCGTTCGTCGACGGAACCGCGACCCACCGGTCGAGCGTCCAAGAGGACAAGCCGCCTCGGAACGAAACACGCTGGCCGCGGGTCGACACGAAGATCAGCCGATGGGCAGACGGGCCGATCCGAGCCCGCGCGTAGATCGAAACCACTCCCTTCTGTCTCTTCTTTCCTCGATTCGACGCGCGATCCCGACTCACCCGGGCCCGGACGCGTCGTGGACGGACCTCACGTGCGAAACAGCCTCGTCTTTCTTCTCTTGCTCGCGATCGGCGTCGCGGCATTCACGCTCGGATACACCCGCGGATGGATTCGCTTCGTCGATCCCAGTCGCGAGTCCCACCCGATCCGCGGGATCGACGTCTCGCATCACCAGGGTCGGATCGACTGGCGCCAGGTCGGCGCAGCCGGCATCCGTTTCGCTTTCATCAAATCGACCGAAGGCGAGAGCCTTCAGGATCCTCGATTCGCACACAACGCCGCCGCGGC
>JBCCZJ010000089.1:0-13424 GCA_039187915.1 Myxococcota bacterium
CCCGCGTCAGGTGTCCGATCATCCAGAGCCCGATCGTGAAGAGCGCCGCGAGCATGGGCGTCGTGAAGGCCGAGAAGAGCGTGGCGATCGCGACGAGCACCATCAGCTCGAGGCCGATCAGGGCGATCGCGAGAAAGTGATCCCCGTGCAGCGGTGCGCCGGCGAGCGCCGAGACGATCGCGAAGGCGAGTCCCATCAGCGCGAGCTGGAGCCAGACGGTGAACGTGAGCCCCGCCCACTTGCCGAGCAGGAACTCGCTGCGCGAGACCGGCTTCGAGAGGATCGTGAAGATCGTGCGGCGATCGACCTCGTTGTGGATCAGGCCGATGCCGACGAAGGTCGCGATCCCGGCGCTGAAGAAGCGGATCGCCGCCATCCCCATGTCCTGCAGGATCTCGTCGACCTCCACGTAGGAGAGCGTCGCGAGCAGGACGCCGGACGCGATCATGAGGAAGCTGAATCCGAGCAGCGTGTAGAGCAGTTTGTTTCGGATGGCCTCGCGAAACGTGTTGCTCGCCAGGGCGTGGATGCGGAGCAGCGGGCCCATCAGCGCTTCCCTCCCGGCGTCGTCGCCGATTCGTCGCCCGCGCGCACCGCGTCGAGGAAGACATCCTCGAGGGAGCTGCGGTGGGGTGTGACCGAGACGACCTCGCCGCCGACCCGGATCACCGCATCGAGCACGCCGCCGACGTCCTTCTCACCGACCCGCAGCTCGAGGCGTTCGCCGAGTCCCCGCATCTCGAGATCGAAACGCTCGCCGAGTTCCTCGGCCGTCTCCGGCGGCAGGCTCGAGACCAGGACGTCGGTCTCGCGCCGATCGGTCGGCAGGAAATCCTCGATCTTGCCCTGATGGCGAATACGACCCTTCACGATGATCGCGACCCGATCGCAGATCGACTCGACGTCCGTCAGGATGTGCGTGTTCATGAAGACGGTCTTGCCCTCGGCGCGGAGCGAGAGGATCAGGTCCCGGATCTCCATGCGGCCGAGCGGATCGAGACCGCTCATCGGCTCGTCGAGGAAGACGACCTTCGGGTCGTGGATCAGCGCCTGCGCGATGCCGACGCGCTGGAGCATGCCCTTCGAGAAGGTACGAAGCCGCGCGTCCATCGCGTGTCCGAGGTTCACCAGCCCGAGGAGGCGCTCGACGCGCGGAGCGCGATCCGAGGCGGCGACTCCGGAGAGTCGCGCGTAGAAGTCGAGGATCTCGCGGGCCGTCAAGAAGGGATAGAAGTAGGGGTTCTCCGGCAGGAATCCGATTTCGTGACGGAACTCCGACTCCCCGACGTCGCAGCCGAGGATCCGGGCCCGCCCCTCGGTCGGGCGGATCAACCCCATCAGGATCTTGAGCGTAGTCGTCTTGCCGGCCCCGTTCGGACCGACGAAGCCGAAGATCTCGTTGTCCTGGACGTCGAACGTCACTCCGTGCAGCACGCGCTTGCGGCGCAGGCCGAAGCCGGGCCGGAAGTCCTTCACGATGCCGCGCACGCGGACGATCTCGTTGCCTCGATCCGTCACGCCCCTTCACCTCCAGCGTGGTCTTCGTCGGCGGTCGTCTCGGGCGCTTCGTCATAGAGCGCGCCCTCGTGACCGCCTTGATGCGAGTAGTGGACCTCGTAGCGACTGCCGAGGTAGCTCGACACGATGCGCTCGCCCTCGATCTCCCAGACGGACCCGCGTCGCAGCGGGTCCGGGATCGCGTCGGGTTCGGGGTCGGGAAGCTTCTCGATCACCCGATGGGGCCCGGTCACCAGATCCTCGACGCGCTCGATGTCGCGCCCCGTGAGCGCGCGGTAGGCGGACCGCGCGCGATCCAGGAAGCGCGCCTTCTGCTCGATCTCGATCTCGTCGAGGCCGGTCTCGTACTTGGCGCGCTCTTCTTCGTCCTCGGTGCTCTCGAGCATCTCTCGCAGGAAGACTTCGGCGACGTCGATGTCGCCGGTCTCGCTCTTCAGCCGCGCGACGAGGCGCGGCAGGTAGCCCGGTGCGCCGTCGAGGGCCATCGCGGCTTCGAGGGCGGAGGCGGCCTCGGGAAAGTTGCCCAGGTAGTAGAAATGGTTGAAGCCCAGGTAGAAGTGGTTGCGCCAGTCCTCGGGATGGAACCGCGTCGCCCGCTCGAGCAGTCGATTCGCCTCGAGCACCTGTTCCCGGGAGTGGGTCATCCAGACCGCCGCGAAGCGGTAGGGATGAGAGACGTGCGGATTCAGGGTCGTCGTGACGTCGACCAGACGCCCGAGATGGCTCGCGATCCGCTCGTCGATCGCGGACTGGGCGCCCGCGACCTGCACTGCCTGCAGCCAGTAGTAGTCGGCGAGCAGCGCGTCGAACCCCAGACTCGCCGCGTCGACGGCGTACGGCGCCGGCACGAAGTCCTCACCGAGGTCCGCGCGCGACTCGATCGGAACGCGCGCGTGCGCCCAGCCCGTGAGCAGCACGAAGCCGAGCGTGGCGAGGATCTGTAGGGCTTTCGAGGACACCCCTCGGTTCTCCGCAATCGGGTGGGACGCGACGCGGCCCGGGAAGGCCGCGCAACGCGTCTCCGGGGTCGGACTAGAAGTCGTCGGCCACCAGGACGCGCGCGACCTGGTCGAACATGCGGGAGCCGTTCTCGAAGGGCGGCGTCTGGTTGCCGCCCTGCCCGGTCTCACAGAAGCCGCCGAGGCGATCGGGATGCGTATAGAGCATCACCGAGAGCGAGGCGTCGCCGTCCAGGTTGCCGTAGGCCGTCGCCGTGAAGCAGGCTTCCGTGCACGTGCACGCGCCGGTCAGCGGATCGGTCGGCGTCGCCGTGTCGTAGTCGAAGAAGACGTCGCCTTCCGGTACCCAGCCGACGCTCGAAAAGGCCGCGTTGATCGGGGTGCTGTCGCGGGTGACCGTGGTCGGCACCTGGCCGAGCGTGAAGCTCGGCTCCGCGGCGACGGCGATGTAATCGTTGAACTCCGCGAAGTAGGCCTTCTGGGCCTTCGCGAGGGACGCGAGGTTCGCGTAGCCCTCGGAGCGCTTCGCCGTGAGCTGATAGTTGAGATAGGACGGAATCGCGACCGACGCGAGAACACCGATGATCGCGACGACGATCATCAGCTCGACGAGCGTGAAGCCCCGGGTCCGGTTCAGGTCCGTACGTGCCATGCGTTTCTCCCTGTGGGGTCGTTCGCGGTCCTGCGAGCGAGATCCCACGCCCCACCCATCCAGGGGAGAGCAACCCGCGTGCCAGAGCGCACGCGACGCATCCTGGATCGGCAAGTGTCCGCGCAGCCTTGAGGCGGGCCTTCGGGTTCGGCGGCACGATTCTCGGCGGGCGCGTTCTCGCGTGGTTGTGAGGCAGCGCACGGAGTGACGTTTCGCGGCACAGGGAGACGCTCCAGGGCACCCTGCAGCGTTCCCCGCAACCGTGTGATCGGGATTCCACCGCGGTGGTCACGGAGGATCCCGCGGCGCATCCGCCCCCCGGGTTGACCCCCACGAGCCCTCCCGCTAGCTTCGCGCGCCGTCCGATCGCGCTCCCATCGTCTAGTGGCCTAGGACGCGGCCCTCTCAAGGCTGAAACACGGGTTCGAGTCCCGTTGGGAGCGCCACTCGTTTCGCGTGGCGCGGGCGCCCCTTCCTGGGGCGTCCTGCGCCTCGCGCGCTGCGGGCGCCCGTGCGGGCCGAGGCCCCGCGCCCGTGCGGCGCCGCGTGGGCGCCTCCCTCCCTGACTTCTCTTCCCATCCCGCTGGCACCCTGCGCGCGAATGCTGCTCTGGAGAACTCTGCCCGGCGCCCTCTTCCCCCCGATTCCCCCGACCGATTGGAACGAACCGTTGAGTGCTGAGTTTGCGTTTGCATTTCTGGATTGCGAGTTCGGGGGCCTCGACGTCGAGATTCACGATCTGACGGAGGTCGGGATCATCCTGACGGACGCGCGTCTGAACGAGTTCGCGGAGGCGCAGTGGCGCGTGAAGGCGCGCCCGGAGCGGATCTCGCCCCAGGCGGCAGAGATCTTCGGGTACGACGAAGCGCTCTGGGCCGAGGCGCCGGGCGTCCGGCAGGTCCTGACCGAGATCGTCGAGATGCTGCCGAAGGACCGCAAGGTGATCCCGGCCGGACAGAACGTGCGGATGGACGTGATCTTTCTCGAGCGCGCGTTCAAGAACTGCGAGATCCCCTACCCCTTCGACTACCACGTGATCGATCTGGCTACGCTGTTCTATTCCTGGTCGCTCGTGGCCGGCGAGCCCGCGCGCGCCATCTCGCTGCGTCAGGCGGCGACCACCGCAGGCCTGCTCGGCGACGGCGGCGTCGCCCACCGCGCCCTCGAAGACGCGCGGCTCACCCTCGAGTGCTTCCGTCACTACATCGGACGGCTCGCGCCGCGCGAGCCCGCGGAACTCCCCGCCGACTAGCTGCGTCGCGCGAGCCCGGCAAACCGGCTCGACCGGACGACGCCCACGCGCCCGCTGGACCGGCCCGACCGGACGACGCCCACGCGCCCGCTGGACCGGCCCGACCGGACGACGCCCACGCGCCCGCCGGCGCCCGCCGATCAGACGAGCCGCACGCGCCACTTCTCGAGGGCGCGACGATCGAGGGTCCCGAGCACGGCGCAGGCCGCCCGCCCCCACGGCCGCGAAGCGTCGAAGCGCAGCGCCGAGGCGAAGTCGATCAGGACGGGGTGGCCGTCCTCGCCGGCCAGGATGTTGCTGCGATGACGCAGGTCGAGGTGGACCACGCCCCGTCGGTGCATCTCCGCGACCGCCGCCTCGAGCTCGGGCAGGAACGCCTCGGGGAGCTGCCCCCGCAGCGAACGCGAGAGCAGCTGCCCGGGCCGGTACTCGAAGACGAGCGCGAGTTCGTCCACGCGGCCGAGGAGACGCGGGATCGCGCGAATTCCCTCGAGACGTCGATAGGCCTGCGCCTCCCGGCGCAGGAGCGCAGGCGCGAGCCCGCGGCGGACCCAGGCCGAACGCGGCGCGTAGTCCTTGACGACGAGCGGCGGCTCGCCTTCGCCAGCGCCCGCGACCAGGAGCACGTCCGGGTTACCGGTTCCCCCGGCATGCAGGACGGATCGCGCGCGCGAGCCGAGGGCGTCGCGCGAGAGCACCTGCGGCAGCGCGTCGCTCATCCGGGCGCCCCCGACCGCCACCAGAAGACGAGCCAACCCGCGACGACCGCGAGGAAGGTCCCGAGCTCGTTGTTGTCGGAGTAGCGCGCCAGTGCCCAGCCGACCCCGGCCCCCGAGTCTCCCGCGTCATGCCAGGGACGCAGGGAGGGAAGCAGCGCCGGCACCGCGTCCCGATAGCGCGCGAAGCGCTCGCCGTGGCGCGCGAGCAGTCGGTCGCTCTCGGCCGCCTCCTTGCGCGGGAAGTAGTGAAGCGCGAACCACGGCCAGAGCAGCGCCAGCACGACCACCGAGAGGCGCCCGCCGACGGCGATCGCGAAGCCGGTGCCGATCAGCAGCGTGCCGAGGTAGAGCGGGTGGCGCAGATGGGCGTAGGGACCGGTGGTCGTCAGGGCGTCGTTCTTGACGAGGTGACCGGCCCCCCAGCCGCGGAGGACGGTGCCCGCGAGAATCGGCGGCAGCGCGGCCACCAGGGCGCCGCGCCCCGGAGCGGTCACGAGGAGGATCGCCGCGCCGGCGAGATAGAGCGGAAGGAAGCGCGCGCGAAGGTTCTTGAGGCGGATCGGGTTCCGCATGCGCGGAGCCTAATCAGCGTCCCCGGTCCGGGCAACGCGATCGGCGTGTCCCCGAGCGGCCGCCTCAGACCTCCTTGCCATCGCCGGGCGGCGCGAGCCGCTCGTCGACGATCATGTCCCAGAGCTCGTCGCGAAGTCGCTCGCGAAAGGCCGGGTCGGCCGGCACCGGATCGACGTCCGCGGCGAGGAAGTCGAGCAGCTCCGGATCGAGGGGGCCGGCGGAATCGGCCTGCTCGAGCGCGGCCGCGCCCACACCTCCCACGCCGGGAAACGGGATCACCTCGGCCCCGCCTTCGGCGTCGATCCGGGCGCGCGTCGCTTGCCGATCGTGGATCCGACCGCGGTCTTCCTGCGAAGGCGGCGCCTCCTCGGCGGGCCGAGCAGCGCGGGGGGCCCGGTCGACCGGTCGGAACCAGTCTCGAATCCCCTGCCAGACTCTGCCGCGCGCCACTTCGTTCTCCTTCGCTCCGTTGCCGGTTGCCCGTCTTCCGGGGCCGGCTCAGACCCGCGTTCGACCGGGGCGACCCGTTCGGGCGCCGCGTCGGCCGATCCCTCCCCCCGCGCCGACCCGGCGGCCGCGCGGGTGCGGTCTGACGTCACTTCAGAGTGGTGACGTCGATACGCATGTGTCAGGACCCCGACACTTTTTTTGTCCGATCCGACATCGAGCGGGCACGACGCCCTGCCCCTGCGGGGCGCCGGATCTGCCCACGGATCTCAATCACGCCCGGCGGCAGGCGGAACCAGCCCCTCCACGAGCAGCGCGATGAAATCCGCGCAGGCCTCGCGCAGGGCCTCCCCCTGCGGCAGGCGGGTGTAGATTCCGAACAGGCTGCTCATGAAGACGATGGCCACCTGTTCGGGCGGCAGCGAGGTCCGCATCTCGCCCCGCTCCGCAGCGGCGCGGAGATGTCGCGTGAGCTCGTCCGCGAGGGACGGGACGTTGTGCGTCGGATCCTGGACGTCCATCGGACGCCGCACGTAGAGGGAGAGCATGTCGGCCAGCAGTTCGGCCTCTCCCACCCGGCTGTGCTCGTCCATGCAGGCGTCGTTCACCCGCAGCAGGAGCTCGCGGAGCGTCGGCTTCGACTCGCCGAGCACGGCGACCCGCCGCGCGATCCGCGCGTTGATCCGCCGCGCGAGCTCCACGAGGACGTCGTCCTTCGTCGCGAAGTGGAAGTAGAACGTGCCGCGCGCCACGCCGGCCGCTTTCGCGATCCGGTCGATCTGCGCTGCCGCCAGACCGACCTCGCGGAACTCCCGGAGCGCCATCTCGAAGAGCCGCTCGCGCGTCTCGGAACGCTTGCGCGCCCGCGCGTTCAGCGACGGCGACGCCTGGCCGGCGTCCTCGGCCGATCCCGTGAGCGAGCGGCCGGGCGGGAGGCTCGTGGGACTGCTCATGCGGAACGGATACGCGAGCCGCTGACATGTGTCAACGAAGGCCCAGGGCGCTCCAGCCCCTGCCGCCGCCCACGGAACTGGGCGCAGCGGATCGGGAAACGGTGGGGTCTCGCGATCCCGCACCGCACGCGACCGTTCTCATCAGCTCCCTCCGGGATCCGGCGTGTTCCGAAGCGGAACGCGCGAGCACGGATCCGGACCCCGGCCCCGGCCCTCCGTCGCGTTCGAGGCAGCGGGGAGGGCCGGCGAGGCGGCCGGAGCGGTGGAGCAGCGCCGAGGGAAGCGATCGGAGCCGGCCCGCTCCGGTTGGGGATGCCGATCGGGTCGGGAAGGACCCGGGCTACGAGCGGAGCAGCCCCTCGAGACCGGGCGTGCCCGCCGAAATGGCGCGGCGCATGCGGTAGAGGTTCGCCTTGACCGCATCCTCGCTCTTGCCGAGGGCATTCGCGATCGAGCGGATCGGCTGCTGGCGCAGGTGCTTCAGATGGAAGATCCGACGCTGGAGCGGCGTGAGGTCGTGCGCGATGACGTGCTCGCAGCGGCCGAGCACACGCCGCGCGTCGACGGCTTCGTCCGCCGGCGGCTCGAAGGCCTGGATGTCCAGCGCGCCGCCTTCTTCCAGCGGCTCGAGGCGCGGACGCGGCTTGCGGAAGCGACGATTCACCTTGTTTCGGGTCACGCCGAAGATCCAGACCAGCAGCGCCGACTCGCCCTTGTAGGACGCGAGCGCGGTCATCAGGGTCATGAAGACTTCCTGGGCGACGTCCTCGGCCTCGCCGGGATCACCGAGCCGCTTGAGCGCGAAGCGGTAGACGCGCGGGAAGTAGGTCTCGTAGAGCAGGTCGAAGTGTTCGCGGCTGCCGGCCAGGATCTGGTCCACCAGCTCCCGGTCGCAATCCCATGCCTTCTGCGTGCGCTGTCGAGTAGAAGAATCGGCCACGGTGTCGTTCCTCGATCTCTCCGAGGACTCGCGCGGGCCTTCCCGACCGGTCCCGACGGGCCCACGTCCGGGAGGACCCGGAACGCCGACTGGCGGGGACGGAGGAAAGAGTTCGGTCTCCCTGACTCGCTTCCAGGGTCTCCAGCAGGTCCCTGAACTCCTGCTGGCTGGTCGCGAAAAACCGAACCGGGTGCCCGCTCGAACTCGTCGAGCTTATGGATGGCTTTTCGAAAGTCCGCCCGATTCCTCGGGCTCGATCACTCTAGGAGCAATCGCCGTGCCAGATCAAGCATTTTCTTGAAGGAACGCTAAGTGCTTGATTTCATTGACTTGTGACCCCGCTCACGACCCGCAGAAAACTGCGGAACGCGGCTTCGCGTGGGTACTTTCCTACCCATCGAGGTGAGAAGTTTTCCCTACCGCCCTTCCCCCGCAGGAGAAGCCCCCGGAGCGATCCCGCGCGGCCCGCCCGTGCGTTCAGATCTTGCCGGGGACGACGTACCAGCGATCGTTCTGCCAGCTCCACTCGTCGGTCCGCTCGAGGGTCGCATTCCACCAGCGCAGCGGCAGGTCGTTGTCCCCCGTGAAGCGCAACGAGAGCAGCAGGTTGCCGCCGGGGCCGACTTCGACGCCGAGCAGGTCGATCCGAGTGGGACGATTGAACTCGATGTTCGCCCGGTCGAGCGCGTCGACGAGCGCTGCGTAGTAATCGGAGTAGGCAGCGAGCGTCGGGAAGAACTGGCGGACGCTCGGATCCTCGAAGGTCGCCCGCGAGTTGAAACGGCGGCTCGTGATCCGCTCGTAGAAGAGGCTCGAGAGGGGCAGCAGCTCCTCGATCGCCCGCTCGGGCAGCGCCGCCGCGACCGCGGCCCGCTCCGTTTCGGTCAGCTCCGCCGTCCAGTCGTCGGTCCCCGCCCCGCCCGGCGGCGTCGCGCAGGCGACGATGCCGACCAGCAAAGCCACCCCGACCCCGACGAAGCGACGTCCGCCGGAGGCGGCCCTGCGCGAGGCAGCGCGGCGCCCCTCCGGCCGGCCGATCACGCGTCGCTCTCCGGCTGCGCCACGGCCGCCTGCGCCGCCGCCAGGCGCGCCAGGGGCACCCGTTACGGCGAGCACGAGACGTAGTCGAGACCGACCTCGGCGAAGAAGCGAACGCTCGAGGGGTCGCCTCCATGCTCACCGCAGACGCCGAGCTTGAGGTCCGGCCGCGTCGCGCGCCCGCGCTCGGCGCCGAGCCGCACCAGCTGCCCGATTCCGTCCGCGTCGATCGACACGAAGGGATCCGCGTCGATCAGGCCGCCGTCGACGTAGTCGGGCAGGAAGTTGCCGGCGTCGTCGCGGGACAGCGCGTAGGCCATCTGGGTCAGGTCGTTGGTGCCGAAAGAGAAGAAGTCGGCGTGGTCCGCGATCCGATCGGCGGTCAGCGCGGCACGCGGCACTTCGATCATCGTGCCGATGATCGGCTTGACCCGCGTCCCCGGGTTCTCCTTCCGGACCTCCGCGATCACCTCCTCGGAGAGCTTCCGCAGCTGGGCGAGCTCCTTCTCGTGGGCGACGAGCGGAATCATGATCTCGGGCTTCACCCGGATCCCTGCCGCCGCGACGTTGACCGCGGCTTCGCTGATCGCTCGCACCTGCATCGCGTAGATCTCGGGGAACGTGATGCCGAGGCGGCACCCGCGATGGCCGAGCATCGGATTGAACTCGTGGAGCGACTCGAGCGCATGGCGGACGTCGCCGATCGAGCGTCCGAGCGAGTCCGCGACCGCCTGGATGTCCTCCTCCGATTGAGGGAGGAACTCGTGCAGCGGCGGGTCGAGCAGGCGCACCGTGACGGGCAGCCCGTCCATCGCCCGGAAGATCCCCTCGAAGTCGCCCCGCTGCATCGGGAGCAGCTTCGCGAGGGCCGCTTCACGATCGGCCACGTTCGACGCCAGGATCATCTGGCGGACCGCCAGGATCCGGCCCGGCTCGAAGAACATGTGCTCCGTCCGGCAGAGGCCGATGCCCTCGGCGCCGAAGGATCGGGCGACCTCCGCGTCCTGCGGCGTATCGGCGTTCGTGCGCACGTTGAGCTGGCGGATCTTGTCCGTCCAGCGCATCAGCTCGGAGAACGCGCCGCCGAGCTCGGGCATGACCGTGGCCGCCTGGCCGAGCATCACTTCGCCGGTCGATCCGTTCAACGTGATCCAGTCGCCGGCGTCCACGACGAGCTCGCCGATCCGCATGGTGTCGCGCTCGTAATCGATCGCGAGCTGCCCGCAGCCGGCCACGCAGCACTTGCCCATGCCGCGCGCGACCACGGCCGCATGGGAAGTCATGCCGCCCTTCGCGGTCAGGATGCCCTCGGAGGCGTTCATCCCGACGATGTCCTCGGGCGACGTCTCCGTCCGGACGAGAATCACCTTCGCCCCGCCCTTGGCCTTGGCCTCCGCCTCTTCCGCGGAGAACACGACCTGACCGACCGCGGCGCCCGGGGAAGCCGGCAGGCCGCGCGCGACGACGTCGGGCGCCTTGTCCTTGTCGATCGTCGGGTGGAGGAGCTGATCGAGGGAGTTCGGCTCGATCCGCAGGACCGCTTCCTCTTTCGTGATCAGGCGCTCCTTCGCCATGTCGACGGCGATCTGGACGGCGGCTCCGGTCGTGCGCTTGCCCGACCGGGTCTGCAGCATCCAGAGCGTGCCGTCCTGGATGGTGAACTCGATGTCCTGCATGTCGCGGTAGTGCTTCTCGAGGCGCTTGTAGATCGCGACGAGCTGCTTGTACGCCTTCGGCATCTCGGCTTCGAGCGTCGGCAGGTGTTTCGTGTCCTCGGCGCGGCTCGCCTCGTTGATCGGCTGCGGCGTGCGGATGCCCGCGACGACGTCCTCGCCCTGCGCGTTCTTCAGGTACTCGCCGTAGAAGTTCTTCTCGCCCGTCGAGGGATTGCGCGTGAAGGCCACGCCCGTCGCGCAGTTGTCTCCCATGTTCCCGAAGACCATCGACTGCACGTTAACGGCCGTGCCCCATTCGTCGGGGATGTCGTTCAACCGGCGGTAGGCGATCGCGCGCGCGTTCTCCCAGGAACCGAAGACGGCGCCGATCGCGCCCCACAGCTGTTCGAGCGGGTCCTGCGGGAAGGGTGCCCGGGTCGTCTCCTGGACGATCTGCAGATAGTCCGCGACCACGCGTCGCAGGTCCATGGCCGTGAGCTCGGTGTCGTTCTCGACGCCGCGATCCTCCGTGGCGGCGTCGAGGCGCTGCTCGAAGCGGTCATGAGGAACGCCCAGGACGACGTCGCCGTACATCTGGATGAAGCGGCGGTAGCTGTCGTAGGCGAAGCGCTCGTCGGCCAGCTTGGCCAGACCGACCACCGTCTCGTCGTTCAGGCCGAGGTTCAGGACCGTGTCCATCATGCCCGGCATCGACGCGCGGGCCCCGGAGCGGATCGACACGAGGAGCGGCTTGTCGGCGTCGCCGAAGCGCATCTCCATCAGCTGCTCGACGTTCGCGAGGGCCGTCAGCACGTCGGCCTTCACGTCCGGCGGAAGCTTTCCGCCGCGGCGGTTGAACTCCGCGCAGACCTCGGTCGAGATCGTGAATCCGGGAGGCACCGGGATCCCGAGCGACGTCATCTCCGCCAGGTTCGCGCCCTTCCCGCCCAGGATCTCCTTCATGGCTGCGTGGCCGTCGGCCTTGCCGCCGCCGAAGGAGAAGACCTTGCGCTGGCTCGCGGCCTTGGCCGCGGCGCTCTTCGCGCTCTTGCGCGCGGCGGCCGCCTTCTTCTGGGCCGCCTTCTTCGCAGCGGCTTTCTTCGACGTCTTCTTGCGCGCCGTCTTCCCGGCCGCCTTCTTCGCGGTCTTCTTCTTCGCTGCCTTCTTCTTCGCTGCCTTCTTCGCCGTCTTCTTCTTGGCAGCCTTCTTCTTCGTGGACTTGCGAGCGCTCACAGCCCCTCCTCCAGACGATCGCGCAGGGTATGGACGAGCGTGTCGATCGGGACCCGCTCCTGGTTCATCGTGTCGCGCTCACGCACGGTCACGCAGTGATCTTCCTCGGAGTCGAAGTCGTAGGTGACACAGAACGGCGTGCCGACCTCGTCCTGCCTCCGGTAGCGACGGCCGATGTTTCCGGCGTCGTCGTAGAAGGTGTTGAACTGACCGCAGAGCTTCCGGTTCAGCGCCTTCGCCGGCTCCGCGAGCTTCTTCGAGAGCGGCAGGACCGCCGCCTTGATCGGCGCGAGCGCCGGGTGGAACTTCATCACCGTCCGCGACTCCCCGTCCTCGAGCGCCTCTTCCGTGTACGCCGCCACGAGCAGCGCGAGCGACGTGCGGTCGACGCCGACGGACGTCTCGATGCACATCGGCGTGTAGCGCTCCTTGGTCTGCTCGTCGGTGATGGCGAGCTCCTTGCCGGAATACTCCGTGTGCCGGGACAGATCCCAGTCGCCCCGGTCGTGGATGCCCTCGATCTCCTGCCAGCCGAACGGGAACAGGAACTCGATGTCCTCGGCGGCGTTCGCGTAGTGCGCCAGCTCGTCGTCCGCGTGCGGGCGCATGCGCAGCAGGGACGCGTCGAAGCCGATGTCCCGGTGGAACTGGTAGCGGTACTCGCGCCAGTGCTCGAACCATTTCTGCCGCTCAGAGGGGTGGCAGAAGAACTCCATCTCGGCCTGCTCGAACTCGCGCGAGCGGAAGGTGAAATTCCGCGGCGTGATCTCGTTGCGGAAGGCCTTGCCGATCTGGGCGATGCCGAAGGGCACTTTCTGGCGCGCGGACTCGCGCACGCGTTTGAAGCCGGAGAAGATCGGCTGGCAGGTCTCCGGTCGCAGATAGGCCGTCGACGACTCTTCGACGGAGGCACCGATCTGGGTCGACAGCATCAGGTTGAAGTCGCGGGCCTCCGTGTAGTCGCAGCTGCGGTCGGCGTCCTTCTTCGTGGTGGCCGAGCAGGGCTCGTCCGGGATCTGGTCCGCGCGGAAGCGCTTCTTGCAGCGGCGACAGTCGACCATCGGGTCGCTGAAGTTCTCGACGTGCCCCGAAGCCTCCCAGGTCCGTGGATGGGAGATGATCGCGCTGTCGATCCCGACGACGTCCTCGCGCTCGCGCACCATGCGGCGCCACCAGAAGGCCTTCAGGTTGTTCTTGAGCTCGACGCCGAGCGGGCCGTAATCCCAGAACCCGGCGATCCCGCCGTAGATTTCGCTCGCGGGGTAGATGAAGCCGCGGGCGGCACACAGGGAGACGAGGGTCTCCATCGCGAGGGGGTGGCGCGCGCGGTCCTCGTCGGGCGTCGCGGCGTCGGTCGATGTCTCGGACATGGTGGGTGGAAGATCCTGTGGGAGCAGACGCTGGTGGGGGTCGCTCCGTTGAGTGGGTCTGGCTCGCGGCGACGCCGAAAGGGGTCGCTCCGTTGAGTGGGTCTGGCTCGCGGCG
>JBCCZJ010000090.1:0-13408 GCA_039187915.1 Myxococcota bacterium
CGGGTATCCGTCAGGAACTCGCCGCGGTAGCCGAAGAGGCCCCGGGACGGAACGATGAAGCGCATCTGCACGCGATCGCCGTGATGCTCCATCGTGTCCATGCGGCCCTTCCGCTGGGAGAGCTTCTCCATGACGGAGCCCGCCGCGGTCTCGGGCACGTCGGCCACGACTTCCTCGACCGGCTCGCACTGCTTGCCGGCGACTTCCTGGACGATGATCTCCGGGCGCGAGACGGCGAATTCGTAGCCTTCGCGGCGGAGCGTCTCGATCAAGACCGCGAGCTGGAGCTCGCCGCGGCCGGAGACCGCGAAGGTGTCCTGCTTCTCGGTCCGTTCGATCACGATCGAGATGTTCGACATGCCCTCGCGTTCGAGCCGCTCGCCGATCTGGCGGCTCGTGACGTACTTGCCCTCCCGACCGGCGAAGGGCGAGTTGTTGACGGAGAGGCTGACCCGGATCGTCGGCGGGTCGATCGCGATCCGCGGGAGCGGGTCGATCTGGTTCGGCTCGCAGACGGTGTCACCGACCTGGATCGAGTCGACGCCGGCGACGATCACGATGTCGCCGGCGCGGGCCTCTTCGATCTCGACGCGGTCGGTGCCGAGCGTGCCGAAGAGCTTGGTGATCCGGAAGTTGTCCTGGGCGCCCTCTTCGCCGACGCGGACGACGGGCGCGCCGCGCTTCATCCTGCCGCGCACGACGCGGCCGATCACGAGGCGCCCGACGAAGGCGTCGTAGCCGAGGGTGACCGCCTGGAACTGGAGCGGCTCCTCCTCCTGGACCTTCGGCGGCGGGGCGTGCTCGAGGATCGTGTCGAGGACCGGCAGGAGATCCTTCATCTCGCCGCCGTACTCGGTGGTCGCGAGCCCCTGCTTGGCGGAGGCGTAGACGACCGGGAATTCGAGCTGGGTGTCGTCGGCGCCGAGCTCGACGAGCAGGTCGAAGACTTCGTCGACCACCTGCTCGGCGCGCTCCTCGGGCTTGTCGATCTTGTTCACGACCAGGATGGGACGAAGTCCGTGGTCGAGCGCCTTCCGAAGCACGAAGCGCGTCTGGGGCATGACGCCTTCGTAGGCGTCGCAGAGCAGCAGCGCCGCGTCCGCCATGCCCAGCACCCGCTCGACCTCGCCCCCGAAGTCGGCGTGGCCGGGCGTGTCGACGAGCTGGATCCGCACGCCTTCGTAGTCGAGGGCGGTGCTCTTGCTCTGGATCGTGATCCCGCGCTCCTTCTCGAGATCGCCGGAGTCCATGACCCGGTCCTCGACGGCCTCGTTCTCGCGGAACGCGCCGCCCGCCCTCAGCAGGCCGTCGACGAGGGTCGTCTTGCCGTGGTCGACGTGGGCGATGATCGCGACGTTGCGCAGGTCCTCTCGGACACCGGACTCGGACATGGTGGTTGGATCTCGTGGCGCGCCGCACGCGCAGCGGGGAGCGGACCCCGGGGCGTGGGCGGCGGATTCGCGACCGGATCCCGTTTCGAACGATCTCGTTCGGAACGAGAACGAAGCGTGGGCACCCGGCGTCGCGCGCGGATTTCTTTCGGGGTGGGCCTCGTCCCCCCGGTCGAGGAGGCCGCAAAGTAGCGCAAACACAGGGTTAAGCCCGTTTTGACGGAACTTTCACCGTCGTTGCGATGCTGCTCGCCGATGGGATTCGTAGGTTCTGCTCGCCCCCAGGAGGAGTGTCCGTGAGCGAATCCGCGATCGCTGGGATCCCCGTTTCCGACGACGAGCCCGCCCCCGCGCCGACCGCACGCGTGGCCGAAACGCCCGTGCGTGTCGCCGAGAAGCCGGCGCGCGCCGAAGGCGACGTCGCGACCGAAGGCCTCTGGCACCACCTCGGCGCCGTCCCGACGGTCGTCTACTGGACGATCCACGCCGGCTGCCTCCTCGCTTTCCATACCGGCGTCGGCACGTTCGAGATCGCACTCTGCCTGACGCTCTTCTGGGTCCGCCTCTTCGGGATCACCGGCGGCTACCACCGCTACTTCGCCCACAAGGCCTTCAAGACGAGCCGCGCGTTCCAGTTCTTCCTCGCCGTGCTCGGCTGCGCCGCCGTGCAGAAGGGCCCCCTCTGGTGGGCCGGCGGCCATCGACGCCACCACCGCTACTCGGACCAGGAGGAAGACCTCCACTCGCCGCGCAAGGGCTTCTGGTGGGCCCATCAGGCCTGGATCTTCTCCGGCGACTTCGACGAGACGGAGGTCGATCGCATCCGCGACTTCGCGGCCTATCCGGAGCTCGTATGGCTGAACCGGTGGCACATCGTCGTCCCGATCTCCCTGGCCGTCTTTTGTTACGCGATCGACGGCCTGGCCGGCCTCGTCTGGGGCTTCGCGATTTCGACGGTGCTCCTCTGGCACGCGACGTACTCGATCAACTCGCTCGCCCACCGCTTCGGCAGCCAGCGCTACGAGACCGGCGACGACTCCCGCAACAACTTCTGGCTGGCGCTGCTCACCCTCGGCGAGGGCTGGCACAACAACCACCATCACTACATGGCGTCCGCGCGCCAGGGTTTCTTCTGGTGGGAGATCGACGTGACCTACTACGTGCTGCGTCTCTTCCAGGCCGTGGGCCTCATCTGGGACATCCGCGAGCCGCCGGCGCGGGTGCTGCGCCCGAAGACGCGCGCCGCCGCCTGACCCGTCCGCGCGGCCTCAGCCGAAGCGGAGACCGACCCGCGTGCCCGCGTCGTCGACCTGCGTCTCGACGCGTCCTCCGCTGCGCCCGATGAGCTCCTGGGCGATCTCGACCGCGAGCGGTCGGCCGCGACGCGCCGCCCCGGGCGAGAGATCCTCCGGCGCGCCGTCGTCCACCAGATCGAGTCGGAGTCCCTCCTCGTCTTCGACGAGCGCGAGACGCACGCTCGCCGTGGCGCCGCGATCGGCGACGTGCTCGAGCGTCGATTCGACGAGCGCGATCAGGAGCGGGTGGACCCAGTCGAAGTCCGGCGCCTTCGCTTCGGGATCGAGCCCGCCGGCCACCTCGAAGCGGACGCCGCGCGTGCCTTCGTCCTCGATCTGCCGAGCCACGCGGCCGAGCAGGCCCGCCCAGGTCGCGCCTCCGGTCCGACGCCAGTCGTCCGACAGGAGCGGGCGGAGCAGCGACAACAGCGGGCCGGATCGGCCCGCCAGGCCGTCGATCAGGAGCGACGCCTCGGCCATCTCCCGCGCATCGAGCTCGTCGTCGAGCAGGTGCGCCTGGAGCCGGATGCCGCCGAGGTGGTTGCCGACCTCGTGGGCGATCGCGAAGGCGAGTTCGATCCCGGAATCGCTCGAGCCTCCCATGGCGTCTCCTCGCTGGCGGGCGTCGGGGGGGGCGTGCCGTCCGCTGCACCATATCGGGGCTTCGTGCGGCCCGCGATCCCAATCGACGGCACAAGGAGTAATCTCCCGCCGGACCCGGGAGGAATGCCCGATGTTCCAGGCGGTTCACGCGACGTGACACCGCTTCGGTGTGCGCCGCACCCTGCTCCGCGTGGATCGCCTCCGTTCGATCCGATCCAGGACCCCCTTCCGAAAGGGCTCGCCCGAGACATGCAGACGGCCTTCCTCCGTGGACGCGATCACCAACAGATCGGCAGACTCGAACTCGAAGGCCGATCGCGCGCCGCGGTCGCGTTGTCCCGGGGTGGCGCGCGCAAGACCTATCCCTACACGGATCCGAACGAGGACTGCGTGGCCTACGCGCTCGGCGACGGCGGAAGCCTGGCGATCGCAGCCGACGGCCATCACGGCGAGCTCGGCTCGGAGGCGGCAGTCGAGCAGCTGCTCGACCGGTTCGCCGAAGCGTGGACGGCTTCGACCGCGCCGGCCCACGGCGAGGACGCGTGGCGCGCCCAGGGCGTCGAGGCCCTGATGGCCGCGAACCGCGCGATCCTCGAGGTCGCGGGACGCAACCAGCTCCCGCCCGCGCCGACGACCTTCGTGGCCGCGCTCGTCCGCCCCGAGGACGACCTGCTGCTCCATCTGTCGGTCGGCGACAGCCACGTCTTCGCCGTCGACAGCGGCTACGCCGTCGAGCTCGGCGGACGCGATCCGTCCTGGAAGTTCACGCCCTTCCTCGGCTACGAAGAAGCGCGTCCGGAGCTGCTCGACGAGTACGCCAAGATCGGGGTCCGGGGGCTCGCGGACCTCCGCGCGATCGTGCTCGCGACCGACGGCCTGTCGGAGCCGGGGATCGGCGTGACCGACCCGGCCGACGCGGTGCAGCGCGCCGTCGGCCAGATCGCCCTCGATGCACCGGAGGACCGCCGCGCGGTCGACACCTGTCGCACCGTCGTCGAGACCGCGCTCCACGCGCACCGCAGCCAGAAGGCCGGCGACAACATGGGCTGTTCGGTGCTCTGGCTCGGCCGTTAGGCGAGGTCCAGGCCCGGCCGCATCGCCCCCCGCCGCGCCAGGCGCCGGGCACCGGGCGTCAGGCAGACAGCAGGCCCGCGACGCGCTCGGCGATCGCGAGCGACGAGGTGAGCCCCGGCGATTCGATCCCGAGACATCCGACGAAGCCCGGTGCGCCCCACGCGGCCCCCTCCTCGACCACGAAGTCGCGGAAAGCCTCGCCGGGCCCGGCGAGCTTCGGGCGGATCCCCGCGTAGTCGGGCACGAGCGTCGCGTTTTCCAGCCCGGGCAGGTAGCGCGCGATCGCCACGGCGAACGTGCCCGCCTTCGAAGCGTCGACCTCGAAGTCGTCGCGCGCCTCGACGTAGGTCGCATCGGGTCCGAAGCGCGGCCGCCCCGCCAGGTCGAGCGTCAAGTGGACTCCGAGGCCGGCCTCCTGCGGCACGGGATAGATCAGGTGCGTCGCTTCGACGGCCTGTCCGGGACCGAGCGCGAAGTAGTCGCCCTTGCAGGCGTACTGTCGCAGGCCGTGCGCGTCGAGGTCGATCCCGGCGCGCTCGGCGATCCGATCGGCGTCGAGCCCTGCCGCGTCGACGACGATCTCCGCGTGGATCGACTCGCGCGAGGCCGCGCCGTCGGAAGTCACGTCGAGACGCCAGCCGCCGCGTTCGGCAGTCAGGGCCTCGACCCGCTTCGCCAGGGCGAGGACCGCGCCTCGCGATTCCGCGTCCGCCAGCAGGCTCGCGCAGAAGCCGTGGCCGTCGACGATCCCCGTGTCCGGGGAGTGCAGCGCCGCGTGCGCCGCCACCGTCGGCTCGAGCCGCCGGCAGGCCGCGGCGTCGATCAGGTCGAGCCGCGCGACACCGTTGGCGCGGCCCTTCGCGAGCAGCTCTTCGAGGATCGCGACCTCGCCGGCATCGGTCGCGACGATCAGCTTGCCCGTGCGGCGATGCGCGACGCGACGCGCCGCGCACCAGGCGTAGAGACGCTCACGCCCCTCCACGCAGGTGGTCGCGTTGAGGCTGCCCGCCGGATAGTAGATCCCCGCGTGGATGACCTCGCTGTTGCGGCTGGTCACGCCTCGCGCGATTCCGGACTCGCCTTCGAGGACGAGCACCGACCGGCGATCGGAAGCCAGCCGCGCCGCGATCGCGAGACCCGTGACCCCGGCCCCGATCACGACGACGTCGAATCCGTCCTCCGCCATGTCCGGAGCCTATCCCGCGGCGGAGCGGATCAGAAGTCCTCGCCGAAGACCTTCCGGTATTCGCCGCGGACGCCTTCGAGGTCGAGCTCGATCGCCTGCGGCCCGCTGCGCGCGACCTTGAGCGCGCCCATCAGGCTGCCGAGGCGCGTGCCCGTCTCGAGGGAGAGGCCGTTCGCGAGGGCGTAGAGCAAGCCCGCGCGATAGGCGTCGCCACAGCCCGTCGGGTCGACGACCTCCGCCGCCTTGACCGGCGCGATCTCCGTCCGGTCGTGCTCGACCACGATCCCGCAGTCGAGGCCGCCCCTGCGCAGGAGCGAGCCGTCTTCGCCGCGGGTCACGATCAGCGCGCCCACCTGCTCGGCCACGCCGTCCTCGTCGAGGCCGGTCTTCTCGCGCGTGAGCTCCCACTCGTACTCGTTCACGATGTACACCGCTGCGCCCTCGAAGGCCGTGATCAGATCGTCCTTGTCGAGGATCGGAAGTCCCTGTCCGGGATCCACGACCGTCGTCTTGCCCGCGGCCTTCAGGTCCCGCGCGTAGTCGATCATCGCCTGGCGCCCGTTCGGCGAGACGATCCCGACGGAGAAGTCCTCGTTCACGTCGGCGATCTTCTTCTCGTGCGCGCGATCCATGGCGCCCGGATGGAACGAGATCAGCTGGTTGTTGTCCGCGTCCGTCGTGATGAAGCACGCCGAGCAATACTCGTCGTCGATCACGTAGAGGTGATCGCGCCGCACGCCGCTCCGTTCCATCCATTCGCCGTACGCGCCGAGATCGGGGCCGACCGCGGCCAGCAGCAGCGGATCGATCCCGAGGCGCGCCAGGTTGTAGGCGATGTTCCCGCCCGTCCCGCCGTACTTCTTCGTCATCTGCGGGACGTGGAAGGCGACGTTCAGCTTCTCGAGCTTGTCGCTCACGAAGTGGTTCTTGAAGTGATCCTCGAAGACCATGATGTGGTCGACGGCGACGGATCCGGTGACGAGAACGGACATGCGCGGGGCTCCGATCGGGCGAGACGGTTTCGGGTCGGGGCGCGCGGGCGGGGTGGGTACCGCGAGCGGCCGGCAGTCTCGCCGGTGGGGCGCAGGGCGTCAACGGTCGCAGTGCCGGATGCTACTCTCGGTCGCATGGGCATCTCCGACATCTACGCCAAGGCCACGTCGCCGATCCTCTCGTACGAGTTCTTCCCGCCGAAGACGGACGCGGGCTACCGCTCCCTCTTCAAGACGATCGAGGACCTGAAGCAGCTCGACCCCGGCTTCGTCTCGGTCACCATGGGCGCGGGCGGGACCACGCGAGAGAAGACGGTCGATCTCACCGTCGAGATCACCCGCGACATCGGCCTGGTCACGATGTGCCACCTGCCCTGCACCGGCTACCGCCCGGAGCAGGTGAGCGGCATCCTCGACCAGCTCGAGAGCGGCGGCGTGCGGAACATCCTCGCCCTGCGCGGCGACCCGCCGAAGGACGACCCCGACTTCGTGAATCCCCCGGAGGCCTTCGACTACGCGAACGAGCTCGTCGAGTTCATCGCCGGCCGCGGCGGCTTCACGATCGGCGGCGCCTGTTCGCCGGAGGTCCACCCCGAGGCGCCGGACCTCGCGACCGACCTCGCGAACCTGAAGCGGAAGGTCGACGCGGGCTGCGCCTTCGTGGTCAGCAACCTCTTCCTCGACAACCGGAAATTCTTCGACTTCGAGATCGCCGCCCGCAAGGCCGGCGTCGATTGCCCGATCATCCCGGGCATCATGCCGATCGCGACGGTCTCCGGCATCCGCCGCATGGCGGGCGTGAACAACACGTCCTTCCCGGCGGAGCTCGAAGCCGAGCTCGAGCGCGTCGACGGCGACGACGCGGCGACCTACGCGCTCGGCGTCCGCTGGGCGACACAGCAGTGTCGCGAGCTGATCGAGCACGGCGTGCCGGGCATCCACCTCTTCACGCTGAACCGGTCTCCCGCCTCGCGCGAGATCCACAAGAACCTCTTCGGCTAGGCGTGGACGCGACGCCCTCCCGCAGCCCCGGCGCCCCCCTGCGGATCGCCGTCCTGCTCTCCGGCAGCGGCACGAGCCTCGAGAACCTCTTCGAGCACATCGAAGCGGGCCTCCCGGCGGAGGTCGTCTGCGTCGTGTCGTCGAAGAAGAGCGCGTTCGGCCTGGAGCGCGCCGAGCGAAGGGGCTTGCCGGCGATCGCCGTCCCGCGGCGCGACTTCGCCGATGGCGCCGCGTTCAACGATGCGCTCCACGAAGCCCTCGCGCCCTTTGCTCCGGACCTCGTCTGCCTGCTCGGCTTCCTCTCGATCTTCGAGCTCCGCGGGATCTACGAAGGCAAGTGCCTGAACGTCCATCCCGCGCTGATCCCGGCGTTCTCCGGCAAGGGTTTCTACGGGCACCACGTGCACAAGGCCGTCCTCGAGAAGGGCGTGAAACTGACCGGTGCGACGGTCCACTTCGCGAGCGAGCGTTACGACGAGGGCCCGATCCTCCTGCAGGGCACGGTCGACGTCCGCGACGACGACACGCCGGACACCCTCGCCGCCCGGGTCCAGGCCAAGGAACGGGAGCTGGTCCCGGAAGCGATCCGCCTGATCGCCGAGGGTCGCGTGACGATCGAGCACGGACGGACCCGCGTCGCGACGGAGTGAGCATCGCGTCCGGACCGCGGGATCCCCTGCCTGGCTCGGTCGACGCCGCCCTTGACGAAAGCGAAAACGAGGCGAAAATCGGGACATGCCCCCCGCGCCCTCCGACTCCCCGGTCGGACGGGTCAGAGGTCCCGACGGCTCCCCCCGTGATCGGCATCGGAGAAGAAGCGCCCCCAGGTCCCGAAAGCTCTCTCAGACCCCCCCGACCTCCCGCATGGGCCCTTCCCCGGCCCCGCACGACTCGCGTACGCGAGACCGGAGAGACGGAGACCGGGCGTCCGAGACCGCCCCTCGTCACCTGACCGCGCCTCCCGGACGACGCAGCGAAGCCCTCGAGGCCCTGCTCGTCGACCTCGGCTCCCAGATCCAGAAAGGCTCCGCGCGTGCGGTCGCCGAGGCGCCGCGCTGGCAGGCGACCGGGATCGGCCCCCTCGACCGACTGCTCGGAGGCGGATTCCCCATCGGGCGCCTCTCGGAGATCTGCGGCCCCGCCGAGGAGGCTCCGAGGCCGGCCCTCGCCCCGAGCGCCGGTCGGACCGCCGTCGCCCAAGCGCTGGTCGCCGAAGCGCTCTCGAAGGGCGTGCTCGTCGCCTGGATCGACCTCGCCGACGCCTTCGATCCGGACTCGGCCCTCGAGACGATCCGCGCCCGAGGCGACGCGGACACGCATCTCGACCGGCTGCTCTGGGTCCGGGCGCGGGACGAGGACGAGGCGCTGCGGTCCTGCGAGCGGGTGATGCGGACCGAGGGCTTCGAGCTCGTCGTCTTCGACCTCTTCCGTCCCGGAGACGGACCCGTTGCGAAGGACGTGACCTGGCTCCGCCTGGCGCGGCTCTCGGCCGCGACGCGCACCACCCTCGTCGCCCTCTCGGACGGTCCCTCGACGGGCGCTCGCGCCGAGCTCGTGCTCGAGATGCGGCCCCGTCGCGTGCTCTGGAGCGAGCCCCCCTACCTGCTCGAATCGATCGAGACCGAGGCGGTCCTGCGACGCCACCGCAGCCGACCGACCGGCGAGAAGATCGCCCTGCGCGCCGCGCTGAACGGCGGAGCCGCGTCGCGCACCTCGGAGGCGTGTTAGGCGTGCGGGTGGGCTGCCTGCTCGTCCCGGACCTCCCGCTCCAGGCCGCGCTGCGCGCGGAGCCCGAGCTGCGCGGACGTCCGCGCGGGATCACGAGCGGCCCCGGCAACCGCGCGGAGGTCGTGGCCGTCGCCGAGTCCGCGGCGAAGCAGGCGGTCCGGCAGGGTCAGACGCTGCCCCAGGCCCGGGCGGTCTGCCCGGAGATCGAGGTCCGCGTCGCCTCCCCCGTGCTCGAACGCACGGCGCGGGAGGCGCTCCTCGACGTCGCCCTCTCCCTGGCCCCGCGCGCCGAAGCCGCGCCGCGAGGATCGGGGATCTTCGCCTCCGAAGGGGTCGTGTTCGTCGATGCGAGCGGCACGACCGCGCTCCATGGCGACGAGTCGAGCTTCGCGTCGGTCTTCCACGCCCGGGCCGAACGGGCCGGGATCCCGGGCTTCGTGGCGATCGCCTCGACGCGCGGCGTCTCCCGCCTCGCCGCCCGCCATCTCTCGCTCGCGGCGATGCATCGCCGCCTCGAGGCCACCGGTCCGGAGAGCCCGACGACCCGCATCCTCCCGCGCGAGCGCGAGGTCGCGTTCCTCGAGCCGCTCCCGATCGACCTCCTCGATCCGGACGACCGGACGGCGGAGGCGCTGACACGGTTCGGTGTACGTCGGGTCCGCGAACTCCTGCGCCTGCCGCGCCGCGACCTCGCGGCGCGGATCGGGCCGCAGCTCCTCGAGCTCGTCGCCCGCGCGCGCGGCGAAGAAGAAGAACCGCCGATCCCCGAGCCGAAGACGACGACCCTCGAGGAAGGACAGGACCTCGAAGCAGCGATCGTCTCCCTCGAGCCGCTCACGTTCGTGCTCCGCGGCCTCGTCTCGCGCCTGACGGAGCGCCTCGCCCTCCGCGGCCTCGGCTGCACCGAGCTCCGCCTGGGACTCGAGCTCGAGAACGGCGCGCGCCAGAGCCGGCGCGTCGGTGTCGCGACCCCGTCCCAGGACGAACAGGTGCTCCTGCGTCTGCTCCGACTGACCGTCGAGCGCGCGCCGCCGATGGCCCCCATCGAGAGCGTGACCCTGCTCTGCGAAGCCCTGCCCCTGCGTCGGGAGCAGCTCGACCTCTTCCTGCCGCGGGGCCCGAGTCCGAGCGACCTGGACCAGACGCTGGCCGAGCTCGCCTCGCTCTGCGGCGAGGATCGCGTCGGCGCCCCGGAGATCGTCGACACCCATCGCCCCGATGCCTTCGGCCTGAAGCCCTTCCGGAAACCGAAGCGCCCGAATGCGGTCCAGGGATCGAAGCGCGCACGACCCGCCCGGCAGACGCGAAGCGAAGCCGCACATCCGCCTCGCACCGCGCCGCCGCGCCGCGGACCGCGTCTGTCGATGCGGGCGCTTCGCCCCGCGGTTCGCGCGCAGGTCCACCTGGTGAACGGTCGCCCGGCGCATCTTCGCTGTCGCCTCGGACAGGGCGAGATCGTGAAGGCGGCCGGTCCCTGGCGGACGACGGGCCACTGGTGGTCGGAATCCGCGCACTTCGCCGTCGACCACTACGACATCGAACTCGGAGACGGCACGGTCCTCCGCCTGGCCTTCGATTGGAAGACGAAGCGCTGGCAGATCGATGGTCTCTACGACTAGACTGTCAGTGCATTTTTGAACTACGAGTTCAGGAATCGAGGAGAAAGCCTTGCCCGAGATTCGTCGGTCCGAAGGGGCCGAGACCGCCCCGTCCCTGATCCCCCAGCCCGACCACCCGATCGCCTTCCTCAAGGGCTTCCTCGATCGACCGAAGGAAGTCGGCTCGATCATCCCGAGCTCGCGCTGGATGGAGCGCCGGATCACCCGGACCGCCGAGATCGCCAGCGCGAACGTGGTCGTCGAACTCGGTCCCGGGACCGGAGGCACGACCAAGGCCCTGCTCCAGTCGATGGGCCCCGACGCCCGACTCCTCGCGATCGAGATCAACCCGGACTTCTGCGCGCTGCTCGCCGAGACGATCGACGACCCGCGCCTGATCGTGCATCACGGCAGCGCTGCCGAGATCCCGGAGGCGCTCGAGAAGAACGGCCTCGCCGCGCCCGACGCGGTGCTCTCGGGGATCCCCTTCTCGACCATGCCGAAGTCGCTCGGCCTGGCGATCCTGCGCTCGGTCAAGGAGAGCCTCGCGCCCGGCGGACGCTTCGTGGCCTACCAGTTCCGCGACGTGGTCCACACGCTCGGCAAGAGCGTCTTCGGCAAGGCGACGATCCAGCTCGAACTGCTGAACGTCCCGCCGATGCGCGTGTATCGATGGGACGTTCTCGGCTGAACCGCACTGAACCGCCGTCTAAACCGCCGCCTGCGGGCGCTCGGCGGGGAAGCCGCGCACCGGCTGAACCGCCGCCTGAACCGCCGCCTGCGGGCGCTCGGCGGGGAAGCCGCGCACCGGCTGATCCGGCGGCTGAACCGCCGCCTAAACCGCCGCCTGCGGGCGCTCGGCGGGGGTGGAGCTGCCGAGTCGCTAGGCTCGGGCGATGCACACGCTCTACGGTTCGACGATCTCCTACTACGCGGGCAAGCTCGAGACCTACCTCCGGTATCGCGGGCACGCGTATACGCTCCTGCCCCACGCGCCGCACGCGGCGAAGATCCTCGAGGGTGCGGGGGCCGTCCAGAGCCCGGTGCTCCGGTTGGACGACGGGCGCTGGGCGTCGGACACGACACCGATCCTCCGCTGGTTCGAAGAAGCGCAGGGGCACACGCCTTCGATCTTCCCCGACGACCCGGCTCTGCGCTTCGTGGCGCTGCTGCTCGAGGATCACGCCGACGAGTGGCTCTGGCGCCCCGCGATGCACTACCGCTGGAGCTTCCTCCGCGACCGGGAGCACGCGAGCGGACACCTCGTCGACGAGATGCTGCCCGGCAACCCGGCGCCCCGGGACGAACTGCGCAAGATGATGATCGAGCGCCAGCTCGGCGGATTCGTGACGCGCGACGGCGTGACGGAAGCGACCCGGGGCCACGTCGAGGCGACCGCGATGGCGGCCTACGACCAGCTGGAAGCGATCCTCGCCGAGCGCCCCTTCCTGCTCGGCGACCGCCGCACGATCGCCGACTTCGGGTTCGCGGGCCCCATGCTCCGTCACTTCGCCCAGGACCCGACGCCCGCGGAGCTCATGCGCCAGCGCGCGCCGAAGCTCTTCACGTGGGTCGCCCGGATGTGGGAAGCGAGTCCGGACCCGGCGGATGCGACGCTGATCGACGCGATCGACGCCCCGCTCGCCGCGCTCCTGCGGGACGCGTGCGAGACCCACGGAATCCAGCTGCGCGACAACGCGAAGGGCTTCGCCGCCGGCGCGTCCCACTTCGAGAGCACGATCCAGGGCTGCCTCTACGAGACGCTCCCGGTGTCGCGCTACCGCGTCTGGTGCCTCGAAGAGCTGCGCCGCGAGTGGGCCGCACTCGACGACGCGGCGCGGGCGACGGTCCTGCCCCACCTGACCGACGAGATGAAGGCCCTTCTGCAAGACGCGACGCCCCCCGCCCGCTCCGACTACGACGTCGCGCGCGAGGCGCCCTTCAACCGCGCGATCAACGTCTACGGAGACGGCGTCCCGGAGTAGGCGGCAGAAACCCGCTCGGACGGCGTCCCGGAGTCAGCCGGCGGAGTCCCCTCGAACGGCGTCCCCGCGCCGAAGCGTCAGCCGGCGTCCTCCCCGTCCCACGGGTCGTCGGGTCCGACGGGGTCGTCTCCGTTCTGCACGCCGACGGGTCGGTCGGTGTCCCGGCTGCCGCGCTTCCATTGCCCCGAAAGCGTGGCGTGACGCGCGTCGCCCTGGCTCGCGCGCCGGACGACGTCGTCGCCGAACCGATCGGCGAGCGCGTCGAGCGCCTGGTTCAGCTGTCGCTTCTTCGGCGTCGCCTGCATCGCGCGCGGATCCGCCTCCGCGCGCGCTCCGGCGGTGTCGAAGAGCGAGAGCTGCGCGGCCCCACCCCCCTCGTCGACGAGGCCGGAGACACCGACCCCGAGCAGCCGGACCGGCTCCGCGAGCGCGTCCTCGAGGAGCGACTTCGCGACCTGCGCGACCACCTCGCCGTCGTCCGTCGGCTCGGCGAGGGTGAGCTGCCGGGTCCGGACGGGGTAGCCGCGCGGGCCCTCCTTCGTACGGCGCGCGAG
>JBCCZJ010000091.1:0-13385 GCA_039187915.1 Myxococcota bacterium
CCCGCCCGCGGGATCGGTTTTCTTCACGCTTTTGTCACCGAATCGGGCGGGAGGGGCCCCTGCCCGTGCGTATCCTCTGCCGCGAATTCATGGGGAGACGTCATGTCCATCCGGTTCCTTGCCCGCATCGCTCTCGTCACGTGCCTGCTGTCCACGCTCGGGGCGCCCGTCGCGTTCGCTCGCGACCAGATTCGCATCGTCGGCTCCTCGACCGTCTATCCCTTCGCGACCGTCGTCGCGGAGGAGTTCGGTCGCGGCCGCTTCCGCACGCCGATCATCGAGTCGACGGGAACCGGCGGTGGGCTCAAGCTCTTCTGTGCCGGCGTGGGTGTCGACCATCCCGACATCACGAACGCGTCGCGGGCGATCAAGCAGTCCGAGGTCGACCTCTGCGCCGAGAACGGCGTGACCGAGGTGAGCGAAGTCCTCGTGGGCTACGACGGCATCGTCCTCGCGAGCTCCCTCGAGCGGCCGCAGCAGTCCGTCACCCTGCGTGACATCTTCCTGGCCCTCGCGAAGGAAGTCCCGGGCCCCGACGGCAAGCTGGTCCCGAACCCGAACGAGACCTGGCAGGACGTCAACCCGGCGCTCCCGCCCGTCGAAATCGAGGTCCTGGGTCCCCCGCCGACCTCCGGCACGCGCGACGCCTTCAACGAGCTCGCGCTCGAGGGCGGCTGCAAGACCTTCCCCGACCTGAAGGCGCTGAAGAAGACCGACAAGTCCCGCTACAAGTCGATCTGCCGCAGCGTTCGCGAAGACGGCGCCTACGTCGACGCCGGCGAGAACGACAACCTGATCGTGCAGAAGCTCGTCAAGAATCCGGACGCCTTCGGCATCTTCGGCTTCAGCTTCCTCGACCAGAATGCGGACACGATCCAGGGCAACAAGGTGAACGGCCAGGAGCCCACGTTCGAGGCGATCTCGTCCGGCGAGTACCCGGTCTCGCGCTCTCTCTACTTCTACGTGAAGGACGCGCACGCGGATTCGATCCCGGGAATCCGGGAGTACCTCGCCGAGTTCACGAGCGAAGACGCGATCGGCGAAGACGGTTACCTTTCGGATCGCGGACTCATCCCCGCGCCGGAAGACGTGCGTACGGCAACCCGGGAGGGTGTGAGCAAGCTGCTACCGGCCGTGGCCGCCGGGCGCTAGCCTGCGGGCGACCGCGCCACGGCCCACGGTCGTGGAAACGAACCCCCACCCACCTCCGCGCGCGCGACCCGCGCAGTCGGCACGGCGAGCCTAGAAGTCGAGGGCGCTCTCGTTGATCCCCCTGATCGCCGCTGCGGCCATCACGCTTGCCGCTTTCCTGATCGCGCGCAGTCGCGCGGTCTCGTTCTCCGGTCCCGTGCACGCGACGTCCGCCACCGGCGGCGTCGGCCTGGGGGGCTCGCGCCCGGTCTACCACGCCGCCTACGCCGCCTGCCTCGCGGCCGTTCCCGGGCTCTCGGTCGCGGCCGCCTGGCTCTTCTTCGGCGAGTCGCTGATCGAGCGCTGGACCTTCGCGCGGATGCCGGCCGAGACGTTGGCCGAAATCACGGCCAACCGGTCGCTGATCCTCAACGAGGCGCGCAACGTCGCCGAGGGATTCGCACAGGGCGAAGTTCGACCGGTCGTGGCGGAGCTGGCCCGCAACCTCACCTTCGTCTCGGACCGCGCCGGCACGGGAGCGACGCTCCTGGCTTCGGGCGTCGCGGTCGTCGGCGGCTGGCTGGGGGTCCGGTCGATCCGGCCCTCGTTCGCCGCGCGCGCGCGGGTCGAGTCCCTCGTGCGCGTGGGGCTGGCGCTCGCGTCGACCGCCGCGATCGCGGTGACCGCTGGCATCGTCCTCTCGCTCCTCTTCGAGACGATCCGGTTCTTCGGTCACGTGTCGCCGATCGAGTTCCTGTTCGGCCTCCACTGGAGCCCGCAGACGGCGCTGCGCGCGGATCAGGTCGGCAGCTCGGGCGCGTTCGGTGCGGTCCCGCTCTTCACGGGGACCCTGCTGATCACGGCGATCGCGATGTCCGTCGCCGGTCCGATCGGTCTGCTCTCCGCGGTCTACCTGAACTTCTACGCGTCGCGGGTGATGCGCGACTGGACGAAGCCCCTGCTCGAGATCCTCGCCGGGGTGCCGACCGTCGTCTACGGCTACTTCGCCGCGATCTCCGTGGCGCCTTTCCTCTCGAACGTCGGGAACACGATCGGTTTGTCGGTCGCGAGCGAGAGCGCGCTGGCGGCGGGCGCGGTCATGGGGGTCATGATCATCCCCTTCGTCTCCTCGCTCTCGGACGACGCGATCTCCGCCGTGCCGGACGCGCTCCGGGACGGCTCCTATGGCCTCGGCGCGACGCGCTCCGAGACCATCCGGATCGTCGTGGTGCCGGCGGCGCTGCCCGGCATCATGGGAGGCCTGCTCCTCGCCTTTTCGCGCGCGATCGGCGAGACGATGATCGTCGTGATGGCGGCAGGCCTCGCGGCCAACCTGACGGCCAATCCGCTGGACGCGGTCACCACGGTGACCGCTCAGATCGTCGCGCTCATCAAGGGCGACCAGGAGTTCGACAGCGCGAAGACGCTCTCGGCTTTCGCGCTGGGGCTCGTGCTCTTCGTCGTCACCCTGTCGCTGAACGTGCTCGCCCTGCGCATCGTCAAGAAATACCGGGAGACCTATGAGTGAGCTGCCCGAGAGCGGGGACCGCTGGGCCTCTCCCGCCATGCAGAAGCGCCTGAAGCGGCGGCAGCAGCAGGAGCGGCTCTTTCGCCGGTGCGGCGTCGCGGCGGTCGCGGTCGCGCTCGGCAGTCTGTTCCTGCTCCTCGGGAACATCGTCTGGAACGGCACCGGCGCCTTCTGGACCACGGAGATCCGCGTCGAGGTCGATCTCGAAGGCGGACGCTTCGCGGGCGTGGACGTCGCGGACGAGGCGGCGGTCGCCGAGGCGATCGATCGCGCGAGCTTCCGACGCCTCGCGCGCGACGGTCTCTACGCGCGCTTTCCCGACGTGCGCGGACGGAAGGACAAGCGTTCGCTCGCGGGCTTCCTGAGCCGCGGGGCGGGGACGGCCCTCGAAGAGAGGGTCCGTGCGGAGCCGTCGCTCGTCGGTCGTCGCGTCGCGGTCTGGCTGCCGGCGGACGACGAGCTCGATCTCTTTCATCGCTACGGTGCGGACGCGATGCCCCGCTTCGGCGAGTCGCAGGTGGCCTGGGCGGACGCGCTCGAGCGCGCCGGTTCGCTCCGGTCGGTCTTCAATCGACGCTTCCTTTCGTCGGGCGACTCGCGGGAGCCCGAGCTCGCCGGGATCTGGGGCGCCCTCGTCGGTTCCTTCCTGATGCTGTCCGTGACGCTCGCCCTGGTCCTTCCGCTCGGCATCGCCGCGGCCGTCTACCTCGAGGAGTTCGCGCCCCGCAACGGGTGGACCGAGCTGATCGAGGTGAACATCAACAACCTCGCCGCGGTGCCGTCGATCGTGTTCGGCCTGCTCGGCCTCGCGCTCTTCCTGAACGTCGCGCAGTTCCCCCGTTCGGCGCCGCTCGTCGGCGGGTTGACCCTCGCCCTGATGACCTTCTCGACCATCATCATCACGGGGCGGGTCTCGATCCAGGCCGTGCCGCAGTCGACCCGTGATGCCGCGCTGGGCGTCGGCGCGTCGCCCCTCCAGGTCGTGCTCCATCACGTTTTGCCCCAGGCCATGCCCGGGATCCTCACGGGGACGATCATCGGCATGGCGCGTGCGCTCGGGGAAACGGCCCCACTCCTCATGATCGGAATGGTGGCCTTCGTGGTGGACATTCCGGGCTCCGTGACCGACGCTTCCACCGCTTTGCCGGTCCAGATCTTCCTCTGGTCCGACAGCCCGGAGCGAGCCTTCGTGGAGAAGACTTCGGGCGCGATCCTGATCCTGCTGCTCTTTCTCGTGAGCATGAACGCGACGGCGATCTGGCTCCGCCGCCGCTTCGAATCGAACGGCTGAATCCTCCGGGCCATCTCATGGAAATCGTGCTGGAAGACCCTCGAAACAAGGACGCGGAGCGCGTGCGGATGCGCGCCGAGAACGTCGACGTCTTCTACGGGGACAACCCTGCGATTCGCAAGGTGAGCATGGACATCGTCGAAGGCGAGGTCACCGCGCTGATCGGTCCCTCGGGCTGCGGCAAGTCGACCTTCCTGCGTTGCTTCAACCGGATGAACGACACGATTCCTTCGGCGCGCGTCCTCGGCCGGATCACGCTCGACGACGAGGACATCTACGCCGAGGATCTCGACGTGGTCCAGCTGCGGGCGCGGGTCGGCATGGTCTTCCAGAAGCCGAACCCGTTCCCGAAGTCGGTCTACGACAACGTCGCCTACGGTCCGCGGATCCACGGTCTGGCGGAGCGCGGCGTCGAGCTCGACGAGGTCGTCGAACGCAGCCTCTCGAAGGCCGGGCTCTGGGACGAGGTCAAGGACCGCGTGCACGAGCCGGGGACGGCCCTCTCCGGCGGGCAGCAGCAGCGTCTGTGCATCGCCCGCGCGATCGCCGTCGATCCCGAGGTCATCCTGATGGACGAGCCCTGTTCGGCCCTCGACCCGATCGCGACGGCGCGCATCGAGGAGCTGATCTCCGAGCTTCGCAACCGCTACGCGATCGCGATCGTCACGCACAACATGCAGCAGGCCGCTCGCGTTTCTCAGCGGACGGCGTTCTTCCACCTGGGCGAGATCGTCGAATACGGTCCGACCGAGCAGATCTTCACGAACCCCCTGGAATCCCGCACGAGCGACTACATCACGGGGCGATACGGATGAGCAGGGTCTTCGATTCGATCAGCGACGATCTCCGCGGCGGCATCCTCCGGATGGGGGGCTACTGCGAGGCCATCCTCGAGAAGTCGATCCGGTCGCTCAACGAGAAGGACGTCGCACTGGCCGAAGAGGTCCAGGCCGACGACCTCGACATCGACCGCCTCGATCTCGAGATCGACGAGCGCGTCCTGAAGGCCCTCGCTCTCCAGGCGCCCGTCGCGTCCGATCTGCGCATGGTCCTGGCCGCCAAGATGATCGCGACGGACCTCGAGCGCGTCGGCGACATCGCGCGCAACATCGCGAAGAGCGCCCGTCGGATTTCGAAGAAGGACATGCAGCTCCCGCTGCCTTCGACCCTCGGTCGGCTCGCGGTCGCCTCCCAGCGCGCGCTGCGGCGGGCGCTCGACGCCTACACCCAGAACGACGCGGATCTCGCCCGCGAGGTCCTCCGCGACGACGACGTGATCGACGAGCAGCAGGACAGCGTCGTCCGCCGGCTGCTTCAGGACCTGGAAGCCCACCCGCAGGCCGCGTCGCAGGAAGTCGACGCGATCCTCGTGGCCAAGAACCTCGAGCGCGTCGCGGACCATGCGACGAACATCGCGGAGCAGGTCATCCTCGTGGTCGAGGCGCAGAACCTGAAGCACGCCGACAAGCTCGGCCGGGGCGACGACTAGCGTCTCGGAGCGAAGCGCGAGGCTCGACTCCGCTCTTGGGTTCATGGCCGCCGCCCGCCTCGGCGCCCGCGGGCCCGAAACGAAACGTGGCCTCGCCGGTGCGGGCGAAGCCACGATTCGATCCGGTCGGTGCGGGAACTCGGCCCGCTCGGGACAGGGTCTCAGAAGGAGATGTCCCACTGGAAGCGGACCCGGTGGTCGCTCACGAACCTCGCCAGGACGTCGTCGTCGAGGGTGAGGTAGGAGTAGTCCAGGGTCAGCTTGTTGTTGTGGCCCGCGAAGAACCAGTTCGCCGCCGCCGTGTACTCCTCGCGCGTGTTGGACTTGAGCCGGTTCGAGGGCGTGGTCCCGAGGTTCGAGGCATTCGGCTCCCGGACGATCGCGTACCGGAAGGCGAGCTCGAGCTCCTCGGGGACGGCTTCGAAGATCTCGTTGAAGAAGTAGCCCGTCTGGACGTAGAGGCCCGTCAGGTTGTGGTCGTGGTTCGCATCGCCCTCGTCCAGGGCTCGATCGATCACGCGCTTCCAGTGGCCTTCCGACTGGAACGAGAAGCCCTGCCACTTGAAGGCGAGTTCGGCGACGGCCTGATAGACCCGGAACTGGCCCTGTCCGGCCGAGCCTGCGCTCGTGAATCCGTCGAGGTTTCCGCAGCCGCTCGAGGACCACCGCGTGCACACGCCCGTGTGCTTCGCCGCGCCGATCGCGAAGCTGCCGGTCGGCTTCTCGGTCCGCTCGACGTCGGTCTGTCGGAGCTTGAGGTCGCGTCCGAGGAAGTTCCACTGGATGCGCGCGGTGTACATCAGGTTGTTGTCGTCGTTGTTGACGCCGCGGCCCTCGCCGGTGAAGACGCCGAAGGCGTAGCGCACGTCGGCCGGGGTCCCCTCGAAGAGGCGACCGCGAAGGCTCACGCCGACCTGGCGGTCGATCGTGAAGGTGCGGTTGACGATCGAGCGCTCCACGAACTGCTGGCGACCGGAGGAATCGACGCGCTCGCGGTTGTAGTCGATCTTCCACTGGCCGACGCGGATCCCGATCTTCTTCGATTTCGCTACGTCGATCCGCCAGTCGATCACGCGGGCGCTCGCGTTCGAGCTGGAATCGTCGCTGTCGCGCGTCGGCTGGAGATCGACCTCGAAGTAGTACTTCAGCCAGGGCTTGTAGCCGTGGCCGCCGATCTTCATGCGGAGGCGGCGATTCTCGAAGGTGATCCGCTCGTCCGGTCGGTTGAAGCTGAACTGGCTGACCTGCCGCGGATCGCTCCGTCGGGGCCAGGTCAGTCGCATCTGCGCGCGCCACTGGAGGTTCGTCTGCCAGTTGCCGTCCTTGGTTTCGAGGCGGAAGCCCTTGCTGCCGTAGCTCGCTTTGACCGGGAAGGCCGCCTCGATCTGCTTGGCCACCTCGTTGGCGATCCGCTCGTTGATCCGCTCGTCCTCGGCGTCGCCCGCGCCCGAGACCGGCGGGAGTTCGGGTTCCGCGGCGTCCGCGGGGGCGCTCGCCGTTTCGGCCGATCCGTCGGACGCGGCGTCGGCGGCGGCATCGGCGGCATCCCGGCTCGGGGGCTCGGAAGTCCCGCCGCCGAGCGACTCGTACTGTTCCTTCGTGATCGATCCGTTCTCGAGCAGCACGTCGAGCAGACCCTGCGTGTCTTCGGCTGCCGTCGCCGAGGACGCGACGGCGATGCTCGCTGCCAACAGAATTCCAAGGGTCGTTTCGACCGACCAGCGTCTCACTTGTTCGTCTCCTTCGCGGTTGCTGTGCGCCAGTCGTGGGTCGGACGGGACCGCGTCTCGGCGCGGGCGGGAAGGTGCGGGGGGAATGTGTCATTCGGGTGACGACGCCGTGACCATGTGGAAGCAAAGTCGCGGTCCGATGGCGCGTTCGTGAACCGTCGTTCTAGACGAGGACCGCACGGGCAGCTCCAGGGGGGTCGGCCCGCGACCGGACGCCGCGGTCGAGGGCTCGCTACGCTCCGCGCGCTCGACCTCTCTCTGGATCTCGGCCGCCTCTCGGCGCGGGTCTCGGCATCACGGGCCGCCCTTCGCGACGATCGCGGCGCGGATCCGTGGGCGCACTGCGATTCCGGCATGCTCTACGACTTGATCACGATCGGCGGCGGCGCGGCCGGCTTCTTCGGCGCGATCGCGTTCGCCGAGCACGGTGGCGGCGTCACGTTGATCGCGGAGCGGGCCGCCAAGCCGCTCGGGAAGGTGAAGATCTCGGGCGGCGGACGCTGCAACGTCACGCACGCCTGCTTCGACCCGCGCGCTTTCACGAAGCACTACCCCCGCGGCGAGAAGGCGCTGCTCGGTCGCCTCCACCGATTCGGACCCGAGGACACCGTCGCCTGGTTCGCCGAGCGGGGCGTCGAGCTCTGGACGCAGGAAGACGGGCGGATGTTCCCGACGACCGACGACGCCCAGACGGTCATCGATTGCCTCCAGACGGCCGCATCGGAGGCCGGCGTCGAAGTCCGGACGCGCTGCGGGATCCGGTCGATCGAGCCGGGCGACGTCTTCGCGCTCGAGACGGAGGCGGGCGAGCGTCTCGAGGCCCGCAAGGTCCTGATCGCGACCGGGGGCACCCGCGTGGCGGCGGCCGCGCGGTTGGCCGAGCAGCTCGGACATCGGCTCGACCCGCCGGTGCCCTCGCTCTTCGGGGTCAAGGTCGGCGATCCGCGCCTGCGCGGACTGCCCGGGATCGCGGTCGTCGAGACCGAGGTGCGCGCGCAGGGCCTGAAGCTCGTCTCGGAAGGGCCGACCCTGATCACGCACGACGGCTTGAGCGGTCCTGCGATCTTGAAGCTCTCGGCCTGGGGCGCACGGGAGCTCGCGGCGACGGGTTATCGCTTCACGCTCCAGGTGAACTGGCTGCCGAAGGTCGACGTCGAGGCCGTCTTCCGGTCGCAGCGAGAGCGGGCCGGCAGACAGCGGATGGAGACCCGCTCTCCCTTTCCGGAGATCCCGAAGCGATTCTGGTCGCGCCTCCTGGCGGCGGCCGGGATCGCGCCGGAGCAGACCTGGGCGGATCTCACGAAGGCGAAGCGTCAGCAGCTCGTCGGCGAGCTCGTGCGCGGCGAATACCCGGTCGCGGGCAAGAACCTCAACAAGGACGAGTTCGTGACCTGCGGCGGCGTGCGGCTCGAGGAGATCGATCCGAAGACCATGGAGAGCTGCGTCTGTCCCGGGGCCTACTTCGCCGGCGAAGTCACGGACGTCGACGGAATCACGGGCGGCTTCAACTTCCAGAACGCCTGGACCGGGGGGCACCTGGCGGGCGTCGCCGCCGCCGCGGCGCGTTAGGCGGCGCGGGTGTTGCTGCCGCCGCGGAGCGTTAGGCGACACGGGCGTTGCTGTCGCCGCGGCGCGTTAGGCGACACGGGCGTTGCTGTCGCCGCGGCGCGTTAGGCGACACGGGCGTTGCTGCCGCCGCGGCGCGTTAGGCGACCGCGCTGCCGTCAGCGCGCCGGGATGCGCGCGATCCGATCGCCGCCATAGGCGCCGAGCCAGATCGAGTCCCCGCGCTCGAGCGCCGAGGAGATCCCGCCCGCCGCCGTCGCCGGGTCGTGGGTCCAGACGCGGCGCACGGCGAGTGTCGCCGGGTCGACGCGGGCCGCCGCGGAGGCCAGGCTGCAGCCGCCTTCCAGGAGGTCGAAGCAGCGCGTCGCTTCGATGGGGCCGACCAGCTGTCCGCCGGCCAGGACCTGTCCGTCCGCCGTCCAGCTGAGGTTGTCCGGATGGAATCCCAGCGGCGCGACGGCGCGATCGGCTCCGTCGAGACCGATCCGCACCAGCTGCTCGCCGCCCCAGTCGGCGATGAAGACCGTCCGGCCGTCGGCGGAGGCGGCGATTCCGTTCGGTCCCTGTCCGCCGGACCCCGGGATGGCGCGCGCGCCGGCCTCCGGCGTCCAGTGCCAGACCTGGCCGGTGTCCCGTCCCGTCACGAGCGCGAGCTGCGCCGACACGCCCTTGCCCATCATCTCGGTCACGACGAAGCCCCCGCCCGGGAGCGAGGCGACATCGTTCAAGAGGATCGCGTCGTCGAAAGCGACGCAGTCGGTCCATACGAGCACCGGAACACCGTCCCGCTCGTCGATCCGGAAACGCTCGACGGCTTCGCGCCCCCCGTGATTCACGACGAGGAGCGACCGTCGATCGCGGCTCAGGTCGATGCCGTGCGGCGCAAAGAGGTCCGTCGCGGGCGGCGCGCATCCGTCGCCGTCGGCCCGGCGCGCCTCGGTCATCGTGCCGCTCGTCGGCCAGAGGATCCGCCGGCTTCCGTCGGCGGGTCGGAACGCCAGCAGGTTGCCCGCAGCGTCGCCGAGCGTCATCTGGCTGACGAGGAGCCACTCGTCGTCGAGGGTGACCAGGTCCTCCGGATTCTGGAAGCCGCAGATCGGGGTCACGCCGTCCGCCGGGTCGCAGCCTGCGAGCGGCGTGTGGCCGGCGCAGGCCGTGAGGCTCGCGGCCGCGGCGAGCAGCAGGGCAGCGAAGGGAGCGGGACGAGGTCGAATGAGTCGGGACACGGCGTGGATCCTCCGACGGCCAGCCTAGCAAGGGCGCGCGCCCGGGGTCGCTCGCTCGTCGTCGTCCTCGCGGCTCAGGAGGCGTCGGGCAGGGGAATCGCCGTCGTGTGCTTGATCTCTTCCATGGCGAAGCTCGAGCTCACGTCGTGGAGCTCGGCGACCCGGATCAAACGTCGGTAGACCCGGTCGTATTCGTCGATGTCGCGGACCCGGACCTTGGCCAGGTAATCGACGTCCCCGCTCATGCGGTAGAGCTCCGTCACTTCCGGAATCGCCTCGACGCCGCGCGCGAAGCGCTCGAGCCACGCGTCGTTGTGGTGCTGGGTGCGGAAGCTGACGAATACCGTGACGCCCACGCCGAGCGCCTTCGCGTCGAGCAGGGCGACGCGCCCGCGGATCAGCCCGTCCGTCTCCATCCGCTTGACCCGGCGCCAGCAAGCGTTGTGCGAGAGGCCGACCGCTGAAGCGATGTGCTGGAGCGACCGGCTGGCGTCGGTCTGGAGCGCCTCCAGGATGCGGCGGTCCAGATCGTCGAGCGATTCGAGCGGATCGGGCATGGGTAGAATTCTATCCCAAGAATTCGGGTAATTGGGGAATATTTTGAGAGGAAATTGCGCTCGAATCGCAATAGATTCGATGCAGAGAGGAGGTCGCATCATGGAACCTGCAGCGTCTTCCCGAGGAATCCTGCACGCCCTGTTCGCGGCCCATCCGGTGTCGGTCGGCGAGACCTATCGGGAGCACCTGGTCCGCGCGGCTGGCTTCGGCGTCCGCCTCATCGCGGCGGGCCTCGCCTGCCTGGTGCACGCGATCCTGCCGGCGCTCTTTCCCGACCGCGCGAGCGTCAGCGTCCGCGCGCTGCACGCGCAGCTGTCGAGTCGCCGCGCGCAGGACGACGCGTCGGGTGCGGCATCGCGGTCGGGCGCGATCTCACCATCGGGTGCGGCATCACCTTCGGGTGCGGCATCACCGTCGGGCGCGACGTCACCTTCGGGTGCGACGGAAACGCGTTCGCCTAGCGTCGGCCGCGAAGCACGCCGCCCGGCCGCTCGCCGGTCGCCTCGCCGCGCTCGAAGGTCACGCGGCCCGACTTGATCGTCTGCAGGTAGCCCTCGACCGGCTGGACGAGGCGCGGGCCGCCCGCAGGCAGGTCGTGGATCATCTCGGGCGAGCGCAGCCGGAGTCGCTCGAGATCGATCACGTTCACGTCGGCGACCTTGCCGATCTGGAGCGTGCCGCGGTCGCCCAGGCCGTAGACGTCCGCGGTCGCCTTCGTCTGCTTGTGCACCATGAGCTCGAGGGGCAGTCGCTCGCCCCGCGTCCGACCGTTCACCCAGTGGGTCAACAGATAGGTGGGGAACGAGGCGTCGCAGATCAGCCCGCAGTGGGCGCCCCCGTCGGAGAGCCCGACCGCCGAAGCCGGATGCTCGAGCATCGCCTTGATCGCCTCGTGATCGAACTCGACGTAGCTGCCGAGGGGCGAAAAGAGGAAGGCCCTGCCGTCCTGCTCCATCAGCCATTCGAGGGCGACCTCCTGGGGATCGCGTCCTTCGGCGGCCGCTACCGCCGCGACGGAGCGTTCCCGCGGCGGCTCGTAGTCGCAGTCCTCGCCGAGCCGGAAGATCTGCTCCCAGTTCCGGACCATGCGCAGCGCCTGGCGATTCTTCGTGAGCGGTTCCTCCGAGAGGAGCCGCTCGCGAAACGCGGGGTCCGCGAGCGCCTTCATCTTGTCTTCGAGCGGCGCGCGACGGAACGGCCGCAGGCTCGGGTGGAGCGCGAAGGGATGGAGTGAGCTCTGCAGGCCGAAGAGCATGCCGGTCGGCCGAGCGGGCACCTGGGGCACGACGGTCTTGCCTTCCGCGCGATAGGCCGAGGCCTCGTCGAGCGCTTCGCGGAACGTGTCCGGGCGGTTCGGGTCCTGAGCCATGCTGTAGGTGACGGTGAGGCCGGGCATCTCCGCGATCTCGCGGACCCAGGCCTTCTCTTCGTCCTTGTGCATGATGCCGTCGGAGATGATCTGGAAGACGGCGTGGCCGGCCTTCGAGATGCCGCGCGCGACGGCGAGGAGCTCGTCCGGGAGCGCGGTGGTCCCGGGGATCAGGCCGTAGCGCGACTGGTGGAGGATCGTCCGGCTCGTCGAGAAACCGAGCGCCCCGTCGCGAACGGCCTCGCCGACGAGGTCGGTCATCTGCTGCAGCTGCGTCGGATCGAGCGCGTCCTCGTGCGCGGCCTCGCCGGAGACGTAGGCGCGCAGCGCGGCGTGCGGAACCTGGGTGCCGACGTCGAGCGTGCGCGGCATGCCTTCGAGGGCGTCGAGGTATTCGCCGAAGCTCTCCCACTGCCAGTCGATGCCTTCGTGCAGGGCGGTGCCGGGGATGTCCTCGACCGCCTCCATCAGCTCGATCAGGAAATCGCGCTCGTCGGGTCGTGCCGGCGCGAAGCCCACGCCGCAGTTGCCCATCACGACCGTCGTGGCGCCGTGCCAGGAAGAGGGCGCCAGCTCGGCGTCCCAGGTGACCTGCCCGTCGTAGTGGGTATGGATGTCGACCCAGCCGGGCGCCACGATCGCGCCGGCCGCGTCGATCTCGCGTGCGCCGGCGCCCGCTTTCCCACCGACCTGCGTGATCACCCCGCCATCGATGGCGAGGTCACCGCCGAAGCGACGGGCGCCGGTGCCGTCGACGAGGATGCCGTTGCGAATGACGAGGTCGTGTCCCACGGGGAGCTCCTTGGAGAGGGTCGGCGGAGAGTAGTGCCGCGCGGGGGCGGTGGCTACGCGTTCGCGGGCCAATTGTTGCCTTTTGGGAAACAGTTTGGTTCCTCGACCTTCGATTGTCGTTCGCAGCGACGCGCCGAAGCTTCCGGTCATTCACAGGACAACGAAAAGGAAGGAGAACGACGACATGCTGGACAAGCGACCCTCCTCGACCCGCTTCCGCACCCGAATGGACTGGCTCGAGAGCCATCACGCTTTCTCGTTCGGTCATCACTACGACCCGGACCGCCTGGGCTTCGGGCCGCTTCGGGTCTTGAACGAGGACTGGATCTCGCCGGGCGCCGGCTTCCCGCTCCATCCCCACCGCGAGATGGAGATCCTCTCCTACGTCCGCGCCGGCGCACTCACCCATCAAGACAGCGAGGGCAACGACGCCGAGATCCGGCCCGGCCGCGTGCAGCTGATGCACGCCGGGACGGGCATCGCACACGCCGAGCGGAACGAAGGCGGCGATCCGGTGCATCTCCTGCAGATCTGGATCGAGCCCGACACGCTCGGAACGCGTCCGGGCTACGAGATGCTCGACTTCGCGCACACGCCGGGGGTGCCGACGGTCCTCGTCTCGCCGGAGGGAACGGCCGGTGGGCTGCCCCTCCGTCAGGACGCGACGGTGTCCGCGCTCGTGCTCCGTCGCGATCAGTCGCATGC
>JBCCZJ010000092.1:0-13266 GCA_039187915.1 Myxococcota bacterium
CCGCAGCCCGAGTTCGAGGGGCAGACGAAGACGAAGCTCGGCACGAGCGAGGTGCGGGGCGTCGTCGAAGGCATCGTCTATCAGCAGCTCACGAGTTTCCTGGAAGAGAATCCGCGCGTCGCCAAGCCGATCGTGGCAAAGATCGTCGATACCGCGCGTGCCCGCGAGGCCGCGCGGAAGGCCCGTGACCTCGCTCGGCGGAAAGGCGCCCTCTCGGATTTCAGCCTCCCCGGCAAGCTCGCCGACTGCCAGGAACGCGACGCGGCGAAATGCGAGATCTTCATCGTCGAAGGTGACTCCGCCGGCGGCACCGCGAAGCAGGGCCGCTCGCGCGAGACCCAGGCGATCCTGCCGATTCGCGGCAAGATCCTGAACGTCGAGCGCGCGCGGATCGACCGCATGCTCGCCAGCGCCGAGATCCAGGCGATCATCGCCGCGCTCGGGACGGGCATCGGCGAGGACTTCGATCCCGACAAGGCGCGGTATCACAAGGTCATCATCATGACCGATGCCGACGTCGACGGTTCGCACATCCGCACGCTGCTGTTGACCTTCTTCTATCGGCAGATGCGCGAGCTGATCGAGCGCGGGTATCTCTACGTCGCGCAGCCGCCGCTCTTCAAGGCCAAGCGCGGGAAGACGAGCCGTTACCTGAAGGACGAGCCCGAACTCGAGGACTATCTCTTCAGCCTGGCCCTCGACGGCGCGATCGTCGACTGCGGAGACGGAAGCGAGCGCCAGGGGGATTCGCTGAACGCGCTCCTCAAGAACGCCAGCGCGCGCCAGCGCGCGCTCGATCACTTCAACATCCGCCTCTTCGACGAGCGCGTGGTCGATGCCGCGGCGCACGTCGCGCGTCCGACGGCCGAGGACCTGCGCGACGAGCAGGTCCTGATGAACGAGGTCGTCCCGGCGATCGAAGCGGAGATCCTCCGCGCGCGGCCGGCCGACGGGGAAGAGACGGTCGACGAGCTGGCCTGGACGACGGAGCCCGAACTCGACGGCAGCGGCTTCAGGCTGGTGGCGAAGACCCGCCGCGCCGGCCAGACCCTGCGCAGCGCGTTCGACCGCGTCCTCGTCGAGTCGGGTGATTTCCAGAAGCTGATCCGGCTCGTCACCGAGCTCGCCGAGCTCGGACCCGCGCCCTACACGCTGCGCCATGGCGATCGCGCGCCGGAAGACTTCACCTTGATCACGCTGCTGCTGACGAAGATCCTCGAGATCGCGAACAAGGGCCTGTCGATCCAGCGTTACAAGGGCCTCGGCGAGATGAATCCCGACCAGCTCGCGGAGACCACGATGAGCGCGGAGAATCGCAACCTCGTGCAGATCCGCGTCGAAGACGCGGTCGAAGCCGACGACGTGTTCACGACCCTGATGGGGGACGTCGTCGAGCCGCGCCGCCGATTCATCGAGGACAACGCGCTGAACGTGGCGAACCTCGACGTCTAGAACGGAAGTGAGGCGGTCGACCGACCCGTCGAGTCGCCTCACGCCGACCAGGAAAGACCCCACTCGTGTCCGACGAACCCAGAGATCCCGACGACGGTGAAGCCGCCGGCCCCCCGCCGCCGGACGACAGCTTCCCGACCGTGAACATCGAGGACGAGGTCCGCGAGTCGTTCCTCGCCTACTCGATGTCCGTGATCATCCAGCGCGCGTTGCCCGACGTGCGCGACGGGCTGAAGCCGGTCCATCGCCGGATCCTCTACGCCATGAACCAGGAGGGGCTGCTCCCGAACCGCCCCTATTCGAAGTCGGCCGGTGTCGTCGGCGAGGTGTTGAAGCACTACCACCCCCACGGCGACTCCGCGGTCTACGACTCGATGGTGCGGATGGCCCAGGACTTCTCGCTCCGGTATCCGCTCGTCGACGGCCAGGGCAACTTCGGCTCGATCGACGGCGACTCACCGGCGGCCTACCGCTACACGGAAGCCCGCCTCGCGCGCCTCGCCGAAGAGATGCTCCGGGACATCGACCGTGAGACGGTCGACTTCCAACCCAATTTCGATGGCCAGATGGAAGAGCCGGTCGTGCTGCCGACGCGGTTTCCGAATCTGTTGGCCAACGGATCCGCGGGGATCGCCGTCGGCATGGCGACGAACGTGCCGCCGCACAACCTGCGGGAGCTGACCGCGGCGCTGATCCTCGAGGCGGAGAATCCCGATTGCGGTCTCGACGATCTGCTCGAGAAGATGCCCGGTCCGGATTTTCCGACCGGCGCGATGCTCTGCGGGACCGACGGCATCCGGAGCTACTACGCGACCGGGCGCGGCCACCTGACGCTCCGCGCCCGCGCCGACTTCGAAGAGACGAAGCGCGGCATGCGGATCGTCGTGACCGAGATCCCGTACCAGGTCAACAAGTCCCTGCTCCTCGAGCGGATCGCCGACCTCGTGAAGGAAGGCCGCCTCGAAGGCATCTCCGACCTGCGCGACGAGTCGAGCCGGGAGGGCATGCGCGTCGTCATCGAGCTGAAGAAGGACGTCTCCGAGGACGTGCTCCTGAACCAGCTCTACAAGATGACGCCGCTCCAGACGACCTTCGGCGTGAACCTGCTCGCGCTGGTCAACGGCCGACCCCAGACCCTCTCGGTCAAGGAAGCCCTCCGGCACTTCATCGAGTTCCGCAAGGAAGTCGTCATCCGCCGCGCGATCTACGACCTCGCGCAGGCCGAGGCCCGGGCCCACATCCTCGAAGGCTTCGCGATCGCCCTCGATCATCTCGACGAGATCATCGCGCTGATCCGCGCGGCCGAGAACGCGCAAGCTGCCCGGGAACAGCTGCAGGAGCGCTACGACCTCTCCGAACGCCAGGCCCAGGCGATCCTCGACATGCGGCTGCGCGCGCTCACCGCGATGGAGCGCCAGCGCGTCCTCGACGAACTCGAAGAGCTCCGCGCGAAGATCGCCGACCTGAAGGGTCTGCTCGCGAGCGACGACCGGATCCTGGAGGTCGTGATCGACGAGCTCCGCGAGGTCGAGGACAAGTTCGGCGACGAGCGCCGGACCGAGCTCGCGCCCGCGATCGACGGGATCACGAACGAGGATCTGATCGTCGAGGAGGACATGGTCGTGACCCTGTCCCACCTCGGTTACATCAAGCGCAACCCCGTCACCCTCTACCGCGCCCAGCGCCGCGGCGGCAAGGGTTCGAAGGGCATGGCGACGCGCGAAGAGGATTTCGTGCGCCACCTCGGCGTCGCCTCGACCCACGCGTACCTGCTCTTCTTCACGAACATGGGCCGGCTCCACTGGCTGAAGGTCCACGAGCTCCCGCAGCTCGGCCGCGCCGCGAAGGGCAAGGCGATCGTGAACGTGATCGCGCTGCAGGAAGGCGAGACCGTACAGACGATGCTCCCGGTCCGAAGCTTCGAAGACGCCGCGGACGAGTTCATCATCCTCTCCACGCGCCAGGGGGTCATCAAGAAGACGTCGCTGTCGGCGTTCTCGAACCCGCGCAAGGCCGGCATCATCGCGATCAACCTCTCGGACGGCGACGAGCTGATCTCGGCGGGCCGCTCGAGCGGCAGCGACGACGTCTTGTTGGCGACGCGCCAAGGGAAGTCGATCCGCTTCGCCGAGAGCGACGCGCGCGCGATGGGCCGGACGGCGACGGGCGTGCGCGGCATCGCGCTGGCGGAGGGCGACCAGGTCGTCGGGATGGAGATCCTCGCTGGCGATGCGCAGATCCTGACGACGACCGAGCGCGGCTACGGCAAGCGGACGCCCCTCGACGAGTACCGGCCCCAGAAGCGCGGCGGTCAGGGCATCATCAACATTCGCGCGAACGAGCGGAACGGCCCCGTCATCGGCATCGCCCAGGTGGTCGACGACGACGACGTCATGTTGATCACCGACGCGGGCCAGGTCCTGCGCTGCCCGGTGGACGGCATCTCCTCGATGGGCCGGGCGACCCAGGGGGTGCGGGTGATGCGCCTCTCGGACGACGAGAAGCTCGTTTCGATCGCTCGCCTCGCGGAGGAAGACGTCGCGGACGACGGCGACGCCGGGGGCGGTGACCCCGCGGTCACCCCGGCCGAGACGGCGAGTCCCTCGGACGACTAGAGTCCCACTCCGCCCCCTCGCCGCCCCTCGCTTCGAGAGAGACCCATGAGCCCCAAGCGATCCTCCGCGTCCGCCGCCTCCAAGCGCGAGTTCGCCCGCGCGAAACGCAGCATTCCGGGGGGCGTGAACAGTCCGGTCCGCGCGTTCGGATCCGTCGGCGGGACCCCACCCTTCGTCGAATCCGCCAAGGGCTGCCGCCTCCGGGACATCGACGGCCGCGAGTACATCGATTACGTGGGCTCCTGGGGACCGATGATCCTGGGCCACGCCCATCCGAAGGTGCTCGCCGCGGTCCGTGAGGCGATGAAGCTCGGGACGAGCTTCGGGGCGCCGACAGTGCGGGAGTCCGATCTGGCGGAGGCGATCCGTCGGGCGCTGCCTTCGGTCCAGAAGGTCCGGATGGTGAGCTCCGGGACCGAGGCGACCATGAGCGCGCTGCGACTGGCGCGGGGCGTGACCGGACGCGACCGGATCCTCAAGTTCGACGGCTGCTACCACGGCCACTCGGACGGGCTGCTCGTCGGCGCCGGTTCCGGGGTGGCCACCCTCGGGATCCCGGGGTCGCCGGGCGTGCCCAAGGCGATGACCGATCTGACGATCGTGGCGCCTTTCAACGACCTCGCTGCGACCCGGAAAGCCTTCGAGAAGTGGGGCAAGGACATCGCCGCCATCATCGTCGAGCCCATCGCCGGGAACATGGGCTGCATTCCGCCGGTCCCCGGATACCTGAAGGGACTCCGGGAGATCTGCGACGAGTTCGGGGCCCTGCTCATCTTCGATGAGGTCATGACGGGGTTCCGGGTGGCCCCCGGCGGCGCTCAGCGCCTCTACAAGGTGAATCCCGACCTCACGGCCCTCGGCAAGGTGGTCGGCGGCGGTCTGCCGGCGGCGGCCTACGGGGGCCGCCGGGACCTGATGGAGCGGATCGCGCCCGCGGGCGACATCTACCAGGCGGGCACGCTCTCGGGGAACCCCCTCGCCGTCGCGGCCGGGGTCCAGACGCTCTCGCTGCTCGAGGCCGAGGGCACGTACGAGACCCTCTCCGAGCGGACGGGCGCCCTGGTCGCCGGCCTGAAGGAGCGGGCCGAGGCGCGGGGGATCCCGTTCACGGCTCGCCACGTCGGGGGCATGATGGGCTTCTTCTTCCACCTCGGCCCCGTAGAGAACTTCGCGCAGGCGCAGCAATCTGATGCGGCGGCCTTCAAGCGCTTCTTCGCGGCCATGCTGGACCAGGGGGTCTATCTGGCCCCGTCCGCCTACGAGGCCGGATTCGTCTCCCTCGCCCACCGGCCTCGGGACGTCGCCCGGACCCTCGAGGCCGCCGAAATCGCCTTCGATCGGGTTGCACGATTGCGTTGAGCGACGGGGCCTGAACAGCTACGTTGCGCGCCGAAATTCGGGACCCCGGCGGGCCGCACCCGCCCCGCGCACGGCGTCTCGAGGGGGAGTCCACGTGAGTTCGCCCCCGGAATATCCCGGTCGTCGAAGTCTCGAGAAGCGAGTCGAACGGCTGTCCGGTCGTTCCGGCGGCAAAGCCTACGAGGGCGCCTTCGAAGCCGTGGGCGCGATCCTGATCGCGACGGGCTTCGGCTACTGGTTCGACCAATACTACGAGACGACACCCGCCGGCCTCCTGGTCGGCGCAGGAATCGGGTTCGCGGCCTTCGTGCTCCGACTCGTTCGCCTGGGCAAGCAGCTCCACGGCGATCCGGGCGACGAAGCGGCCGTGCAGCCCGCCGCTCCTGCGGACCGAGACGCGAGCGAGGGCCCGGGCGAGAACGCCGGTCTCGCGGACGTCCTCGCGGAAGTCGACGAGGCGGACGCGGAGACGCGCCGGGACTGACGCCGCGCGCGGCGGACGCCCGGCAGGCGGAACCGCCGGCCGGCCACGAAGACGACCCACCCGACACGACACGAGAGAAAGAAGGAAGCGCCTCGCGCGCCGCCATCATCGATCCATGAAGTTCGAGCTTGCCAGCGTCGAGAGAGTGAATCTGGGGCTGTCCGCCGGGGCCGTCGCCGCGTCGCTCGCGCTGGTGTCGCCGCATTTCGCTGGCAGCCTCGCCGCGGGCGCCTTCCTCGAAGCGCTGAACCTCGGCGCCATCCACCGCGGCGCGAAGCGGCTCTTCCTGGGCGAGCTCGAAGGCACGCGCACTTGGGTCGGCCTCTTCTCGATGCGCTTTCTCACGCTGGCGGCCGCCATCTACGTCACGATGCAGGCCGGCGCCGACGTGGGCGCGCTCCTGATCGGACTCTCGATCACGATGCCGGCGACGGTGATCGACGCCTGGCTGAACCGGCCGGCGGTGGTGGACCCCGCGACGCTGCCGACCTTCCTCGAGGGCGTGGAGCGCTTCGACGAGCCGGCGGAAGACCAGAGCGACGACGAATACTGGGAGAACTACAGCGTCTGGCGACCGGGCCGGCTCATGACGAGCGAACGCGACGATCTCCTCAGCGAAGCGGCGGCCCAGATCGCCGCGGACGAAAAGGCCCTCGAGCGGGCCCAATTCGAGCAGGCACGGGCGGCGTTCGAGAACGCGGAAACTCCCGTCGCCGCGCAGGATGAAGAAACCCGATGAATCTCTTCGAAGAACTCTCCCACGTCGTCCACATCCCGTGGGTCTATCTCTCCGCGATCTTCGCCTCGATCGTGCTCCTGTTCGCCGGCCTCTCGGTCCGTCGCGCGGCGTCCGGGGAGAACGGTGTCCTGCCCGATGAGGGCGTGTCGATCCGCAACGTGGTCGAGGTCGTGGTCGAAGCGCTCGGGGACCTCGGCGAGACGACGATCGGCGACAACTGGCGCAACTACTTCCCGGTCGTCGGATCGATCTTCTTCTTCGTGCTGATCTCGAACGTGATGAGCCTGATCCCCGGCATGCTCGGGTCGACCGGCGACGTCAACGTGACCTTCGCCTGGGCGATCATCTCCTTCGTCGTCTACAACTTCGTCGGGATCAAGCAGCACGGCTGGAAGTACATCTACCAGTTCATGGGCCCGGCGATCATGAACCTGGACATCGGCGGAAAGCACTATCACGTGCGCCTGCTCGCTCCGGTCTTCCTGATCCTGGAGATCCCGCTCCACATCGCGCGCATCCTGACGCTGGGCATTCGTCTGCTCGCCAACATGTTCGCGGACCACACGGTCGTCCTGGTCTGGCTCGGCCTCGTGCCGATCGCGGTGCCCGCGATCTTCATGGGGCTCGGCCTCCTGGTCAGCTTCCTGCAGGCCTTCGTGTTCGCCCTGCTCACGATGATCTACATCGGTCAGGCGCTCGAGGAGCCTCACTAACCCGACTCGCCTCACCTGCCATCGCCCCCTCCCCCTCGCCTCGTCGAGCCACCCGACCGCCGGCAGCGGGCGCTCGCAGGAGGGTCCCGGAGAGCGGGAGACGGCCGCGACAACGAACGAAGAAAAGCATTCTGCGCGTGGATCGAATCCGCGCGATCGGAGATCGACGAGCGGGGACAGGCCTCGCGCGTCGGCTCGGTGGGTGACCACCGGGCAGGTTTCGAAAGCGAAGGACCCGACGGCACTCGCCCGGGTCCCTACGAAAGAAAAAGGAAAAACATCATGCGTCGCTTCCTCAACACCCTCGTCTGGACCGCCGTCTTCTTCGCCGTTCCCGCGGTCGCCCTCGCGGCCGACGGCGCCGTCGATGGCACCGGCCCCGGTCTCGGTGCCGGTCTTGCGGTCGGTCTCGCCGGCCTCGGCTGCGGCATCGGCCAGGGTCTCACCGCGGGCAACACCACCGCGGGCATCGCGCGCAACCCGGGCGCGGCGGGCGGCATGTTCACGAACTTCATCCTCGGCATGGTCCTGATCGAGTCGATCGCGATCTACGGCCTCGTGATCGCCTTCCTCCTCCAGGGCAAGATCTGAGGGCGTCTTCGGGCCTGGCTCTGGGGTCGGGAGCGACGGCGTACGAGGCGTACGCTCGCGAACCCTGCCGTGATCCAGGTCTGCCTCCCCTCTTCGGAGGCCGGGACGGGTCCTGATGGGCGTGCGATCCGCGCACGCGCCGGGCTCGTTGCGAGGCTTCGCAGGAGCGGGACGAGGCTGCACTGCACTTTCGGAGAGGGTCGGAGCCTTGGGCTTCGGCCCTCTTCGTGTTTTCCGGGGCGGGCACGGCGGCTCCCGATCTCCGCGCTGGAAGATGGAGAGACGTCGGGCGGGAGCTCGAGCCGGGGCTTCACCCCGTGATTGAAAAATCCCGACTCGAACCCTGTGCCCCCGCCCGACGTTCTCGGCCGCGCCTCGCTCCCGGTCCCGTTAGAGGAGTGCGGCGCGACTCGCCCGAAGGCGACGCGGGGGGAGATTGCGAAGGGCGTGCCAACGCGTTCGGCGGCGCGAGCGGCGCTCGCCTGCGCTTCTCGTGCGCGAGCGCGTTAGGCTTGGCGCGCGCGCACCGGACGCGTGAACGCCGGGGCTCGGAGGGCCTGTGAATCGCGGGACGCTGATCGTGTTCGAGGGGATCGACGGCTGCGGCAAGTCGACGCAGCTCGAACGCCTCGCGGACGGCCTCCGCGCGCGCGGCCTCGATCCGGTCGTGACCCGTGAGCCGACCGACGGGCCCTGGGGACGGAAGATTCGCGCGATGGCCCGGAGCGGCGAGCCGGTGTCGCCCGAGACCGAGCTCGCGTGGTTCTTCGAGGATCGCCGTGAGCACATGCGCACGGTCGTTTCGCCGGCGCTCGAGGCCGGGCGGGTCGTGCTCTCGGATCGCAGCTACCTCTCGACCGTCGCCTACCAGGGCGCCCGGGGCCTCGACGCGGAGCAGATCCTCGCGGACAGCGAAGCCGAGTTCGAGCGACCGGATCTCGCGCTCGTCTTCACGCTGAGCCCGGAGGCCGGACTCGCGCGCGTGGAGGCGCGCGGCGGCACGAGCGAGCCCGTGTTCGAGAACCTGCCCTTCCAGCAGCGGGTCGCCGCCGTCTTCGCGACGCTCGAGGTCGAAGGCCTCGTGCGGATCGACGCCGATCGCGCTGCGGAGGCGATCGCCCGCGACGTGTGGGGCGTGGTCGCGGCCCGACTCGGCCTCGCGGCGGACTAGCGCCCTTCTTCGTCTCGGCGCCCGGCCTCTTGCGTCTCGTCGAGATCGTCGTCGTCGATCGGCGGGCGCAGCTCGTGCACGTTCGTTCGCGTTCGACGGCCATCGGGCGGGCCTTCCTGCGCGACCGCCACGTCGTGCCGGCGCTGCGCCTCGCCGACCACGGTCGAGGTCGCCCAGGCGACGAGCACGATGCTGCCGAGCACCAGCGTGAAAGGCAGGTGCGTGCCCTCGACGTTCATGCCGGGCCAGTCGATCGCGCCCGAGTAGGCGCCGGACACGAAGCCGATCGCGGCCCAGCCGCTCGAGAGCAGGATCGGTCCGAGGACGGTGCCCGTGGCGGTGCGGACCATGCCGAGGAGCCAGCCCATCGCGGTGAGCGAGAGCGTCGCGACGACGAATCGCGTGGCGCCCGTGATCGGATAGTCCCGCACGAGCATCCAGAAGAGCCCCGTGAAGAAGACCCCCTGGAAGAGACCGAGCTTCCGGACGAGTCCCTGTTGGAGCACGCCGAAGAAGAAGAAGCCGTCGATCAGCGGCACGAGCCCGGTGATCAGGATCAGGCCCTGGAGCACCGACCAGGGATTCTCGGGATCGATCAGGCGTCGCGCGGCGTCGGCTTCGGCCGTCCCCTCCTCTTCGTCCGCATCGACCGGCGTGGCCTCCGCCGCGTCCGTCTCGCTCGCCGGTTGTGTCCCCTCGACCGGCGGCGCCAGATTCTCGAGCAGGCTCGGCTCGTCGGGCGCCCAGTCGTAGGCGTAGTTGTCGAGCTCGCTCATCAGGAAGACGGCGGGCACGAGACACAGGATCAGCGGGATCGCCTGTGGCTCCAGGCGCTGCAAACCGAGACGCAGCGCGTGGGGCGGAGGAATGCGCTGGATCGCCATGCTCGCGACGGCGCCGAACCCGATCGCGCGCCCGAGGCCCTGGGCGGCCAGATCCCCGAGCCCGAGCAGCGCGATCGCGGTGAAGACCGACGCGATCATCGCCATCACGAGCAGCACGAGCGACGCGCCGACGCCGGGATACGGCTCGTTCGGGTCCGGCCCCTCGTCCTCGGGCGGTTCGTAGGGGAACATCAGTCGAAGGCTCCCGCGAGCGCGCGGCCCGTATGCGAGCGGGCCACCTGAGCCACCTCCTCGGGCGTCCCGGTCGCGACGATCTCGCCGCCCTCCGCCCCGCCCTCGGGACCGAGGTCGATCACGTGATCCGCGTGTCGGACCACGTCGAGGTGGTGCTCGATCACGACGACGGTGTTGCCGCGATCGACGAGGCGAGAGAGCAGGCCCAGGAGCAGCTCGACGTCGACGAAGTGGAGGCCCGTCGTCGGTTCGTCGAGCAGGTAGAGCGTGCTGCCCGTGCTCTTGCGCGCGAGCTCTTTGGCGAGCTTCATGCGCTGGGCCTCGCCACCCGACAGCGTGGTCGCGCTCTGGCCGAGATGGACGTAGCCCAGCCCGACGTCGGCGAGGCTCTGGAGGGGGCGCGCCACGGCGGGGACGGTGTCGAAGAGTTCGAGGGCCTCGGCGACGGTCATCTCGAGGACATCCGCGATCGACTTGCCGCGGTAGCGGACCGAGAGCGTGTCCCGGTCGTAGCGACGGCCATTGCAGACCTCGCAGGTGACGAACACGTCGGGCAGGAACTGCATCTCGACCCGGATCGCTCCGTCGCCCTCGCAGGCCTCGCAGCGCCCGCCCTTCACGTTGAACGAGAATCGCCCGCTCTCCCAGCCGCGCACCCGGGACTCGGGGAGGCCGGCGAAGAGGTTGCGGATCGCGGAGAAGACGCCGCTGTAGGTCGCCGGGTTGCTGCGCGGGCTGCGGCCGATCGGGCGCTGGTCGACGTCGACGACCTTGTCGATCCGATCGAGGCCGACGACGCGGTCGTGGTCGCCGGGCACGGCGAGGGCGCCGTGGAGCTCGGCGGCGAGCACGCGGTGGAGGGTGTCGTTGATCAGCGTCGACTTCCCCGAGCCGGACACCCCGGTCACGACGGTCAGGCACCCGAGCGGGATCTCGAGGTCGACGTCCTTCAAATTGTTCGCGCGGCAGCCTTCGAGCCGGATCACCTGCTTCGGATCGACGGTTCGTCGGGTGGGCACGGGGAAGCCGCGGCGACCCGCCAGGAAGTCACCGGTCGTCGACGCGGCGACCGACGGCAGGGTGTCGGGCTCGCCCTGCGCGACGATCCGACCGCCGTGGATCCCGGCGCCCGGTCCGATGTCGATCACGTGGTCGGCCCGCCGGATCGTGGCTTCGTCGTGCTCGACGACGATCAGGCTGTTGCCGAGGTCGCGCAGGGACTCGAGGCTCTCGAGCAGCCGGTCGTTGTCGCGCGGGTGCAGACCGATCGAGGGCTCGTCGAGGATGTAGAGCACGCCGATCAGGCGGGCGCCGATCTGGGTCGCGAGCCGGATTCGCTGGGCTTCACCGCCCGAGAGCGTGGCCGCGCGTCGGTCGAGGGTGAGGTAGCCGAGACCGACCTGCTCGAGGAATCCGAGTCGCTCGCGCACCTCGCCGAGGATCCGCTCCGCGATCCGCGCGGCCTGGGGCGGGAGCGCGATCCCGTCGAGGAAGGCGATCACGTCCGAGATCGCGAGCCGGGAGAGCGCGGGCAACGCGTATTCGCCGAGTCGGACCGAGCAGGCCTCGACCCGGAGCCGGTCGCCCTCGCAGTCGGGGCACGGCGTCTCCCGCTTGAACTTCTTGAGGGCCGTCGCCGAAGCGCCGGTCGCCGCGTCCTCGCGGCGCGTCAGGTCGCCGATCACGCCGTCGTAGGTGCGCACGAGCTTCTCGGTCCGGGCGCGTCGTCGCCGTCCGCGCCCCGCGACGGGCACGGACATCTCGATCGCGTAGTCCGAGGCCCCTTCGAGGATCAGCTTCCGCACCTTCTTCGTGAGCTTCTTCCAGGGCTTGTCGAGATCGATCCGGTGGTCCGCGGCGATCGTCTCGAGCAGACGTCGGTAGTAGCCGCGCGCCTCGCCGAGGTCCCACGCGGCGATGGCGCCTTCGCCCAGGGAGAGGCGCTCGTCGGGTACGATCCGTGCGGGGTCGAACTCGGCCACCTGGCCGAGCCCGTTGCACCCGTCGCAGGCGCCGAAGGGGTTGTTGAACGAGAAGAGGCGCGGCGAGATCTCCGGGAAGGAGTTCTCGCAGGTGGGACAGGCGCCGCTCCGCGAGAGCCACCAGGGCGCGTCCCCCACGACGTTGATGATCGCGAGATCGTCGGCGAGCCGGAGCGCGGTGCCGAGCGACTCTGCGAGGCGCGGGCGGACCTTGTCCTTGATCACCAGGCGGTCGACCACGATCTCGATGTCGTGCCGCGCGCCGCGGGCGAGCTCGATCTCCTCGGCGAGCTCGTGGATCTCGCCGTCGATCCGTGCCCGGACGAAGCCGTCCCGCCGGAACTGGTCGAGCTCCTTCTTGTACTGACCCTTCCGGCCGCGGACGACCGGGGCGAGGATCTGGATCTTCGTGCCCTCGTCGAGGGCCATCACGCGATCGACCATTTCCTCGAGGCCCTGGCTCGTGATGGGCGTATCGCACTCCCAGCAGTAGGCGGTGCCGGCGCGTGCGTAGAGGAGGCGGAGGTGATCGGCGATCTCGGTGATGGTCCCGACGGTCGAGCGCGGGCTGCGCCCGACGCTCTTCTGCTCGATCGCGACGGCGGGCGAGAGGCCCTCGATCTCGTCGACGTCGGGACGGGAGAGCTGGTCGAGGAACTGTCTCGCGTAGGTCGAGAGACTCTCGACGTAGCGGCGCTGGCCCTCGGCGTAGAGCGTGTCGAAGGCGAGGCTCGATTTCCCGGAGCCGGAGGGACCGGTCACGACGACGAAGCGGCCGCGGGGGATGCGCAGGTCGACGTTCTGGAGGTTGTGGGTGCGCGCCCCGAGGATCTCGATCTCCTGGGGGTCGCCCTTCTCCGCGAGCGAGGCGATCGTCGCGAAGTCGTCGGCCAGTCGATCCGGTCCGGTCGTCCAGCCCGCGGCGACGACACTTTCCGGTGTCGCATCGCGAACGAGGCTCGCTGCGGCTTCCGCGTTCGGGCTTTCGTCGGCCATCCCGTCGCCGACTAGCGTCGGCCGCTAGCCACCGAACGCGCCCTTGCGGTCGATGTAGGTCTGGTTGCGGAGGACTTCGAGCCAC
>JBCCZJ010000093.1:0-13238 GCA_039187915.1 Myxococcota bacterium
GAAGTCGACGGCGCGCCGCGAGGCCGACGGCACCTTCGTGTTGAACGGCAGCAAGACCTTCATCACCAACGGCCCCTACGCCGACACCATCGTCTTCATCTGCAAGCTCGAAGAGGACGGCGTCGATCCGCGCGATCGGAAGATCCTGAACTTCGTCCTCGACCGGGGCATGCCGGGCTTCGAGCAGACGAAGCCGCTCCGCAAGATGGGCATGCACTCGTCCCCGACCGGCGAGCTCTTCCTGCAGGACGTACGGGTCGGCATGGATCGGCTGCTCGGCGGCGAGGCGGCGCTCCAGAAGAGCGGCGGCGGGCGCGAGGGCGCGAAGAGCACGTTCCAGACCGAGCGGGCCGGCGTCGCAGCGATGGCCCTCGGCATGGTCGACCGCTGCCTCGAGCTGTCGCTCAAGTACGCCCGGGAGCGCGTGCAGTTCGAGCGTCCGATCGGCGAGTACCAGCTGATCCAGGACAAGCTGGCCCGGATGGAGGTCGCGCGCATGAACCTCCAGAACCTGGTCTTCCGCACGATCGAGCTCACGGCCCACGGCAAGTCGATGAGCTTCGCCGAAGCCTCGGCCATGAAGCTCTATTCGGCGCGCGCCGCCGTCGAGGTCGCCATGGAGGCCGTGCAGGTCTACGGCGGCAACGGCTACATGTCCGAATACGTCGTCGAGCAGTTCGCGCGCGACGCCAAGGTCCTGCAGATCTACGCGGGCACGGACGAGATCCAGATTCGTGCGATCGCGAAGGATCTCCTCAAGGGCTGATCGCGCCTCGAGCGCCGAGGTCGCTTCGACGGGCCTACGGCGCTTCGCGAATCGAAGAGGGCGACACCGCCTTGACGCAGACCTGGATCGACCTCGGACTGGGCGTCGGCATGTTCCTGCTGATGCTCGGCATGGGCCTCACGCTCGTGACCGACGACTTCCGTCGCGTGGCGACGAATCCGCGAGCGACCCTCGTCGGCACGCTGCTGCAGCTCGTCGTGATGCCGTGCGTAGGCCTGCTGCTCGCGAACCTCTTCGCGCTCCCGCCGATCCTCGCCGCCGGCATCGTCGTCGTGGCGGCCTGCCCCGGCGGCATGTTCTCCAACATGTACATCCACTTCGCGAAGGCGAACACGGCGCTCTCGATCACGCTGACTGCGACCGCGACCCTCGTCACGCTGTTCACGCTGCCGCTCTGGGTCCAGTTCTCGATCACGCGCTTCGGGGCGCAGGAGGACGCGGCGGTCGCGATGCCGGTCGTCGACACGGCCCTGCGCCTCGGCACGCTCACGATCCTGCCCGTCGTGATCGGGATGATCGCGCGCGCGCGGAACCCGAACGCGCTGCGCTACGAGCGGTACGCCACGATCCCCGGCGCGATCGCGATCGTCCTCGGCGCGGGACTCGGCGCCGGAAACAATCCCGAGCTCGAGCCGAGCCAGTTCGTCGAGTCGCTCGCGCCGGCGGCGGCCTTCGCCTTCGCGGCGATGTTCGTCGGCATGGCCGTGCCGCTGCTCTTTCGCGTCCCGCCTCGCGACGCCGTCACGATCGCCGTCGAGATGATCGTGAAGAACACGCTCCTCGGGATCGTGCTCGTCTCGCAGGTCCTCGACTTCGAAGCCGTCCTGCCGATCTTCGCCTTCGCGCTCTTCCAGACGCCTGGCGGCATCGTCCTGCTGGTCGGCTGGCGATGGTTCGAGCGCCGCGAGCGAAGTCGACGCGGGGACGCCGAGCCGTAGGCGCCCGGCGCATCGCGCTGAATCCGCGCGCGGCCCGAGCGGGACCGCGTGGCGCTAGGCGGAGCGGCGCCGCGTGGCGTTCGAGACGACCAGCGCGCCCGCACCGAAGAGGAACGCCGCCGAGGGCTCGGGGATCGCGGACACCACGGAGGGCACCGCCGTCACGCTGCTCACGCGGAAGCTCCGGCGATCGCCGCGCAGCTCGAAGACCGAGCCGGTGACGTCGCCGAAGTCGTGTGCGGCCACCGTTCCGCCGCCGGTCGCCCAGCGGATCGTCTGCGCGTACCGACCGTCGACGTAGAGCTCGAGGCGACCGTTGTCGGCGCCCCGCTCGAAGATCAGTCCGGACACGGAGACCGCGGGGCCGGAGAAGGAGAAGCGGAGCGACTCGGGCGAACCGACCGCGCCGCCGGCGGGATTGCTCGAAACGCCGAGGCCGTCGCGGTTGCGATGGATCTCGCCGCGGTCACCGTGCTCGTCGAAGGCGCGCACGCGAAGCGTCAGATCACCTTCGCGCAGCGTGATGCGATGGCCGAGCCCGCCCGTGTCGAGGTCGAGGTCGTTGGTGCGTGCGGAGCCCGTGAAGTCGAAGGTCGTGGCGAACGCCGGACCCGTCGCGAAGAGCACGAGGAGCAGGAAGAGGAAGGACGAGCGGCTCGAGAGAGCGGTCTTCGGATTCAGCATGTTCAGGATCGGCCTCGCGCGTCGCAGCTTCCGGTTCGCTCAAACCGGTCGGGCCCTCGTGCACGCGCGGTGTTCGACGAGGGCGAACGCCCCAAAGCTATCGCAGACCGGTCGCGACGTCCGCGCCCACGCGCGAAAAGCGGCGGCAGAGGGAGGCCCGCGCGTTCGCGCTCCGAGACGCATCGGGCCGGCAAGCCGCGTGCAGATCGCGCCGTCCGCGTCGTGCCTCGGACGCCGCGCGAAGACGGGCGCGAAGGCCGCGCCGATTTCGCGCGTCAGAAATGGCGCAATACGCGCTCGGCGAAGCCTTCCATCAGGCGCTTTTTCTGGTCGAGACGCGAGGGCCCGTCGAAGGCGAACCAGAAGGGCAGGTGGATGCCGCCCGTCATCCCGGCGTCTTCGAGCCGCCGGTAGTCGTCGAGCCCGACGTCTCCGTAGAGTCCGACCAGCGTGTCGAGCGGCTCGGCGGCGCGACCCGCCTCGGCGCGGAGCTTCGCGAGTTCGCCGAGCACCCCGGGCGCGTCCTCCACCGTATTGCCCACGCCGATCCAGCCGTCGCCCAGGCGGGCCGTCCGGCGCAGTGCGATCGGCGCCGCGCCCCCGAAGTAGAGCGGAATCGGATGGGTCGGCCGTGGACTCACGACGATCGGGTCCCAGTCGAAGAACTCGCCGTGGTGGGCATAGAAGCCGCCGCTCCAGAGACCGTGCAGGGCCTCGATCATCTCGTCCATGCGTCGACCGCGCGTGGCGAAGTCGACCCCGTAGAGGTCGAACTCCTCCTTCATCCAGCCCGTGCCGGCGCCGAGGGCGAAGCGGCCCTGGGAGAGGATCGCGAGCGTCGCCGCCTGCTTGGCGACCTCGACGGGATGTCGGAGCGGCAGGACGTAGATTCCGCAGACGAGCCGAAGCCGCGTGGTGACCGCCGCCATCGCCGCACAGCTCGTCCACATGTCCGGGTACTCGCTGTCCGCCGTCTGGGGCGGAAAGCCGGACGCGGAGTAGGGATAGGCGGGCGCCATCGTCTCGGGGTAGAGCGCATGGTCGGCGCCGATGATCCCTTCGAAGCCGAGGGTCTCGGCGAAGCGCGCGAGCTCGACCAGCTGGTCCGTCTCCGCCCAGGTGATCGACTGCCAGAACTGCATGGGCGGCCCCCTCTCCGCGGACCGCATCCCGGGTCGACCGCGCGCCCGCGGGCGGCGGACGATCGCCGCCTCAGTTCGAAGGGGCTTCCCGATCCCCGGTCCGCAGGCCGTTGGTCGAGAGTGCGCTCTGCAATTCCTTCAGGCAAGCCCGACAGAGCGCCTGGCTCGGCGCGGGCGCCGGCGGCCCGGACATCGTCTGCAGGACGCGGCCGCACCACGCGCAGGTCTTCCCCATGCTTCCCCCCTCGATCGGCGCGCACGCCGTGCGCACCGGAGCCTCTCCCCCGAGTGACGAAGACCGAGCCTCCCCCGAAGCCCGCCCGCTGTCGATTGGGGCTTTCCCCGACACCGGAGTTCCCCTGCCTCCGCGCGGACTTGCCCCGGTCGGATCGCGCGCGCCACCGCGATTTGAAGGGCCGCCGCCTTCGGGCGACACTCGCCGGGCGGACACGGTCCGCATCCCCCTGCTCGAGGAGCCCATGACCGAAACCCTGCGCGTCTGTCTCGGCTTCCCGCCTTTTCATGCGACGCACTACCTCGAGCGTCTCGAGGCCCTCGGCGGCATCGAGCCCGTCGTCCTCCCGATCGACGCGAACGCCGGATGGGCGACCGAGAGCGCGGAGCGCCCCTACGCCGAGCCGCCGCCCTGGGCGACGGGCGTCGCGGCCGAGCGCGAAGCGGCGCTCGCGGCCTGCCAGGTGCTGACGACGCTGCACACGCCGGACCGATTGGCCGAGCGGATGCCCTCGCTGCGCTGGGTCCACGGCTGCGGCGCCGGCGTCGAGCAGTTCGAGACGGCGGGCCTCGACCTCGCGCGCCACGTCCTCACGAACTGCACGGGCGTCTCGGCGGGATCGATGTCGGAATGGGTGATCGGGCGCCTGCTGCAGGTCTGGAAGCGCTTTCGGGAGGCCGACGCCCACCAGCAGCAGCACGCCTTCGAGCGCACCTACGGCCGGACCTTCGCCGGCTCGACGATCGGAATCGTGGGCCTCGGCGGGATCGGTCGCGAGGTCGCGAAACGCGCCCGGGCCCTCGGCTGCCGCACCCTCGGCCTCAAGCGGACGGCGAAGCCCGGGGACACGTCGCCGGACGTCGACGAGCTCTTCCCCGCCGACGCGCTCCATGCGCTCCTCTCCCGGTCGGACGCGGTCGTGCTGTCGGCGCCCGCGACCGCCGAGACGCGTCATCTGATCGACGCCGCGGCGCTCGCGGCGATGCCCCGTCACGCGGTCTTCGTGAACGTGTCGCGCGGCTCGCTCGTCGACGAGGTCGAGCTCGCGCGGGTGATGCGCGACGAGCCGCTCGCCGCCGCCGTCCTCGACGTCTTCGACCCGGAGCCGCCGTCGCCCTCGAACCCGCTCTGGGACCTGCCGAACGTGTACGTCTCCGCCCATTCGTCGGTCGCCGTCGATCGCTACATGGACGACGTATTCGACCTCTTCATCGACAACCTCGAACGCTTCCGGGACGGCCAGGCTCTTCGCAACGTCGTCGATACGGCCGCGCTCGGATTCGAGTAGGGAAGACGCCATGCCCCGTGGAAGCTGCCTCTGCGAAGCCATCCGATACGAGACCGAGGGCCCTCTCGAAGGGATCGATCACTGCCATTGCTCGATGTGCCGCCACGCCCACGGCGCGGCCTTCTCGACCTACGGACGCGTGCTGCGCGAGCGGGTCCGCGTGACGGATCCGGAAGGCGCGCTCACCTGGTACGTCTCCTCCGACCCCGTCGAGCGGGGCTTCTGCCGGAAGTGCGGCTCGAGTCTCTTCTTCCGGCACGGCGCCGCGGAAGCCTTCGAGTTCATCGCGATCGGGACCCTCGACGACGATCCGGGCGCCCGCCCCGAGGCCCACATCTTCGTCGCCTCGAAGGCGCCGTGGTACGAGATCGAAGACGATCTCCCGCAGCACGCGGCGTATCCGCCGGGCGTGGCGGATTGAGCGACCCGCTCGATCGGAGCGCGCATCCCTTCGGCGATGCGGCCGAGGCCTTCGATGCCGACCGCTTCGAGATGGGGCTGCGCGCGCTCGCCGCGCACGAACCGCTGGTGTTTCCCGAGGACGCCGTCCCCTCCGACTTCGCGCAATCGGCGGTCCTGTTGCCCTTCTGGCGCGAAGGCGACGAGATCGTGGTCCTGCTGACGAAGCGCGCGGCGACGCTCCGCGGTCATCCGGGCATGATGGCCTTCCCGGGCGGCCGGCTCGAACCGGGCGAGCGCTTCGTCGAGGGCGCGCTGCGCGAGACGGAGGAGGAGGTCGGGATCCCGGCCGATGCGATCGAGGTCCTCGGCCGCCTCGACGACGCTTGGAGCGGGTCCCGCCATCGGCTCGTCCCGATCGTCGGCTGGCTCGAAGCGCGACCGGAGATCGTCCCCAACCCGGACGAGGTCGCCTCGGTCCACACGCCGCGCATGACCCGGCTGCTCCGATCCGACGCGTGGTCGCGCAAGGCGATCCGGCTCGGGGACACCGTCCACTACGACCCGACGATCCGCTGGGAGGACGACGAGGTCTACGGACTGACCGCGGACCTCTTCGTCGAAGCGGCGCTGCGCGCCCTGGGCCGCCCAGCGTCGAGCGGCGCAGACCGCCTGCGCAGCCTGCACGCCTGGCTCGCGGTCCGGGAAGCCGAAGCGCGTTAGGCGGCGTTCCTCGGGACGAACCCGCGAGGCGCCGTCCGCAACGACGAAGGCGAAGCCCATGACGGCGAAGGCGCCGCGGGGATCCGCGACGCCTTCGAGGAAGTCTTCGTGCGAGGCCGTTCGGCGATCAGCGCTCGACGGGGATCGCAACGTCGAGCAGGGTCTCGCCCGGTCGGGTCTTCGTGAACTCGTCGGCCAGCGTCTCGTTCACGATCGACTCGACGTTCGATCGGCAGCCCCCGCAGCGCATGCCCGCCCCCGTCTCCCGACCCACCGCGCGCAAGGAGGTGCAGCCTTCCTTGACGGCGCGCCGGATCTGGCGGTCGCTGACTCCTCGGCAGTGGCAGACGAGCATTCGGGGTTCGGGCCTCGGGTGGGGGGGTTCGGTACCGAGCCCGAATTCTATGGCTCGGAAAATGAAAATCAATATCAATTTCAACATCGGTCGGCGAGGCGGCCTACCCCACCCCAAATCCCGGCAATCCGGACGCAAAGGGCGATATCCAGCCCGAACGGGTCGGCGTCCGGGCGCGTTTCGGCGGGCTCGGATCCCCGCGGGATAGGCAGATGCTGCGCTGATTCCGGCCCACCCGCGGTCGGCGCGAGCGATAGAATCGCGCGACGCGAGGAGGCACGATGACGCCCGAAGACCTGGTCGAGATCGAGCGGATCAAGCAGCTGAAGGCCCGCTACTTCCAGCTGATGGACCAGAAGCGCTGGGATGAATGGGCGGACGTCTTCACGGAGGACGTGGTCATCGACACCACCGAGGAAGGCGCGCCGCTGATCCACGGCCGCCAGGCCTTCAAGGACTACCTCCCTCCGATCCTGGCGGACGTGAAGACGTGCCATCACGGCCATACGCCCGTCATCACGCGCACCGGCCCCGACGCCGCCGAAGGCACCTGGGCGATGGAAGACATGCTCTGGTGGCCGCCGGGCTCGCCCATGGAGCATCTCTGGGGTCTCGGCTGGTACGAAGAGGAGTACCGTCGAGAGGCGGACGGCCAGTGGCGCATCGCCCACCTGAAGCTCCGCCGCATCCGCGTGGAGGTCGACGGCAAGGAAGTCGGCCTCGGCGATCGCCCCGCCAGCGGCGATCGCACGAACGCCCCGGACTAGCCCGGCCGCGCCCGCGGCCGCCGAAGGAGAAGACCCATGCCCGCCCTCGAAGACCTCGTCGCGCCCGGAAGAGCCGCGATCCTCACGATGGAGATGCAGCGCGGCGTGATCGGCGACCTCGCCACGATCCGCCCCCTCGCCGACCTCGTCGCGAGCGAGGGCATCCCGGCGCGCCTCGGCGGGCTGCTCGAGGCCGCGCGCCGACGCGACGTGCCCGTCGTCCATTGTCGAGCCGGCTTCCGTCGGGACCGCCGCGGCTCCTACGGCAACGTTCCGATGGTGAACGCGATGCTCGAGGATCCCGACTACCTCGTGATGGGCGAGCCCGCGAGCGACGTGATCCCCGAGCTCGGCCCCGCGGCGACGGACCTCGACTCCGCGCGGCTCCACGGCATGTCGCCCTTCCACGCCACGACGCTCGATCCGACGCTGCGCTCGATGGGGATCGAGACCGTGATCGCGACCGGGGTCTCGCTGAACGTGGGTATCCTCGGCATGACGATCGAGGCCATCAACCACGGCTACCATGTCGTTCTCGTGACCGACTGCACGACGGGTTATCCGCCGGAGTACGCCGCGCAGGTCCTGCAGAACAGCCTGGGCCGGATCACGACCCACACGACCGCCGAAGCGCTCCAGAAGCTCTGGAGCTGACCCCCGCGCCGCGGACGCGCAACACCGAAGAACAGCGAAGAAGAAGGAACTCCCCGTCATGGCCGACTCGTCCCCGATCGACTTCCAGGTGAACCGCGACGACTTCCGTGAGACGCGTTTCGCGCCCGGCGCGCCGATCGACGATCTGAAGGACGGCCAGGTCCTGTTCGAGATCGATCGCTTCGCGCTGACCTCGAACAACATCTCGTACGCCGCCGCCGGAGACATGCTCAACTACTGGGGCTTCTTTCCCGGCCCGGACCGCTGGGGGCGGATCCCGGCGATGGGCTTCGGACGGGTCGCGGCCTCTCGCAACGCGGACATCCCGGAGGGCGGCGAGTGCTTCGGCTTCTTCCCCATGTCCCGTCACCTCGTGATCGACGCGGAGAAGAACAGCGCCGGCATGGTCGACGTCGTCGCCCATCGCGCCGAGCACGCGCCGGTCTACCGCTCCTATACCTGGACCGATGGCGACGCGCTCTACAAGGCGGCGCGCGCGGACGAGATGATCCTGCTGCGCGGGCTCTTCATGACGTCCTTCCTCTGCGAGGACCTGATCGCGGACGAGGACTTCTTCGGCGCGCAGACCTCGATCGTGACCAGCGCGTCGAGCAAGACCTCGATCGCGCTGGGCCACCTGCTCGCGAAGCGGGGCCGTGGCCCGGTCGTCGGCTTGACGTCGGCGCGCAACAAGGACTTCGTCGCGGGCCTCGGCTGCTACGACGAGGTCGTGCTCTACGACGAGCTCGACCGCATCCCGGGGATCGTCGACGCGAAGGGCGCGGTCATGGTCGACATGGCCGGAAACGGGGGCGTCGTGGCCGGGGTGCACGACCTGCTGGCGGACGAACTCAAGTACTCCTGCACCGTCGGCGCGACCCACTGGGAAGCGGGGGGCCGACCGAAGACGATGAAGGGCCCGGAGCCCGAGTTCTTCTTCGCACCCGCGCGGATCGTGAAGCGGACGCAGGACTGGGGCCCGGGCGGCCTGCAAGGCAAGCTCGGGACCGCCTGGCACGACTTCGCCGACTGGAGCGAGACCTGGATGGACATCAAGCGCCAGTCCGGCGAGGCGGCGCTCCAGCGCGTCTACCTCGAGGTCCTGAACGGCGATCTCGACCCGAGCGACGGACACGTGCTGTCGCTCTGGGGAGACTGACCTTCCGACGGCGGTCGGCCGGCGAAGGCGCCGCGCGTCCGCCCCACCCAAGCGGGAGTCCGACATGATCAAGGCGCGCGGCGTCCACCACATCGCTTTCTCGACGGCCGACATGAAGGGCCAGATCGAGTTCTTCTCGGACGTGCTCGGGATGCCCCTCGTGGCGATCTTCCCGATGCACGGCGTGCCGGGCGGGATCCACGCCTTCCTCGAGGGCTCGCCGCAATGCCAGATCTCCTTCGTCCAGCTTCCGGCGAACGCGGACATCGAGATCGAGTACGGCAAGACCCACGCGGGCAGCGGCAGCCTGCCCTCGGCGCCGGGCACGCTCCAGCACCTCGCGCTCGTGGTCGAGAGCGACGACGAGCTGCTCGCGATGCGCGACCGGATCCGCAGCCGCGGCGTGAACGTGCTCGGCCCGATCGACCACGGCATGTGCCGATCGATGTATTTCGCGGGACCGGAGGGGCTGAGCCTCGAGATCGCGACCTCGGACGAAGCGATCGACCCGAAGCACTGGATCGATGCCGAAGCCGCGGCCGAGGTCGGCATCACGCAGGAGATGCTCGAGCAGATGGCGAAGCCTGCCGCCTTCGAGCGCCCCGCCGAGCCGCTTCCGCAGCCGCCCTACGATCCGGCCAAGCCGCACATGCTCTATCCGAAGGCGCTCTACGAGCAGATGCTGCAGATGACCGATCAGCAGGTCTGGGACGCCACGAGCTTCACGGAGCCCCCCGTCAAATGAACATCGTCCGCGAGCCCTACGGCATTCTCCACGTCGATCCGAGCCCGATCAAGGACGTCTACGGCGGAGACGAGGGCGCGGTGTTCGTGGAGTGCATGCGGCTCCGTCCGGAAGGCGTCGACTCGAAGACCGTCATCGTCTTCTCCCACCCGATCGGCGGCGGCGCCTTCCTGCCGCTCGTGAACGCGCTCGCCCACGCCGGGCTCCACGTCGTCTACTGCAATCCGCGGTATCGCGGGAACGACACGGCGCTGATCCTCGAGAAGTGCGTGCTCGACCTCGGGGCGTGCATCCGCGACCTCAAGGAGAAGAAGGGCTACGAGACGATCGTGATGGGAGGCTGGTCCGGCGGGGGCTCGCTCTCGACCTTCTATCAGGACCAGGCCGAGCACCCGACGATCCGCGAGACGCCGGCAGGCGACCCGGCGGACCTCGTCGCGGCGAAGCTGATCCCGGCGGACGGCGTCATGTACCTCGCCGCGCACCTGTCGCGATCGCACACGCTGACCGAATGGATCGACCCGTCGGTCACGGACGAAGCGGATCCCTTCGAGCGCGATCCCTCGCTCAACCTGTACGATCCGGCGAATCCGAATCAGCCGCCCTACTCCGCCGAATTCCTGGCGCGCTACGCCGAGGCCCAGATCGCGCGCAACCGCCGGATCACCGCCTGGGTCGAAGAGACGCTGGCCGAGCTGAAGGCCGACCCGTCGAAGCCGCCCGAGCGTGCGTTCTGCGTCCACGGCACGATGGCCGCGCCCTGCTTTCTCGATCCCGCGGTCGATCCCTCCGATCGCCCCGCCGGCACCTGCTACCTCGGCGACCCGAAGACGGTCAACGACGGCCCGGTCGGCCTCGCCCGCTTCACGACGCTCCGCTCGTGGCTCTCTCAATGGAGCTACGACCGCTCGCGCGCGGACGGCCTCGGCAACGCGAGCCGGATCAGCTGCCCCGTCCTCGCGATCAACAACACCGCCGATCTCGCCTGCACGCCGAGCCATGCCCAGCGGCTCTTCGACGCCGTCGCCCACGACGACAAGGAGCTCCACGACGTGAAGGGCGCCGACCACTACTACATGCAGAAGCCCGAGCTGATCGGGGAAGCGGTCGAACTCGTGCAGGACTGGATGTCGCGAAAGGGATTCTGATCCGCCGGCTGCGGGCGCTCGCCGGGGGGGCCGCCGGCTGCGGGCGCTCGCCGGGGGTCCGCCGGCTGCGGGCACTCGCCGGGGGTCCGCCGGCTGTGGGCGCGCGCCGGGGGGTCCGCCTCAGGCGATCAACGAGTGCGCGTCGAAGGGCGCCTCGCCCTTCCCGATCTTGTCCGCGCGGGTACGGAGCGTCTCCCCCGCCCCCTCGACGCCGATCATCGCGACGAACCGGCCCGCCTTGAGATCGACGAGGAGCGCCTTCGCGAGGTCGTCGAGATCCTGGAACTGGACCTCCATTCCGGTCTCCCTGGCGTGCGCCATGAACGCGCCCATCAGATCCTCGGGCTGACCCGAGGGCTTCTCGCGCGCGAACTCGTCGGGACGATTGCGGGCGCAGTTCCAGATGCCCGTATCGAGCACACCGCCGGCGGGATAGAAGATCGTCGCCTGGAGCTGCGGATGCTGCGTGCTGAACTGCGCCGCCAGGCACTCTGTGATGATCGAGACGCTCGCCTTGCTCGAGGCGTAGACCGACTGCCCGGCCATCGGCGCGATCCCGCCGTCGCCGCTCGAGGTGTTGATCACGTGGCCCGGCTCGCCGCCTTCGATCATGCGCGGCACGAAGCTCTGGATGCCATGGACGACGCCCATCACGTTCACGCCGAGGACCCACTTCCAGTCGTTGACCGTGGTCTCCCACACGTTCACCGACGGGGCGCCGACCCCCGCGTTGTTGAAGAGCAGATGGACCACGCCGTGCCGGGCGTAGACCTGCTCCGCCAGGGATTCGACCTCCGCGGGGTCGGACACGTCCGTCCGGATCGCGCTCACCTCGCCGAGGGGCGAGAGCTCCTCGAGGGCGGCGTCGAGGGCGCCCTGCTCCACGTCGGAGATCACGACCTTCGCCCCGTCGCCGAGGAGCTGCTTGGCGATCGCTCTGCCGATGTCGCCCGCACCGCCCGTGACGACCGCGACCTTGTCTTCGTAGTCCTGCATCAGTTCGCCTCCAGGCGCTCGCCGATCGCGCTGAACGCGATCGCCGTCGCCGAATTCATGTCGAGCGCGTCGGAGATCTCCATCCGCCCGGAGCCTGCGTTCAGCTTCTCGAGGGCCGCCGGAAGCGACTCCGCTTCGATCTCGTAGATCGCGAGGTAGCGATTCGGCGCCTTCTCCGCGGCATCGCCGATCTGCGCGTCCGCGAGGGCGAAGCGCTGGGCCGCGACGAAGCCCTCGGTCGCGAGGACATCGCGCAGATGCACCTCGTCGTACCAGCGGTTGTACTCGTCCTCCTTCCCCTCGCTCGGCTGGGTGAAGACGATCAGTCGGTGGGTCGCCATCGGCTGGGCTCCTTTCGTTCGCTGGGGGCGCGGATGTCGAGGCGGTCGACCGACTCGGAACTGCCTGCGCGCTGCGCCGGCGCTGCCGCGGGGATCGCCCCGGGCGGCGACGCCGGACGGGGCGTTCGCTCCAGCCCCGCGCGTGCCTCCTCCCGAGGACCCTCGCGTCCTTCGTCCCAGAGTCGCATTTCCGCTCTCCTCGGAACCGGGCGTGAGGCGCGCGCCACGCTCGCTCGCCTCCGATTCTAGTCCGGTGAAAGTGGAAATCACCTCGGTGTTCTCACGGGATGGCCGTCACGTTCACCTGAGCCCGGAGTCCGCCTCGTTGCGGCAGAAGCGGAGGCTGCGCGTCGACTGCCGATCGCCCGGACGAAATTCAAGAGCAGCTGGAAGAACGCCTCAAGCAATCCATGGAGCACCCGATAAGGCTTGCCAAAGGAGCCCCCCATCATGCGATTCACGTCACGAATCTTCCTCGGCGCGCTGCTCGCCGTCGGCCTCGCGAGCGTCGCCCACGCCGAGACGCCCAACACCGAACCCGGCGAGTTCACGCTGAACGCCGAGCTCCAGCTCGATCAGCAGTTCGAGCTCTCCCTCGCCGACGCGGCCGACAGCGGTCTCCACCGATTGGCCGGCCCGACGACCATGAACTGCTCCCACAGTGAACTCGAGACCTGCGTGGTCACGACCGAAGGCACGCCGCGCGCGGCGCTGCCGGCGGCGATCGCGGCCCACTGCTCCGAGCCCGTGGGCTCCGCCCGGTTCGCCCGGCCATCCCGCATGGTGGCCGATCGCGAGCTGAGGCATGCTGCGGCGCCCGTTCCAGCCCACCGGCAGGAACCGGGCGCCGCTTTTCTTTGGGCGCTTCGCAACCGCC
>JBCCZJ010000094.1:0-13223 GCA_039187915.1 Myxococcota bacterium
TCTATACAAACACCAGGCCGTCCAAGGTGGGCCAGAGCTTCCAAAAGTGGCGGTTCCGTAACGTGCCCGTCGGTCATCGCAAGGCGCCCGGCGCCGACCGCCACATCTACCGCATCACGCTCGGCTCGGGGCAGGGACTCGAGCCCGGAGACGAAGTCGAGGTCCGGCGAGAGCAACGCTCCATGAGCCCGACCGGCGAGGAGACCCGCGAGGAGCGGGTCATCGCGAAGGGCGCCGTTACCGACCAGGTACGCGCGCAGCAGGCCTGGGTCGCGATCGATCCGTCGAAGGCGTCCGAGACGATCCTCGACGGGGACGTCGTGCGGCCGATCTTTTCGGAGGGGCTCCTGTCGAGCCTGACGGGACCGGACTGCGAAGAGATCCTGACCGAGCGCTAGGCGGTCCCTTCGCCTAACGCCCGGCTGCTTCGTCGAGCACGCTGAAGGCGGTCAGCGAGTCGCGCAGGTCGTCGAGCGCCTTGCGCCGGGCCCGGTCCGGGTCCGACTTCGAGGCGCCGCGTCCGATCCGTTCGCTCTCGCGGACGACGGTGCCGCCGGGCTCGAGGACGGCGAGGGTGGATCGGATCTTCGCGACGTGCCGGCTGGCGACGTCGGTCTCGGTGATCTCCGAGCGGATGTCGATGCAGATCGCATCGGGGCTGCGGCACTCGCCGTTGCGCGTCCGCAGGCGATCCGCGACGAGGCGCGTCTCGATCCAGCTCGCGACCTCCCGGGAGGCGGGGTCGGCGCGGACCTCGAAGACGAGGGCGCGGCGGGCGGTCTCGTCGATCGAACGCCAATCGGCGCGACGTGCTTCCCAGGCGCCCCGGTCGAAGTCGAGCTCGAGCACGTCGACGAGCGATACGAGATGGCCCACGCGTTCGCGGGCGATGGCCGTGTGTTCGAGGGCGATCAGGCGCCGGAGGGCGGAGCCCCGGGCCGAGCCGATCTCGGCGTCGATCTCGTCGGCCAGGCGCACCAGCTCGGATCGGGTCTCGGCGGCGAGGCGTCGGCGATCGATCCGGACCTCGGCCCAGAAGGTGCCGTCGCGTTCGGCGGAGCGGGTGCGGCGCCAGCCGGTGAAGCGGGTGCCGGCGACGCGGGTCTCGATCACCTGCTCGAGGGATTCGACGGTCCGGCCGTCGCTCTCTTCGTAGCGATCGGTGAGGGCGCTTTCGATCGAGACCGACAGCCGCGAGGCGACGTCCTGGAGGGCGTAGCGCGTCGCTTCGTCGAGGGTCGTCCCGGAGCCCACGCCGATCTCGACGTCGGCCTCGCGGCTCGGATCGGCGAGCGCCCACGCCGGGACGCGCTCGAGGCTCGGCGCCGGTGGGGCCGCCGAGACGGCGGGCGGACGCGGCAGGTTCGGCCCGCTCGCGCAGGCGAGCAGCGCGGCGCTGAGACACGCGATGGCGAGGATTCGAGCGGACAGGCGCATGACGGCTCCAACTTAGCAACTCAGTGCCTCGGAGAGGGCCTGAGGTATCGGCAATCGATGCGCAACGAGGGGGCTTCGTGGAGCCTATACTCGCGCGCCGCGGGCCGGATCGGCCCGCCCGTGGGAAGGAAGGCCATGCTGCTGGAACTGGCGCAGGAACGCAGGGACGAGGTCGCGATCGACGAGGGCGACCGGACGCGGACCTTCGGCGAACTCGCCGAGCGCGTGACCCGTTTCGCCCGCTTCCTGCGGCACGACGCCGGCCTCGGGCCGCGCGAGCACTACTCGCTGCTGATGGGCAATTGCCTCGAGGCGGCGGAGCTGATCCTCGGCGGGATCGCCTCGAGCCAGTGGGTCACGCCGATCAATTGGCATCTCGCCGAGGAGGAGATCGAGTACGTCGTCGACGATTCGGGCGCGCGGCTGCTCTTCACCGACGCGCGCTACGCGGACGCGGCACGGCGGATCGCTGCCACGCGACCGGCGCTGCGGGTGATCGAGGTCGGCGACGAACTCGACCGGATCCTCGACGACGTGACGCCGGGGCCGATCGATCTCGACGCGCCCGGCGGCGGCAACATGATCTACACGAGCGGCACGACCGGTCGACCGAAGGGCGTGAAGCGGGCGGCGCCGCCGACCGTCGGCGAGGCGCTCCGCGGTCTCGGCAGGATCGGCGCCCCGGTCGGCCTCGACGGCTCCGGGCCGCATCTGATCACGGGACCGATGTACCACGCGGCGCCGCTCATGTTCGCGATCTACGACAACGCGAACGGCGCGCCCATCCACATCATGAAGCGCTGGGACGAATCCGCCTGTCTCGACTGGATCATGGCGCGCGAGGTCGCGCACGTGCATCTCGTGCCGACGATGTTCGTGCGACTGCTCCGCCTTTCGGACCCGGAGCGCGCGGCCTTCGACGCTCCGAAGCTCCGGGTCGCACTCCACGGCGCGGCGCCGATCTCGGAGCCGGTGAAGCGGCGCATGATCGAGTGGTGGGGCCCGATCCTGCGCGAGTACTGGGGCGGCACCGAGGGCGGGGTCAACACGCTGATCGATTCCGAGGACTGGCTCGCCCATCCGGGGACCGTCGGACGCGCGCTGCCGAACTTCGAGATCTTCGCGGTCGACGAAGCGGGCAAGCGGCTTCCGGCAGGCGAGGTCGGTGATCTCTACTGCCGCAACCGGTCCTCGGAGCGTCCCTTCGAGTATCACGGCGACGAGGAGAAGACGGCGTCGGCCTATCTCGAGCCCGGCGTCTTCACGATCGGCGACGTCGGCTTCCTCGACGACGCGGGCTACGTCCATCTCGCGGACCGCAAGTCGAACATGATCATCTCGGGGGGCGTGAACATCTACCCGATGGAGATCGAACAGGTCCTCCAGGAGCATCCGGCGGTCGAAGATGCCGGCGTGTTCGGGATTCCCGACGACGAGTGGGGCGAGCAGGTCAAGGCGGCGATCGAGCTGCGCGAGGGGTTCGAAGCGAGCGAGGCGCTGGCAGAGGAGGTCCTCGCCTTCGCGCGCGAACATCTCGCGGGGTACAAGATTCCGCGGTCGATCGACTTCGAGGACGAGCTCCCGCGTCATCCGAGCGGGAAGCTCTATATCCGGCGGCTGCGCGACAAGTACTGGGCCGACCGGGGCCGCAATATCTAGGGAGAGGGTTCCTTGGCTCGCACGCTCGCCGACGTCGAAGCCCGCCTCGCGGCGTCTTCGCCCTGGTTCGATCCGAATCCGGCGAAGATGGAGGCCGCGGTCGCGCTCGTCCTGCGCGAAACCGGCGACGATCTCGAAGCGCTCTTCATCCGGCGGGCGGAACACGATGGCGATCCGTGGTCCGGCGACCTCGCGTTTCCGGGCGGCCGGATCGATCCCACGGACGCCGACGGCCGCGCGGCCGCGGTGCGGGAGACGATGGAGGAGCTCGCGCTCGACCTTTCGATCGGTCGGCCGATCGGTCGGATCAGCGACGTGCTCGGGCACGCGGAGTCGATCCGCGTCTCCGCCTACGTGTACGCGATCGAGGGCGACCCGCCGCTCACGCCCAACTACGAGATCCGCGAGGCCTTCTGGTCGCCGCTCTCCCACAGCGACGACCCGACGCGCCAGGAGATGCGCGACTTCACGTATCTCGACCGCACGTCTTCGATGCCGACGATCCGCCTCCTCGAGGATCCCCGCGCGCCCGTGCTCTGGGGCATCACGTACAAGTTCATGGACGACTTCATGGGCGCGATTGGTCGGCCGATTCCGTTCATGCCCTGGGAAGACGACGATCAGGGCGCGTCCATGGGCGACCGCTGAGTCGGGCGCGGCTTCGCTCGGTCGGAGCCGGCCCGGTCTAGGCCGGCTTGGGCGCGTTCGCGCTGTCGCGATCGCGGGGGAGTTCGTCGAGGACCTGGAAGCGGACCTGACCTCGGGCGACGAGGACGTCGTCCGAGGGCCGGTGGATCCGGACCTCCCAGACGTGCTGCCGCCGGCCGGCGTGCAGCGGTTCGGCCTCGATCTCGAGCAGGCCGACCGAGTGGCTGCGCAGGAAGTCGGTCTGGTTCGAGACGCCGACCACGCCGACCGCGCCCTTCGTCCGAGCGAGGAAGCCCGCGCCGTAGCTGGCCGCGGTTTCGACGATCGAGGCCCAGACGCCGCCGTGCAGGATGCCCATCGGCTGATGGTGCTTCTCGCTCGACTCGAGGCGCATCCGGACGCGGCCGGGCGCGATCTCGACCAACTCGATGCCGAGATGACGGGCCCAGCGGTCGCTCTCCGGGAGTTCGAAGGAGGCCGCGTCTTCGCTCACTTGCCGGCCTTCGCCTGCGCACGCTCGGCCTTCATGGCCGCACTCTGCTTCTGCTCGTTCTTCATGGCCTCGGCCATCGAGTGGGCGCCGCCGAAATAGAGCGCCGCCTTCGCGTGGCGCAGGACGATCGGATCGATCTCCGCCATCTCGCGGGCCATCTCCTGGGCCGTCGGGAGGACCTCCTCTTTCGGCACGGAGCGGTTCACGAGCCCGATCCGCTCCGCCTCCGGGCCGAGGATCTTCTTCGCCGTCAGCACCAGCTCCTGCGCCTTGGCCATTCCGACGATCTGGGGCAGCAGATGGGTCGAGCCGAGGCCAGGCAGGATGCCCAGCTTGCCGAAGACGAAGCCGATCTTCGCGTCGTCCGCGGCGATCCGGACGTCGCAGGGCATCGCCATCGTGATCCCGACGCCGACCGCGTGGCCGTTCATGGCCGCGATCACGGGCTTCGGGTAGTCGGTGAGCTCGAGCGGGAGCTTCCGGAGGAAGTCCTCCTCACCGAGCCGCACGCCTTTCGATTTGCTCTGGCCCGCCTCGTGGGCCTTCAGGTGCTCGAGGTCGACGCCGGCGCAGAAGGCCTTGCCGGCCCCGGTCAGGACGATCGCGCGGACGGCGTCGTCCCGCTGGAGCGCACGGAAGGCGTGGGTGATCTCCTCGCCCATGTCCGCCGTGTACGCGTTCAGCTTGTCGGGCCGGTTCATCGTGATCGTGGCGATGCCGTCGTCGAGGTCGAGAAGGATGTCGTCGTACGTCATGGATTCGTTCCGGGGTGGGGGCGGGGTGGCCGCGCCGGGTCGGCGGAGCAGGGTCTAGCGCATCCGCAAGATTCGGGCGCGCTCGATTCTCCCATGGCGGGGTGTGTCGCCACAAGGGGGGCGGTATCGTCGATCGCGGCCAAGAGAGGGAGCTCGAGCCTTGTCGATTCCGAAGTCGCGTGTCCGTCGTTCGTCCGCCCGCTGGGCGTCGTTGCTCGCGGGCGCGACGTTCCTTCTCCTTCTTTCCGCCTTCGGGTGCGGCGGCGGGCGCGAGGAGCTCGACACTTCGGGCCCCACCGCGGAATGGCGGCATTGGGGCGGCGCGCGCGGCGCGGACCATCACTCGCCGCTCACCCAGATCACGACGGAGAACGTCGGCGAGCTCGAGGTCGCCTGGACCCACCGCAGCGGCGACTTCTTCGACGCCTCGGGCTACTCGAAGGTCACCGCGCTCCAGACGACGCCGCTCGTCGTGAACGATCTTCTCTACTACTGCACGCCCTTCATGCGCGTCTTCGCGCTCGACCCCGAAACCGGCGAGGAAGTCTGGTCCTTCGATCCCGAGTTCAAGGAGCGGCATGGGGAAGGGCCGTATCCCTTGATCTGTCGCGGGGTGTCCTACTGGGAGGACAGCGACGCGGACGTAGGCACGGTCTGCCGCAAGCGAATCTTCTACGGCACCGCCGACTCCGAACTCCACGCGCTCGACGCCGACTCGGGAGAGCCCTGCGCCGACTTCGGCGAGAACGGTCGCGTCGCGCTTCGCGAGGGGATCGGAGACGCTCCGCCCTGGGAATACCACCCGACGTCGCCGCCGCAGGTGATCCGGGACCGGGTCGTGATCGGTGCGCTCGTCGCCGACAACGTCCGCGTCGACGCGCCGGGGGGCGTCGTGCGCGCGTTCGACGCGAGAACGGGCGAACTCGAGTGGGCCTGGGACCCGGTTCCGCCGGGCCACCCCACGGAGCCGGACCCGGAGACCGGGCGCCGCTTCGCGAGCGGGACGCCGAACATCTGGTCGATCATGACGGGCGATGCCGAGCGCGGCCTCGTGTTCGTGCCGACTGGGAACCCGTCGCCGGACCTCTTCGGCGGGATGCGCGACGGGCTCGATCATTACGGCAGCTCGACGGTGGCCCTCGACGCCGAGACGGGCGAGGTGGTCTGGCACTATCAGTACGTTCACAACGACGTGTGGGATTTCGACACGCCGAGTCCGCCGACGCTCTTTCAGATCGACGGCGTGGGCGGTGGCCGTCCGGGGCTGCTGCAGACGACGAAGATGGGCCACGTCTTCCTGCTCGACCGCGAGACCGGCGAGCCGCTGTACCCGGTCGAAGAGCGTCGCACGCCCCAGGGCGGTGTCCCGGAAGAGAAGCTCTCCGCGACACAACCCTTTCCGACCCATCCGGCGCCATTGCATCCGCAGGACCTGTCGCCGGACGACGCCTTCGGCTTCACGCCCCTCGACCGCTGGATGTGTCGCAACGAGATCGGGAAGTACCGCTACAACGGGATCTTCACGCCGCCCGTGACGTCGGGTTCGATCCAGTATCCGCACACGACCGGCGGCATGAACTGGGGCGGGGTGTCGATCGATCCGTCGACCGGCGTCATGATCGTCAATCAGATCCACCTCGCGATCGTGAACCACATGATCCCGCGCGCGGAGGCGGATCGGCTGGACCCGGCGGATTTCGTCTACCCGGACGAGTTCTATCCCATGAAGGGCACGCCCTACGCGATCCATCGCTACCTGCTGGCTTCGCCGCTCGGGGCCCCCTGCAACCCGCCGCCCTGGGCGAGCCTCACGGCCGTCGACCTGAAGAGCGGAGACGTCCTCTGGACGCGGCCGCTCGGCACGATGCGCGAGGTCGCGCCCTGGCCGGTCTGGTGGCTCTTCGGAGATCGCTACGGCGCGCCGGCCTTCGGCGGCGGGATCTCGACGGATGGCGGTCTGTACTTCACGGGGGCCGCGTCGGACAAATACATGCGTGCCTTCGACGTCCTGACGGGCGACGAACTCTGGCGACACCGCATGCCCTTCGCGGGACACGCGGTGCCGATGACTTATCGGCTGGGCCAGGACGGTCGGCAGTTCGTCGTGATGGCGGCCGGGGGCAACCCGCTCGGAGACATGGGCGACGCGATCATCGCGTTCGCCTTGCCGGAATAGACCTTCCGCTCCGGTCGGCAGCGCGCGAGTCGGGCCGCCCGCGCGAAGGCCTAGCCGAGGATCGACTTCGCGCGCTCGCGCAGCTCGTTCTTGAGCGTCTTGCCGGACGCGTTGGCCGGAAGCGCGTCGACGACCTCGAAGAATCGCGGGACCTTGTAATTGGCCATGTGGTCGCGGCTCCAGGCGACGAGCGCATCGCTCTCGATGCGCGCGTCCGGCGTCGGGACGACGAAGGCCATGCCGACCTCGCCCATGCGCTCGTCGGGGACACCGATCACGGCGGCGGCGGCGATCCCCTCGTGCTGGAAGAGCAGGTTCTCCACCTCGGCCGGGTAGACGTTGAACCCGCCCATGATGAACATGTCCTTGATGCGGTCGGTGATCCGCAGGTAGCCGCGTTCGTCGAAGACGCCGATGTCGCCGGTATGGAGCCAGCCCTCGGCGTCGACGGCCTTCGCCGTTTCGGCTTCGTCGCCCCAGTAGCCGCGCATCACGTGGTAGCCGCGGGTCCAGATCTCGCCGGGCTCGCCAGGCGGGACCTCCTTGCCGTCCGCGTCCACGCACTTGGTCTCCGTGTCGGGGATGGGCTTGCCGCAGGTCGTCGCGATCGTCTCGTCGTCGTCGCCGAGCTCGCAGGCCGTGACGGTGCCCGAGCTCTCGGTCAGGCCGTAGGCGGTGATCACGTCGCGGAAGCCGAGCTCGGTGCGCATGCGGTGGACGAGCTCGACGGGGACCGCGGCGCCGCCGGTGACCGCGAGGCGGAGCGAGGACGTGTCGTATTTCGCTCGCTCCGGGAAGGTGAGCATCGACTGGTAGATCGTCGGCGAGCCCGGCATGACCGTGATCTTCTCGCGCTGGATGCGTTCGAGGACGGGCCCGACGTCGAAGACCGGCTCGGGCAGGGCGGTCGCGCCGTGGATGATGCAGGCGAGCCAGCCGCTCTTGTATCCGAACGAGTGGAAGAAGGGCATGATGATCAGGTAGCGGTCGCCCGGCTGCAGGCCGACGCAGCGCCCCCACACGTCGAAGACCTTGAGGTTCTGCCCGTGGGCGGTCATCACGGCCTTCGGGTTGCCCGTCGTGCCGGACGTGAAGATGAAGTCGGAGAGGTCGTCCGGTGAAACCGAGTCGGCGCGCTCGCGAGCCGCGGTCGGGTCGACCGATTCGCCGCGCGCGAGGAAAGCGTCCCAGCTCTCCGCGTGCCTGCTCTCGCCCTCGATCACGATCGTGCCCTGGAGCGCCGGCAGGTCCTCCGCGGCGACGGCGTCGGCGTAGTTCATGCCGAGGAAGTCGCCCATCGTGAAGAGCAGCTTCGCGCCGCTCTTCTCGAGGACGTAGGCCGCTTCGCTCGCCTTGAAGCGCGTGTTGAGCGTGACCAGGACGGCGCCCGCGCTCTGCAGGCCGAGCGCCGCGATCTCCCAGCGCCAGCCGTTGGGCGCCCAGATGGCGACACGGTCGCCGACCTCGACGCCCGAGGCGATGAACGCGCGGCACGCCTCCTGCGCCGCGGCTTCGAGCTCGCGGAACGTGAAGGTCTGGTCTCCGTCCTCGAGGGCGGAGACGTCCGGCCACATCCGCGCGGCGCGCGCGAGGGTGGACGGGATCGTCATCGTGTCCCACGGGACCTGGTCGGTCGGCAGATCGGCCATCGGGTTCGGCTCCTCGTACTCGGGTAGGGCGCGCGTCCGGGCCTACTGGCGCCCTAGGACCGCGATGCCGCAGGCGGTCGGGTGACCGCCGATGTTGTGGGACACGGCGAACTTGCCGTCAACGCCCGGCACCTGGCGTTCGCCCGCCTGGCCGCGCAGCTGCAGCACGTTCTCGTAGACCATGCGGACCCCGGTCGCGCCCGTCGGATGGCCGAACGTCTTGAGGCCGCCGTCCGTGTTGACCGGCAGGTCGCCACCGAGCTCGAAGGCGCCGTCCCTGATGTGCTCCTTGGCCGAGCCCTTCTCGCAGAATCCGAGATCCTCGTAGGTGAGGAGCTCCGTGAGCGAGAAGCAGTCGTGAACCTGGGCGACACCGATCTCGCGTCGCGCGTCGGTGATCCCCGCCATCTCGTAGACGTCGTCGCGGGCCCAGGCCGTGGGCTTCCACGACAGGAAGTCGTGGCCCGGGTCCTTCTGGGGGTTCGGTCCGGCGCGGACGGTCACGCCCTTCACCAGGATCGGATCGCCTGAAAAGGAGCTCGCGAGCTCGCTCCGGGTCAGCACACAGGCCGCTGCGCCGTCGGTCTGGGCGGCGGAGTCGTAGAGGCCGAAGGGCCAGGAGATGATCCGGGCCTTGAAGTAGTCGTCCTCGCTGATCGGGCGCTTCAGGAAGCTCTTCGGGGCCAGGCAGCCGTTCGCGTGGTTCTTGATCGCGATCTTCGCGAGGTCCTCTCGGCTCGCGCCGAACTTGTCGAAGTAGGTCGCGGCGGCGAGGGAGAACCAGCCGGCGGGCGTCTGGGGCAGGTCGCGCACGCGATCGACGACGACGGAGGGGCCCGACACGCCGCGATCCTTCGGCTTGTCGTAACCGACCACGAGGACCGTGTCGTAGAGACCGGCCGCGATCGACATCACACCGAGACGGACCAGATCGGTTCCCGTCGCGCAGTAGTTCGTCGCAAAGGTGATCGGCTTGTTGAAGAGCTTCAGCGCGTCGCCGCACTCGTGGGGGCCCTTGTTCGAATAGATCGAGCCGGTGAAGACCGCGTCGATCTGTTCCTGGGGAGAGTCGATGCCCGCGTCGGCGTACGCCTCGTAGGCCGCGTCGACGATCATGTCGGAGGGCGACTTGTCCCAGTTCTCGCCGAACTGGCAGCAGCCGACACCGACGATCGACACCTTGTCGCGGATCGATTCCTTGTTCGCCATGATTCGATTCCTTGGTCCGGGCGCGGCGCCCGTGAGAGGGAGAGCACGAGGGTGAAAGGGTGAAAGGGTGAGAGGAGGAAGGGAGCGGCCGGCGGCCTACTCGGGCTTCGGGATACCCTTCCAGTAGTAGTTCGGGCGGCCGCCGGACTCGTGGATCCGCCGGAACACGAATTCGACCTCCTGGCCGATCTTCATGTCCTCGGGAGCGATCTCGACGACCTGGAGATGGATCCTCGCGCCGTCGACGTCGGTCACGGTGACGACCGTCGGTGGATTCGGCGTCGGGAAGAAGAAGTCGAAGGTGTAGGTGACGACCTTGCCCGTCCGGTCGGAGAGCCGGACCTTCGTGAAGTCGTCCTTCGCGAAGCAGGTCTCGCAGATCCGCTGGGCCGGAAACTGGATGGCGCCGCACACGTTGCACTGCTGACCCAGCAGCGAGAGATCGTCGTCCCGCTCGCGGAAGAGGATCGTGGCGGAGAGCCCTGGGTTGGTTCCGGCGTCCCACTCGGTGGCCGCGAGGCCCTTGGCCTTCGTGTAGTCGTCATAGCTCGCCACGACGCGTCGACGGGCCAGGTTCCACTCGACGCCGCGGCGGGGTGACAGCTTCTCGATCTGGCCCGTCGTCCGGAGCGACGTCACGTCCGCCCCGTTGCCGAAGTTGACGACGAGGATCTTCTCGTCGGGGCCGGCGGTCTCGAGGGCGGCGATCAACTGGAGCGGCGCGAAGGCGGCACCCGCGTTGCCGAGGCGCCCGAAGAGCGGCGACTGGACCGCGTCCGGGGCCACGCCGGCGGTCTTGATCGCCCCGCCGTGGCTGCGCGCGTCCGGCCCGTAGAACGCGACGCGATCGTAGTCGGCGATCGCCGTCTGGGTCTTCTCGAGGAAGCCCGAGACCGCGGTGGCCATGTTCGGTGTGTACGACTCCTGGATCACGAAGCGGTCTTCCCAGGTGTGCGTGAATTCGTGTCCGCTGGGGCGCCAGACGTCGGTCACCTCGTCGGTCACCGCGTGGAAGTCGTCGATCGTCGCGATCGCGTCGCCGTCGGTCACGAGGAAGGCGGCGGCGCCGTCTCCGAAATTCGCCTCCATGCCGCTCTTCGGCGCCGCCATCCGGGCGTCGCTCGCGATCACGAGCGCGCAGCGCGCCGAGCCTGCCTTCACGGCGTCGGTCGCAGCGCGGAGCGCGGCCGTCCCGGCCCGGGTGGAGCCCGTGTGATCCGCGGTCTGGACGGTCCGCCCCAGGTCGAGCACCCGCGCGGCGAGCGCCGCGGCCTGCTTTTCCTGGAAGGGAAGGGTCGTCGATGCGAAGAAGAGCAGGTCGATCTGGCTTCGGTCGACGCCCTCGAGGCAGTGGATCGCAGCGGTCACGCCCTGCGTGATCGCGTCCTCGTCGTTCCACGCGACCGACCGCTCCGGGCCGCCCTCCTTGGGCGGCCGGCCGCCGATCACGGAGAAAGGCAGGCGCGTACGCGGGACGTACGCGCCGTACGAAGTGATTCCGATCATCGTGACTCCGATCGGGCCGGGGCCCGAAGCCGCGTCCGCGCGGCGGGATGAGTAGGCTAGTTCGCCGCGTCGAGGATCGCGGCGATCTTCTCGGCATGCTCGTCCTGCGTGCCGAACGTGTTCTCGCAGACCCAGGCGCGCTTGAGGTAGTAGTGGGCCATCACTTCCCATGTGAAGCCCATCCCGCCGTGGACCTGGATCCCGGTCCGGGCGTTCCGGATCGCGCTCTCGCCGGCGGTCAGCTTCGCGGACGAAACCGCGCGCTGGACGTCCGCGACCTCGGGCGCGTCGAGCGTCGCGCCCGCGTTGTAGGCGCCGGCGCGCGCCGCCTCCTGCTTCACGAACATTTCGGCGAGCATGTGTTTGACCGCCTGGAAGCTGCCGATCGGTCGACCGAACTGCTGGCGATCCTTGGCGTAGTCGTTCGCGAGCTGGAGCGCGCCTTCGGCCAGCCCGAGCTGGAGGCCGGACACGATCGCCGCGCCCTCGAGGCGCAGGCGCGCAGCGTCGTCCGCGTCGCCGATCCGACCGCCTTCCGGCAGGTTCGTCACGAGATGGACGGGGGTGAGCGGGTCGAGCGGCACCTCGACGGGGCTCGCAGTGCAGTCGGCCGGGTCGACGCGGTGGAGACCGTCGGGCCGGAGGACCAACAGGACGTCGAGCGCCTCGAAGTATTCGACGAGCACCGGATCGTCCGTCGGACCCATCCGGTCGACGCCGCCGACCACCGTTTCGCCCGAGGCGGCGCCTTCGATGTGTCCCGCCGCGAGGTGGGTCCAGACGAGTGGGCCCGGCACCAGCCGGCGACCGAGCTCGGCGAAGACCAGGACCGCGTCCGAGAAGCCGAGGCCGACGCCGCCCTCGTCCTCGGGCAGGCGGAGACCGAACACGCCCATCTCTGCGACCTGGTTCCAGAGGTCGCGATCGAAGCCGCCGGCCTTTTCGAGCTCGGGGATGCGGTCGAAGGGCAGCTGCCCCTCGACGAAGGAGCGGATGCCTTCGCGGAGCGCCTTCTGATCTTCGGTCGGTTGGAAGTCCATGATCGTGCGTGTCCTGCGCAGCCTAGGCCGGGTACGGCTTGGGCTCCTTCACCTGGCCGAGGATGCGCTCCCCGATGATGTTCTTCTGGATCTGACTCGTGCCGGCTGCGATCGCCGTCGAGATCGCGTTGAAGTGGCGGGCGAAAAAGTACTGCGCGGGCAGGTCGAGCACGTCGGAGCGGGCGATGCCGGCGCGTCCGAGCAGGCGGACCGCGAGCTCCGTCGTCCGCTGGAAGATGTCGGTGTAGTAGAGCTTGACCGCGGAGGCGCCGACGCCGGGAACGCCGGTCTCCTTCGCCTCGCAGACCGACAGCTTGACCATCGCCCAGAGGCTCTCGAGCTCGCCGGCGAGATGCCCGATCTCGCGTCGCAGGGCCTTGTCCTCCCAGGCGGTGGCGCCGTCGCTCGTGATCTTCTTCGCGGTCTCCACCATCTGCTGGACGAAGGCCTGGAGCTGGATCATGTCGCTGGCGAAGGCCGTGCCACGCTCGAAGCGGAGGGTCACGTTCGTCACGCGCCAGCCGTCGTTCTCCTTGCCGACGAGGTTCGAGACGGGGATGCGGACGTCTTCGAGGAAGACCTCGGAGAACTCGCCTTCCCCTTCGAGGGTGGGCAGGGGCCGGATGTCGATGCCCTCGAGGTCCATCGGCA
>JBCCZJ010000095.1:0-13216 GCA_039187915.1 Myxococcota bacterium
CGCACGCCTCGCACGATCACGCCGCGCACGCCTCGCACGATCACGCCGCGCACATCTCGCATGATTCCACGGCGCACGCCTCGCATGCGGCGGTCGGTCCCGACCCGCACGCCTCGCATGCGGCGCGAGGCCACGTTGGGCACGCCGCTTCCGATCCGCACGCTTCGCCGGCGCGGTCGGGGGCGCGGCGGGACGGCGCGCTGTTGAAGGCGGCCTGCCGCTGCGGCTGCAGCGAGACGCGCGCGTTCATCGGCGGCGGCCTCGCGCGCCTCGGCGCGACGATTCCCGCGGTCCACGTCGCGGCCCTGCCGGCCGAGGTCGTGCGAGACGGGCGCGCGCCCGAGCGCCTCGTGCTGCTGCCGCCCGTCGTCGTCGACGATCCGATCCCCATCTAGCGATCCCGTTCGGGTTCCCGACGCGCCCGGTCCCCGGGCGCGTGGAGGCGTCCCGCCCTGCCGGGCGGGGCGAAGCATCGCGTCGAGTCGGCGCGATCCAACGAACGCCGCGCTCGACGGACCGGGTCCGTCGGGTGCGCCAGCGTGCACGCATGCGTGCACGTGGATGAAGGATCGAAGATGGAATCGATGAAACGATGGAGCGGCCGTCGCCGCTTCGCCTTCGCGCTCGCCTGTCTGGCGGTGATCGCGACCTCGCCCGCCTGGGCCGGCGGGGCCCCGTCCGGCCATGCGCCGATCGGCGTGATGGGCGACCACACCCATGCTCCCGGCGAGCTGATGTTCTCCTACCGTTACATGCGCATGGGCATGGACGGCCTGCGGGACGAGGACGAGCGCATCTCGGGCAACAAGGTCCTCGGCGAGTTCATGGTCACGCCCACCAGCATGGACATGGACATGCACATGTTCGGCGCCATGTACGCGCCGATCGAGCGCCTCACGTTGATGGTCATGGTCCCGTACTTCGAGCTCGAAATGGAGCACCGCACCGGCATGAACGTGCGCTTCACCACGCGCTCCGAAGGCGTCGGCGACGTCCGGGCCGGAGGCTTGATCGACCTGTGGTCGAGCGGCGGCAGCGGCGCGCACGCGCACGGCAGCGGCAGCGACGGCACCACGCGGCACAAGGTGCACGCGAACGTGATGTTCTCCTTCCCGACGGGCTCGATCACGATCGAGGATCGCACGCCCGCGATGGGCGGCGCGCGCGTCAGGCTGCCCTTTCCCATGCAGATCGGCTCCGGGACCTACGACTTCCTGCCCGGGTTGACCTACAACGGGCGCAACGGGCAGATCGCCTGGGGCGCGCAGGGACGCGGTGAGATCCGCCTGAACGAGAACCACGGCGAGTATCGGCAGGGCAACGAGTACGCCCTGACCGCGTGGGGCGCCTACGATTGGAACCGCTGGATCTCGACCAGCCTGCGTGCAGAGTGGCAGCACTCGCTCAACTTCCGGGGCAGTGCGCAGGCGGTCGGGCCCGCGCCGACGATCCCGACCAAGGATCCGGGCCGACGCGCGTTCCAGCGTCTCGACTTCCTGGCGGGCGTGAACCTGATCGTGCCCGAGGGCGCGTTCTCGGGTCTCCGCTTCGCCGTCGAAGCCGGCGTGCCGGCCTACCAGTACCTCGACGGGCCGGGACTCGAGACGGACTACGTCTTCACGGTCGGTGTCCAGTACGCGATCCAATAGGCCTCGCGGTGTCTCGCGGCGGCGGGTCGGGGCGGCCCCCCGATCCGCCGCTGGCTAGACTCGGCCCATGGCTCCCGCGAAGAAGTCCGCCCGCAAGGCGGCGAAGAAGTCTGCGAAGAAGAAGGCCGCCAAGAAGAAGGCGCGAAAGAAGGCCTCCGCCAAGAGCCTCGCGCCGAGCAAGGCGAAGCGCGGGCTCGAGGCGGGGGAGGTGGCGCTCCCGCTCGATGCGCCGGAGGTCGCGGCGCTCGCGAACGAAGTCCGCGACGCGGGCGGGCATCCGATCAGCGCCTATCGCGAGCCCTTCTCGGGACGACCGATCCTGCTGGCGAGCCTGCCCCTCAAGGCCGTCGAGCCGACGCCCTTCCAGCGCGACCTCTCGCCGACCCACGTGAAGAAGCTCGCCACGAAGATCGAGGAGAGTGGTTCGTTCCTCGACCCGCTGATCGTCGTGCGGGGCGCCGAAGGGGGGCTCTGGACACCGAACGGGCGCCATCGCCTCGCGGCCGCGAAGGTCCTCGGTCTCAAGCAGATCACCGCGCTGATCTCTCCGGACGAGGCGTTGTCCTTCAAGATCCTCGCGCTCAACACCGAGAAGGCGCACAACCTGAAGGATCGAAGCCTCGAGGTGATCCGGATGGCGCGTGCCCTGGCCGAAGCGCGTCCGCGGGCCAAGGAGACGGACTTCGTCAACGAGTTCGAGGCCGCCGAGCTGCTCACGCTGGGCATCGTCTACGAGCGCCAGGGCCGCTTCGCCGGCGCCGCCTTCAATCCCTTCCTGAAGAAGGTCGACCGCTTCTCGACGAAGACGCTCCGCAAGAGTCTCGAAGAGCGGGAGGGCTATGCCTCACGTCTCGAGGAGATCAACGCTGAGGTCGGCCGGATCATCACCGGTCTCCAGGAGCGCGGCTTCAAGAGCCCCTACCTGCGGACCTACGTCGTCGCGCGGATCAATCCCGTGCGATTCCATCGCGCCAAGAAGGGCGAGACGGCGCCCGCCATGCCGATCGCAGCGGCGCTGACCCGGATGGCCGCGTCCGCGAAGAAATTCGACGTCGGCAGCGTGAAGCAGGGCGACCTGGCGCTCGTGGCGGCCGTGTCGTCCTCCGAGGACTGAACCCGGAACGACGTCGCGTCGGGGTCGGCGCGGGGTCAGCGCGTGCGAAGGGCGTAGGGCGGCTTCGGCGCGACGTCCGGCGCGTCGTCCTCGAGGTCGAGTCCGAGGTCGAGGTCGAGCCGCCGGGCCGGGACCTCCGGCGCGACGACCGGCGCGGCGCCGGACATGACGGTACTCGGCATGGGAACGCGCACGGCGGCCGCGGGCTTGGCGACCTGCGGAAGCGGGCGGTCCGTGAGCTTCTCGCGCGGCGGGGCCGGCGAGTAGGTGATCAGGTCGACGGACAAGGCCAGGGTGCCCAGCAGCAGCGGAAGGCCGAGGAAGGGACCCGCGATCCGGGCGCGGCGCTTCCATCGGCGCGCGCGACGACGCTGGAGGCGCTGTTCCGGGGACTCGGGGGTGTCGTTCTGATTCATCGGTGCGATCGCCATGGCTTCCCTCGTTCCTCGCTGAGGACACGTTGCGATTACCGGCCGTCGAGGCCTCGGGTCGAGGTCGCAGCCGTGCATCGGGGGTGATCGGGAACGCCCCCGAGCCGCATGAGGGAAAAGACCGAGCCCGCGCGGGCCTGCGCGCGAGTTGCGCTTCGTGTGCGTCGTCACACGCAAGCGGGGCGCAGCAAGGCGCGCTCGGCGCGCATCGTGGCCGGCGGATTCCGCGTCACGCGCGCGCGGCGCGAACGCGTCCGGCGACGGATCGGTCGCCTGGAGCGGCTCAGGTCAGCGGGCGAGCGTGGACCTGGTCGGGCCGCACGGCGAGGCCGACGGCATCGCCCGCCTGGAGACGCCGCGCGAGGCCGCGTCCGGACAGGAGGTGCGTCGTGAAGAGGCGGTCCCGGACGCGCAGCGTGACGACCGTGGCGAGGCCGTCCGAGAGCAGACTCTCGACGATGGCCTGGCCGATCGGCTCGCCGTCCCCGCGGCCGACGTCGAGCTTCAGGTGCTCGGGGCGGATCCCGATCCAGGCCCCGCGACCGGGTTCGAGCGCCGCCGCGGTCGGGACCTCGAACCCGGGCTCGAGCTCGATCCACGCGATGCCGTCGACGCGACGAGCGACGCGCCCGTCCGCCACGTTGATCATGCCCACGATGCGCGCGATCCCGGGCGTGTCGGGCCGGTGAAGGACCGCGTCGCGCTCGCCGTGCTGGGCCAGTCGGCCGTCCGCGAGGACGGCGATGCGGTCCGCGAGGAGCAGGGCCCGGCGTAGATCGTGGGTGACCATCGCGACGGCGACGCCCGTCTCGGCGATCGCCTGCTGCAGATCCAGTGAGAGGAGGCGCTGGCCCTCCGCGTCGAGATCGTCGAAGGGCTCGTCGAGCAGCAGGACCGAGGGCTCGAGGACGAAGGCGCGGGCGAGCGCGAGTCGGCGGAGCTCGCCGCCGGACAGGGTGCGGGCGTCGTGCTCGGCGAGCGCCTCGATGGCGAAGCGGGCGAGGGCTCGCTGGATCCGCTCGCTTCGCTCGGGCTCGGGCACGCCCTTGCCGAGCAGCGCGGCGCGGACGTTGCCGGCGACCGTGCCGGAGAGGGCGGTCGGGCGCTGGAAGACGAGCGTCACCGGCCCGCCCGCGCCGGCGACCGCGCCGGGGCGCACGCTTCGATCGAGCCCGGCGAGCGCGCGCAAGAGCGTGCTCTTGCCCGCCCCGTTCGGGCCGAGCAGGACGAGGACCTCGCCGGCCAGCAGATCGAGCGCGTCGACGCGGAGCTCGAAGCGGCTCCGTCCGCGACCGCGCACGCAGACGAGGTCGCGTGCCGAGAGCACGGCGCTCATCGAGCACGCCCCGAGAGCTGGAGCCACGTGAGCAGCAGCGCGATCGCGAGCATCAGACCGACGAGCACGCCCGCCAGATCGAGGGCGATCTCGAACTCGCCCATGCTCGTATGCATCATGATCGCGGTCGTCAGGACCCGGGTCTCTCCGGCGATGTTCCCGCCGACCATGTTGACGGCGCCGACCTCGGAGAGGATGCCGCCCAGGGCCGCGATCACGGCGGCGAGCAGGCCCAGCCGGATCTCCCGGAGCAGAAGCCAGATCCTCCAGCCGCGGGACAGTCCGAGGGTGCGTACCTGCAGGTCCCACTCCTCGTCGAGGGAGCCGACCGCCGCGAGCGTCAGCCCGATCACGAGCGGCAGCGCGATCGCGGTCGACGTCACGATCATGGCCCAGGGCGTGTAGAGGAGGTTCCACGCGCCGAAGGGGCCGCTTCGGGCGAGCAGGATCGCGCCGACGAGTCCGATGACGACCGGCGGCGCGCCCATGCCGGCGTTCACCGACGAGATGACGAGCGCGCGCGAGAAGAAGCGCCGCGTGCCGAGCACGATGCCGATCGGGACGCCCACCCCCAGCGCGAGCACCAGGGCCGCACCGCAGACCCAGAGCGTGCGGAGCGTGATCTCCGCGACCGGCCCCGCCTGCCACTCCGCGCCCATCGGTCGGCCTAGCGCCCGTCCGCTGCCGGGTGGAGCGGGGTGAAGAGCGCACGCCCGAACCGCTCGACGCCGAAGCCGCCGATCGTCTCCTGGACCGCGGGGTCGACGAGATAGCGCTCGAGTTCGATCGCTTCGTTCGTGTGGATTCTCCGCGCGAAGCGATCGCCGTCGAGCTGCAGGACGGAGTAGACGTTCCGGAGGGAGGGATCGGGCCGAGAGAGCGCGACGAGGTCGATTCGATCGCGGAACGCGAGGAACGTCGCGACGTCACTCAGCACGTAGGTGCGGCGCTGGCCGGCTACCTGCAGCGCGAGGCCCATGCCGCTGCCGGTCCGGACGAGGCCTTCTCGATCGGCCTCGGGGTCGAGGCGCGCGGCGCGAAAGAGCGCCTTCTCCCGCTTGTGCGTGCCCGAGTCGTCGGCCCGGCTGACCCAGCCGGCGCCGGTCGAAGCGATCCGCTGGAGGGCGATCTCGGGCGATGCTGCGTCGGCTATGCCGGCGGGGTCGTCGGCGGGGCCCGCGATCACGAAGAAGTTCTCCATGAAGGGCGTGCGTCGCACGACGATGCCCTCGTCGACCAGGGCCTGCTCGGCCGTCGGGGCGTGGGTCAGCAGCAGGTCGGCGTTGCCTTCGCGTCCCATGCGGAGCGCGGCGCCGGTGCCGACCGCGATCACACGGACGTCGATGCCGCTCTGCTCCGTGAACGCCGGGAGCAAGGCGTCGAGGAGTCCTGAATCGCGGACGCTCGTCGTCGTCGCGAGGATCAGCGAACGCGACCCGACGTCCTTCGCGATCGCCGCGAGGGGCGCCACGAGAACGACGACGAGCGAGCAGAGCGTGAGGAGCGAGCTTCGGAAGCGCACGGGGGAGGGCCTTCGGAGTGGAATGGCGGGCGCCCGGGGATGGGCGGCGCCCGAGCTTAGATCAGCCCGTCGGGCCCGCCATTCGATGCACGCGACCGGCGCGTTCCGCTCCGAGTGGACGAATCGCGAGGGGCCGCAAAAGGGGGTGAAAACCTTCGAAAACGGCAGAGTTTGAAAAACACCAGGGGAGTCGCGGTCCTCGCGCGACGTGCTGCCCGTCACCGATCGAAAGCGGCAGCCGCGCGTAGGGAAAAGCCTTTAGCTCGCTCGATCCGGGGACGAAGTCTTGAGGGCCCGGGACGCCGGGCCTTCGACTGGAACGAACAACGAACTGGAAACATTGGAGAACAAGACGTCATGGCACGCACTTTCTCTCGGCAGTGGTTGATCGGTCTCGTCGGCCTTGGTGCCCTTCTGCTCAGCACGACGGCTCAGGCGGCGACCGATGGTACGCTCGGCCTCACCTCGACCGGTACGACCGACATCTCGATCATCAAGGGCGACACCGCCCAGATCACCGGCCTCACGGACATCGTCCTCGCGCCGTGGACCGTCGGTGACCCGGCGCCGGTCGGGACTTCCCCGGCTTGTGTCTACACGAGCACGGGCACCTACCAGATGACCGCGACCAGCGCGAACGGCTCGGGCACGACCTTTCGCCTGACCGACGGCACGAACTTCATCAACTACACGGTGCAGTGGAACGACGGGGTCGGCGGTTTGACGTCGACGTCCAACGGAACGCCGCTGGCCGGCCTGACCGGCGATGCGGTCTCCACCAACTGCGGTGGCGCGACGCCGGCCACGGTGCAGGTGAACATCTCGAACGCTCAGATGACCGCCGCGCCGGAAGGCACGTACGGAGATACGCTGACGGTGCTCATCACGCCGCAGTGAGTCCTCGACTCGCTCGATCGCACGCGCGCCTCGGGACTTCGTGTCCCGGGGCGTGCGCTAGTTTGGGGTCCGGCTCTCGAAGGGCCGGACCGAATCCACGACTGGGGGGAAGTGGCATGACTCGATCGATCGCAGCGCTGTGCGGATCCGCGGGCTTCGCGCTGGCGCTCCTCGCGGCACCCGCCGCCGCCGACATGATCCTTTCGGACATCATCGTCGACCTGCAGGCGCCCGGGCCGATGCGTCACGACGTCGAGGTCTGGAACAACGGGACCGAGACGCTCTTCGTCGAGGTCGAGGCCCAGCGGGTGATCGATCCGGCCGGTGACGAGACGAAGCGCGAGGTGCTCGACGATCCGCGCGAGGCCGGCCTGCTGGCCGCCCCCAAGCGCCTCGCGATCGGGCCCGACGAGCGCAAGCGCGTCCGTCTCGTCGCGCGCGAGGTCCCGACCGAGGCGGACCTGGTGTACCGCGTGGCGTTCGTGCCGAAGGAGAACACGACCTCGACGACCCAGCAGCTCGCCTTCAAAGTCCTGGTCGGCTACGAGGTCCTCGTCCTGATCCGGCCGCCGAACGCGCGCCAGGAGCTCGTGGTCGACCGCGACGGGCAGAAGCTCCGCTTCGCCAACGAGGGCCGCTCGAGCGTCCTGCTCAGGAAGCTCGAGGCCTGCGCGGCGGGGCCGCTCGCCCCGGGCGAAGGCGAGGCCTGCGAGGAGCTGCCCGGCAACCGGCTCTACGCGGGCGAGGTCTGGGACGTCGATCTCCCGACGAACGGTCCGGTCCGGGTCTACGAGTCCTACAAGAGCGAGAATCGCGTCAGCGTCCACTAGCCGCCGCGGCCAGTCCGGGGTCCGGGGGCGCGGGCGCCGACGCGAGGGCCTCCGGAGGCAGACAGAGAATCTCGTCGAGGACGACGAAGTCGTCCTTGGCCGGGTTCTCGGGGATGTCGATCCAGCAGGTCTCGCCCCGCACGGGATCCTCGATCCGCAGGCGGCCGGCCCCTGCGACGTCCGCCTGCAGGAAGCCGCTCTCGTCGGTCGTCGCGATCTCGACTCCGCCGTAGGCGACGCCGTTGGCGACGGGCGTGCCGTCCGGCCAGACGACCGCCGCGATCAGCACGAAGACGCGCTGGATCTCCCAGCGCAGCCGCGCGCTCGTGCCCGGATAGAGCACGACTCGGCGCGCCTTCGAGTCGTAGGTGACGGACTGTCCACCGGTCGAGGCGATGCGGACGCGATACTCCGCGTAGGGCGGCAGCGGGACGAGGGTCGGTTGACCGACCCGCGCGTTCGCGACCCGCCCTTCGTCGACGAAGACCTCGAACACGCCGCCTTCGTAGTCGCCGCCGACCTCCACCAGAATCGCGCTCGTTCCGGCCGAATCGCCGAGCGCGTCGACGCCCTCGCGGTCGCCGACCACGCCGATGCTGAACTGGGTGCCGTAGAAGGTCTCGGGCTTCCGGTTCCGGTCGTAGACGCTGTACTCGACGAAGCCGTTGGCCGCGCCGCGATGGGTCCGGACGTCGGCGTTGACGCCCGCGGCCGTGCGATCGCGGCGTCGCGTGAGACGGAGATCGGTCTGCACGTCCGCCGGCAGCGTGGCGGGGCTCCGCCAGCGTGCGCGGAGGTCGGCTTCGGCGATGCCGCGGGGGCCGCCGCGGGTGTCCTCGTAGCGGCCCGTCGCGGATTGGCTGAACTGGAAGTCGTCGAGCCACTCGACGAGGTCGATCCGGGCGAAGAAGACGTTGCCCTGGTCGCCGTGGGTGTACTCGATCCGGAGGTCTCCGCGGAAGCGCGACCGCCGCAGGAGCGGGATGCCGATGGAGGGCGTGATCGAGAAGCGCGGCTCGCGGTCGACCGCGCGCTCGCGCACGTCGCCGCGGATCGCGAAGCGCACGTTCCGCCACGTGTAGGCGGTCGAGTAGGTGAAGTCGGCCGAGGGAATGCGAAGGAAGCGGGAGCCGCTCTCGCCCCAGACACCGCGCAGGTTCGCGTTCGCGAAGAAGGGGCCGCGCTCGTAGGCCCCGAAGAAGTCGCTGCCGGCGGCGCCCCGGCTCGTGACCAGCGGGCCCGCCCGGACGATCGTGTGGCGGCCGAGCCAGAGTGCGCCCGCGGTGAAGAGCGTCTCTTCGTCGATCAGCGCCATGTCGAAGTCGAGCCCGAACCGTTTGCTCGTCCGCACGGCGGAGCTGAAGCGGACGAGGGGAGCCCCGGAGACGTCGAGCGGAACCGAAGGGTCGCGGCGATCGCGCAGGAAACCGGCTTCGACGTTGAAGTGGATCTGTCCGAGCGGCGGGAGGTCGTCGGTCTTGGCGAAGAACTGGCGCTCGCGACGCTCGCCGGAGACCGGGTCCTGGATCCGGATCTCGACTTCGTAGGCGCCGCTCGGGAGCTCGGAGGTATCGAGCTCCTGGTTGCCGACGTCGTAGATTCCGCCCACGAGCAGGCGGCCGTCTCGAAAGACCTGGACGAGCGAACGCCGCTGGAGGAAGACGCGCAGGCGGCTCCCGTAGGCGCGATCGAGGTAGAGGCGCGTGCGCGTCTTCAACGAGGAGCGGGCGCGGAGGCCGACGAGCTCGGTCTCGCCGATCACGCGGAAGGGCGTCGAGCGGAAGAGCCCTGCGGAGTACTGCCAGTCGTCCCGGTCGTGGTGGAGCGTGAGCCGGTCGACGATGTAGTTGCCGCCGGTCTGAACGTCGCTCTGGAAGTCGAGATGGGTCCGGCCCTTCGCGAGCAGGGTCGACGCGCGAAAGCTGTAGTTCGTGTCGCGCTCCGCGGTGCCGGAGAGGGATCCGCCCAGGGTCGCGAGGCCGGTCCACTCGTCCGAGGGCGGGGGGAGGCGCTGGGCCTCGTTGATCTTCGCGAGGCGGAGGAGGCTGCGGTTCACGAAGATCTCGACGTGGAAGCGATTCGCGTCGAAGATCACGCCGGCCTCTTCGGGCTCGAGCAGACCGCAGCCCGCCGGCACGCCGGGCTCGAGGCACGCTCGCTCGACGTGCGCGTCGAGTCGACCCGACAGCGCTTCCACGACGCGTTCCGGGTAGAGCAGGTCTTCGATCTCTCGCACGATCGCTTCCGGATCGTCGAAGCGGATCGTCGTGTCCGTGTAGGTCGCGCTCGCGACCGGGAGGTCGCGCCCGCCATAGGACACGTCGATCAGGGTGCGTTGGGGCACGTCGAGGTTCTCGAAGCCCGGCGGCGCGCCTTCCTCGACGATGAAGACGGAGGCGCCTTCCGCTGACGCCTCCGAAGTCGACTCCCGTCCCTGTCCGATCGTCGTCCAGGTGAGCGCGCACGCGAGAGCGAGCAGCGCTCGCCTCTCTGTGCGAGCCCGCATCCGACTGGCCCTTCGGTCAGGGGGATCCGCGCACGCGTCGCCAGAGCGGCCGCGCAATCTGCGCGCAGGCGCGAGCGTGAATCTCCGATTTCAAAAGGGAAATCGGGTGGTTCGGGAGCGGGATTGAGGATGGGGGCGCAGCGGTCCGCGAATCCTCGGAGGAAAGGCGGGGCGTTTCCGTCGTGCGCGGAATCCCTCCGGTGCCGCGCGATCCGGGGCTCGCCTAACGGCCCTGGAACTTCGGGTCGCGCTTCTCCATGAAGGCGGTGATCGCCTCCTTGAAGTCCTCGGTCCGGAAGAGCTGGAGGATCTCGGCCATGACCGCCTGGGAGTTCGCTTCGAAGGTCGAGTCGAGGCCCTGACGCATCGTCCGCTTGGCCGCCTGCACCGCGAGCGGCGCGCTGTGCGCCATCTCCTGGGCCCACGCCATCGCTTCGTCCATCAGCGCGTCGTGGGGAACGACGCGGTTGGCGAGGCCGAGGCGTTCGATGTCGGGGGCCTCGAGGATCCGGCCGAGCATCACGATCTCGCTCGCCTTGTGCCATCCGACGAGGCGCGGGAGCAGCCAGGTCCCGCCACTCTCGGGCACGGCGCCGCGACGGATCGGCGGGACGAAGCGCGCCTTGTCGGAGGCGATGATCAGGTCGCAGCCGAGCGCCATGTCCATGCCATAGCCCGCGGCGGCGCCGTTCAGGGCGCAGACGATCGGCGTGTCCATGCGACGCATGACCATGGGCGGGGTCTCGTTGATCCGCGCCGGACCCACGGCGCTCGTGTTCGTTTCACCGCTCGAGACGTCCTTCAGATCGAGGCCCGAACAGAACGCCCGACCGGCGCCGGTGAGAACGAGCACGCGCACGTTGTCGTCGTGCTCGGCTGCGAGGAAGATGCGCGAGAGATCCTGGAGCACCGTTCCGCCGATCGAGTTCATCCGTTCGGGGCGGTTGATCGTCACGACGAGCACGTGGTCGACGAGCTCCGTGAGGACGTGGTCTTCGGGACGGGACTGATACGGAAGGGACATCGGATTCTCCTCGGCGCGCCGCGGAGGCGCGATTCGGGGTCGGTGGGGAATCGGGCCTCAGGGTCGCCTGAACCGCAGAATGTAGTTGTCGTCGAGCCCGTCGAGCTCGACCTCGTCTTCGAAGCGGAACCCGGCCGCCTCGATCTCGGCCTGGAAGACGTCGCGGCCGGCCCGCACGTGTTCGAAGATGAACTCGTTCGTCACGCCTTCGATCCGGTGGAACTCGATCAACACGAGCTGGCCGCCGGGCCGGATCGCGTCATGGAGGCTCGCGAGGGAATCCATCGGCGCCTCGAAATGATGGTAGACGTCGCAGATGAAGGCCATGTCCGTCTCGCCGTGCGGAAGCGCGACGGAGTCCGTCGTCCCTTCGACGACGGCGAGGTTCTCGAGGCCGCGCGCCACCGATTCGGCGCGCAGGTGGTCGAGGAAGCGGGGCGAGATCTCGACGGCCTGGACGCGCCCGGTCCGCCCGACCGCGTCGGCGAAGAGGAAGCTGAAGAAGCCGGTGCCGGCGCCGATGTCGGCCACGACGTCGCCGGGCGCCAGGTCGAGGGCGTCGACGATCGCGAAGCGCTGGGCGTAGACGGCGCGGGACTCGCCCTCGAAGCGCTCGACGAAGCGCCCCACGTCCATCTCGGCGTCGAGGAAGACTTCGTTGATGTCGCCGGGGAGGTTCTCGGGGCGATTCGGTCGGGTCGCGATGCAGGCCGCGAGGAGCAGCGCCGCCAGCAGCACGGCGCCGAGACGCGCGGTCCGTCGCCCCCTTCGCAATCGTCGTTCGCTGGCGCTCATCGATCTGCTCTCCGTGGGCGGGCTCCCGGCCCGACTCTCGCACAAGCCCGGCCCCCCTCGCAGGGCCTCGCGCCGAGGCGGACCGCCGGTCGGGCAGGGCGTCCTCGGTTCTGCTTCCATCGCCCCCGTCCCCGTCCCCGTCCCCGTCCCCGTCCCGAGGAGAGTTCGCATGGGCTTCTACGAGAACCGGATCCTGCCTCGCCTGCTCGACGCCGCGTGCTCGACGCCGCCGATCCTGAAGCAGCGCGAGAAGGTCGTCCCCGAGGCGCGCGGTCGGATCCTCGAGGTCGGCATGGGGTCCGCGATCAATCTGCCTTTCTACGACCCCGACAGGGTCGAGATGGTCTGGGGGCTCGAGCCCTCCGAGGGCATGCGCAAGAAGGCCGCGCCTCGCCTCGAGACGGCCCCCTTTCCGGTCGAGTGGCTGGGTCTGCCGGGCGAGGAGATTCCGCTCGACGACGACAGCGCCGACACGGTGCTGCTGACCTTCACGCTCTGCACGATCCCGGACTTCGCGAAGGCGCTCGCGCAGATGAAGCGCGTCCTGAAGCCCGGCGGCCGGCTGCTCTTCGCGGAGCACGGCGCCTCGCCGGATCCGAAGCTCCGCAAGTGGCAGGATCGATGGAACCCGCTGTGGATGCGCATGGCCGGCGGCTGCCACATCAATCGCGAGATGCCGCGGCTGATCGAGGAGGCGGGTTTCGCGATCGAGGCCCTCGACACGATCGCGCTTCCCGGCACGCCGCCGATCGCCGCGTTCCACTACTGGGGATCGGCGAAGGCGCGCTAGGCAGGGCCCGCTTCGGGGCGCGGGGGCGAAGGCGTCGGCCGAAGCGTCAAGCCCAGAGGGCGAGTGCGCTCATGGCGGCGACGCCGGCCGAGAGGACGCACCACTTCGCGAAGCGGCCGCCGGGCGCGGGGAACTCGTCGCGCAGGATGTCGAAGGTCGCGACGTAGACGAAGGTGCCGCTCGCGACCGAGAGGAAGGTCGCCTCCAGGCCCGCGCTGAGTCGGCCCTCTGCGAGCTCGCCGAGGATCGCGCCGATCAGGCCGCCGAGCGGGGTCGCCGAGGCGAAGAGGGCGACGAGCGTCCAGCTCTGACGCGCCGGGAG
>JBCCZJ010000096.1:0-13086 GCA_039187915.1 Myxococcota bacterium
CAACCCGATCGCCTGGACCACCCAGTACCTCGACAACCTCTACGGCTTCGAGTGGGTGAAGACCAAGAGCCCCGCCGGCGCGACCCAGTGGATTCCGAAGGAGGCGTCGGCGAAGTACCTCGTCCCGGACGCGCACGATCCGAACACGCGTCATGCGCCGATCATGTTCACGACCGACCTCGCGCTCAAGGAAGATCCGGCCTACGCGAAGATCTCGCGGCGCTTCAAGGACGATCCGGACGCGTTCGCGGACGCCTTCGCGCGCGCCTGGTTCAAGCTGACCCATCGCGACATGGGCCCGCGCACGCGCTACCTCGGCAAGGATCTTCCGGCGGAGACGCTCCTCTGGCAGGACCCGGTTCCCGAGGTGGACCATCCGCTGATCGACGAGCGCGACGTGGCCACCCTCAAGGCCCGGATCCTCGATTCGGGTATCGGGATCCCCGAGCTCGTCCGGACGGCCTGGGCGTCGGCGTCGAGCTTCCGCGGCACCGACATGCGCGGCGGCGCGAACGGCGCGCGTATCCGCCTCGAGCCGCAGGCGAGCTGGGAGGCGAACGATCCCCGCCGCCTCGCCAAGACACTCGCTCGGCTGGAGAAGATCCAGCGCCGGTTCAACGACCGCGCGAAGGGCGGCAAGCGGGTCTCGCTGGCGGACCTGATCGTGCTCGGCGGCGCCGCGGCGGTCGAAGCGGCCGCGCGCGAGGCGGGCGTCGAAGTCGAGGTGCCCTTCGTGCCCGGACGCACGGACGCGACGCCGGCGCAGACCGACGCGGCTTCGTTCGCGGTGCTCGAGCCGCGGGCGGATGGCTTCCGGAACTACTACGGGGCGGACAGTCTGCTCGCCCCGGTTCCGGCCCTCGTCGAACGCGCGAATCAGCTGACGCTCACGGTCCCCGAAATGTCGGTCCTGCTCGCCGGTCTCCGGACGCTGGACGCGAACACGGGCGGCGCTTCGACGGGCGTCCTGACGGACCGGCCTGGCACGCTCTCGAACGACTTCTTCGTGAACCTGCTGGACATGGCCACGGTCTGGGAGAAGTCGCGCGAGTTCGACGGGGTCTACGTCGGGCGGGACCGCGCTTCGGGGGCGACGCGCTGGACGGCTTCGCCGGTCGACCTGGTGTTCGGCTCGCACGCCGAGCTGCGCGCCGTGGCGGAGGCCTACGCCTCGGACGACGCGCGGGGCGCGTTCGTCGACGACTTCGTCGCCGCCTGGGTGAAGGTCATGCAGCTCGACCGCTTCGACCTCGAGCCGGCGCGCGCCGACCTCGCCGCGCGCTGAACCTCGGGCGGCGCCCTGTCGCTCGAAAGGTGGCCCCGGGGCAGAACGCCCCGGGGCCATCGTCGTGTCGGGCCCGTCGGCGGTCAGCGGGCGGCCTGCCCGGAGCCGACAAGCGTCTCGGGCCGGGCGGGGGAACGGATTTCCGGGGCTCCCCACGCTCCGGTCGCGCGGTTAGAGTCGAGAAGCCGCGCCCTCGATGGGCGACCGAGGAGACTCCATGCGCTTCGCCTATCACGCCACCATGTGCAACCCCGACTTCTATCTGCCGCTCGCGCTCGCGTGCGAGGCGGCCGGCGTCGACACCTTCACGCTTCCGGACAGCATCTGCTATCCGGAGGTGTCGGACAGCAAGTACCCCTACAACGGGACCGGCGACCGCGAGTTCCTCGAGGGCGTTCCGTTCCTCGAGCCCTTCGTGATCGTGCCGGCGATGGCCGCCGTCACCGAGCGCCTCTGTTTCTCGACCTCCGTCTACAAGCTGGCCATCCGCCAGCCGGTCGTGGTCGCCAAGCAGCTCGCATCCCTCGGGCAGCTCTTCCCCGGACGCTTAACCTTCGGCGTCGGGATCAGCCCCTGGCCCGACGACTTTGCGGCCTGCCAGATTCCCTGGGAGAAGCGGGGCAAGCGGCTCGACGAGATGCTCGACATCCTGCGCGGACTGCTGTCGGGCGAGTTCTTCGGATACGACGGCGAGATCTTCCAGATCGAGTCGATGCAGGTCACGCCCGTCCCGAAGGTGAAGGTGCCGATCCTCATCGGCGGGCACGCGAAGCCGGCGCTGCGGCGCGCCGCGCGGGTCGCGGACGGCTTCATCCACGCGGGCGGCTCCTACGAGGACCTCGCGGCGATGGTCCACGAGATCGACGGCTACCGGAAGGAGTACGGGCGTGAGAACGAGCCCTTCGAATACCAGTCGATGGGGGCCGAGGCGTTCAGCGTCGACGGCGTGAAGCGTCTCGAAGACCTCGGCGTGACCGAGGCGATCTTCGCCTTCCGGAACCCCTACGACGGCACGCCGGACACCCAGACCCTCGAAGAGAAGATCGGCCAGATCAACTGGTTCGCGGAGAACGTGATCCACAAGACGCGCTGACGCGGGATTGGCCGCGCTCGCTGCGTCGGGGCATCATCCCGCCGCCATGACGCCCCGAACCGAGCACGCCCTCCAGACCCTGCTGGACGACAAGCTGATCCAGTACGTGCTGCCGGTCTTCTTCGCGGCGGTCGTGCTCGAGGCGGTCTGGTCGGCCCGGACCCGTCGCGGGCTCTACGAGGGCCGGGATTTCCTGGCGTCCCAATGCATGCTGCTCGGCTCGGTCGTGATCGAGGTCGTCCCGAAGACGCTGCTGATCGTGGTGATGTTCGAGCTCCACGAGTGGAGTCCGCTCCGCGACGTCGTCGGCCGCCAGCCCTGGGCGTGGGTCGTCCTCTTCTTCCTGGACGACTTCACCTACTACTGGTTCCACCGCATGAACCACGAGGTCCGCTTCTTCTGGGCCGGACACGTGAACCACCACTCGTCGGAGTTCATGAACTACGGCACTGCGCTTCGCCAGGGGGTCGTGGAGCGGGTGTACAAGCCGATCTTCTGGCTGTGGATCGCCGCCCTCGGCTTCGACCCCGCGATGATCCTGCTGATGATGGGCGTGAATCTGACCTATCAATTCTGGACGCACACCGAAGCCATCCGACGCCTGCCCGCGTGGTACGAGGCCGTCTTCAATACGCCGTCCCACCATCGCGTCCACCACGCTTCCAACACGCGCTACCTCGACCGCAACCACGCGGGCGTGCTGATCGTGTGGGACAAGCTCTTCGGGACCTTCAGCGCCGAGCTCGACGAGGAGCCCGTCGTCTACGGCCTCACGAAGAACCTCGGGACGACGAACCCCTGGACCGTCCTCGTGCACGGACACGTCGAGCTCGCCCGCGACATGCTCCGCGCGGGCAGTCTCGGCCGCGCGCTTCGCTACTTCTTCGATGCGCCGGGCTGGAAGCACGACGGGCCGGACGAGCGGGCGAAGACGCTGCGGGCGGAGGCCGGCCTTTGAGGACGGCGGCGGACGGCCCGCCGGAAGCAGTCCGGCAGGCCTGGTCCGTCCTGGACGCCGGATTCGAGGTCGAGCCGGGGGCGTCGGGGCTGCTGCACCGGACGCTGCGGCTGAACACGCAGGCCGGCGAGCGCTTCGTGCTGCAGCGCGTGAGCGACGTCTTCGCGCCGGAGATCCACGACAACATCGCCGCCGTCACCCGGCATCTCGCGGCGCGGGGCTTCGCGACCTTCCGGCTGGTCGAGACGCGCTTCGGTGGCCCGTGTCTCGACCTGGGCGAGGGCGGGCGCTGGCGTCTGCTGACGCGCCTCGACGGCGTGACCTTCGACCGGCTCGAAGGCGTCGCCCAGGCGCGCTCCGCGGGCACGCTCGTCGGCCGGTTCCATGCCGCCCTCGACGACTTCGCGGCCCCGCTCGCGCCGATGGGAATTCCGTTCCGCGACACGCCGCTCTACCGCCGGCAGCTCGTCGACGCGCTCGCACGGCACGCCGAGCACGATCGACACGCGGCCGTGGCGGCCCTCCGCGAGCGGATCGAGGCGGGCCTCTCGCATCTCGGCGACGCGCCGGTCACCCGGGCGCGCGTGATCCATGCCGACCTCAAGGTCTCGAACGTGCTCTTCGCGGGGGCTGTGGGGCCGGCGCGGGACGAGGCCGTCGCGCTGATCGACTTCGACACGCTGATGCGGGCGCCGCTGCGGGACGAATGGGGCGATGCCTGGCGTTCGTGGTGCAACCGGCGCGGCGAGGACGAACGCGAGGCCGTCTTCGATCTCGAGGTCTTCGCAGCGTCGCTGGCCGGTTTCGTCGAGGGCTTCGGGCGTCCGATCGAGCGCGCCGAGCGCGACTCGCTCGTCGATGCGACGGAACGGATCGCGCTCGAGCTGGCGACCCGGTATGCGACCGACGCGCTCGAGGAGTCCTACTTCGCCTGGGATCGCGAGCAGTTCGCGCGCGCTGCGGACCACAATCTGATCCGGGCCGAGGGGCAGCTCTCGCTCTACGACGCCGCTCGAGCGTGTCGCGACGAGCGGGCCGAGATCCTCGCTGCGACGTTTCCGGTCGAGCGCGCGGCGCCGGTCTAGCGCGCCGGCAGGATCACCGTCGCGCGGGTTCCCCGACCCTCGCGGCTCTCGAGGGCGAGCCGCCCGCCGTGGTCGCTCACGATTCCGTGGGAGACGGAGAGCCCGAGGCCCGTGCCACCGGACTGCAGGCGCGTCGTGTAGAAGGGGTCGCGCGCGCGGGCGAGGACGTCCCGCGACATGCCGCAGCCGAAGTCGAGGACCGAGCAGGTCACCTCGGCGCGCGCGCCGTCCCGGACGCACCGGGTCTCGATCTCGATCCGGTCGCCCGAGGCGCTCGCGTTCGCGGCGTTCTGGATCAGGTTGATCAGGACTTGCGCGAGCTCGGTGGCGTTCCCGTCGATCAGCGGGAGCGAGCCGTCGAGGCTGACCTCGACGGAGATCGAGTCCGGTCCCGCGACCTTGCGCGCATCGTCTCGGGCGCGGCGGACGACGTCGTTCAGCGAGACGGGGCCCTTCTCCGAGGGTTCGTTCCGGCCGAAGCGCAGCATGCTCTTCACGATGTGGCTGCATCGCTCGACGTCCAGCCGGATTCCGGCGAGGGCCTCGTCGCGGGAAGCGTCGTCCGTGGCCATCGCGGCCATCTCGGCGCCCATCAGGATCGTGCCGAGCGGATTGTTCAGCTCGTGGGCCAATCCGGCGGAGAGCGTGCCGAGCGCCGCGAGCTGCTCGTTGCGCCGCGCGTCTTCCCGCGACGTCTCGAGCTCCCGCGTCCGTTCGACGACGAGGGCCTCGAGGCGCTCGCGGTAGGCGGTGAGCTCCGCCTGCTCGCGCTTTCGCTCGGTGATGTCGTGGGTCACCGCCAGCTGCGCCACGATCTGCCCCGTCTCGTCGGCGAGCGGCGCCGCGAAGGTCTCCATCTGACGTCGCGTGCCCTTGCAGCCCTCGATCTCGAACTCGAGCTGCGCGTGCTTGCCCTCGAAGACCTCGTGATTCAGGGCGACGAAGGCGGCGCGATCCCCCGGAACGACCAGGTCGTAGACGCTGGCGCCGATCAGCTCGTCCTCGCGATCCGCTTCGACCATCTGGAGACCCGCAGGGTTCATCGAGAGCAGCGTGCCGTCCTCGGCGACCAGCTTCACGCAGGCCGGCTCGGAGTCGAAGATCGTGCGGTAGCGCGTCTCGCTTTCGATCAGCGCCTGGACCAGGGCGCTCTGTTCGTCTCGTCTCGGGGCAGCTCGTCGGTCGGCGTCGCGGCGCGTGGGCAAGGGGCGTCTCCTGGGTGTCGAGGCAGGAAGCGTTGCACGCATCGGATCGGGCGGCATCCCGAGTTCGCCCGAGAGCGGTGTGACGACCGCCACGTCGGGAACATTTCCGGTTCTGGAGGCGTCTGCGCGCGGAAGCCTTCGTTCGCGCCGGTGGACGGACCCGCGCGTTTGATCCGGCAGGCGGGATCCTGCACTTTACGGAAGGCCGCGTGGCGTCTTTCCGGACGGCACGCGCGCGCGACGCGTCGTGCGCCATCGAAGGGACGGGGGGTGGGATGCGAAAGCTTCTGATCGGTCTGGTCGTCGTCTTCATCGTGTTGGCCGGCGTCGTCTTCGTCGCCGTCTCGAATCTGAACGGCTATCTCGAGGAGAACCGCGAAACCCTCGCCGGATTGGCGAGCGACGCGGCAGGCCGCGAGGTCCGCTTCGAGAAAGCGGAGGTCGCTTTCTCCGGCGGCCTGGCCGTGCGCGTCGCGGGGCTCCGGGTCGGCGAGGACCCGCGCTTCGGCAAGCCGGACTTCCTGGCGCTCGACGACGCCTACGTCGGCGTCCGGATTCTGCCCGCGCTCTCCGGGAACATCGAGGTCAGCGGCATCCGGCTCGATGCGCCCACGATTCGGGTGATCCAGACCCGAGACGGGTACAACTTCGAGAGCCTCGGCGGAGGGGGCGGCGAGGCCGCGCCGGACCCCGACCCGGACGCCGCGCCGCTCGCCCTCGCGATCGCCGCGCTCGAGATCGACGGCGGGACGATCGTCTACGAGGACCGCACGAGCGCCGACGGGCTGGCGCTCGTGATCGAGGACTTCACGAGCACCGGCACCGACCTCACTCTCGACGGCCCGATCGCGATCGACTTCTCCGGCCTCGTCCGATCCTCGAAGCAGGGAGACGAGGGGCTCGGCAGCGAGGTCGAGGGCGAGGTCCGGCTCGCCGGCCTCGACCCGCTCCGGGGGACGGTCGCCCTCGAGAGCCCGTCCCTCCAGCCGGCGCTCTTCGGCGTCCGGCTCGAAGAAGGCGAGACGATCGAGCACCTCGATTCGCTTCGCGTGGACGTCGAGCTCACGCCGGACCCGCCGAAGGCGGGCTATCCGGTCTCGATCCGTTCGAGCGAGGCGCGCCTGGCCGGCTTCGATCTCTCCGACATCGCGATCGACGTGAACTACCGGAGCGCGACGAACGGCTCCGCCGTCCAGCTCGACCAGGTCGCCGTCGGCCTGGCGGGCGGCACGGTCGAGATGAACGGGGACGTCTTCCTCGGACCGCCCGGCGCGTCGCCCTTCGATCTGAAGACGAAGGTCCGCGCGCTCGACGCGGGCGAGCTCGCCCACGTGGTGATGGGTGTCCCGGCGGCGGCCGTCTCGGGCACGCTCGGGGGGGACGTCGACCTGGCGGGGGACAGTCTCGAATGGGCGTCGCTCAAGAAGAGCCTCGTCGGCAAGCTGCGGCTCGACGTGGGCGCCGGCGCGCTCGAGCAGGTGAACGTGCTGAACAGCCTCGTCGGGAACCTCTCGGCGGATCCGGGGATCGGGCAGCTCGCCGCGGCCTCGATCCGGGACGTCGTGCCCGAGGCGCTCTCCGGCGACCGCACGCCCTTCGACGGGATCGGGCTGGCCCTCGAGGTCCTGGACGGGACGGTGCACGCGCGCGACCTGAAGATCGCGGCCCAGGACTTCGCGATCGACGCCGTCGGCAAGGTCGGGCTCGACGGGGCGCTCTCCGCCGACGGCACCTTCCGCTTCTCGGAGGCGCTCTCGGAGAAGATCCTCGCGAAGGCCGACCGTCTCGCGCCGGCGCTCGGACAGGACGGCATCGTGACGCTTCCGCTCCGGATCGGCGGGACGACGGAGGCGCCGACGATCGCGCCCGACCTCGCGGCGCTGTCCGGCAAGGCCAAGGACGAGCTCAAGAATCGCGCGGCCGAGGCACTGGCGGACAAGCTCTTCGGGAAGCCGAAGGAAGGCGACAGCGACGCCGAGAAAGCGGATCGCAACGCCACGGAGAACCTGCTGAAGGAAGGCCTCGGTCGTTTCCTCGGACGCTAGGTCGGGCGCCGCGCGCGTCAGACGCGTTCGGCGACGAGGTCGAGACCCTCGAGCCGGCGGATGAAGATGCTCTTCGCGTAGCGGGCCCAGACCGGACGTCCGCGTTCGGGGGCTTCCGGAGCGAGCGTCTTCGTGGCCGCCAGCACCTCCTCGACCACGACGCGGGCTTCGAGGCGCGCGAGCGGGGCGCCGATGCAGAAGTGGGCGCCGCGACCGAAGCCCATGTGTCTCTTGGGATGTCGCCGATCGAGGCGGAGCACGTCGGGATCATCGTGGACGGCCGGGTCCCGGTTCGCCGAGGCCCAGAGGAGCATGAGGCGATCGCCTTCTTCGAGGTCGTAGCCGCCGAACGTGCAGGCGCGTCGGACGGCCCGGTAGTGGAAGTTGAAGGGGGGGTCCAGGCGAACGACTTCCTCGATGAAGCGGAGGACGAGAGAGGGGTCCGCGCGGAGTCGATCCGCGAGGTCCGCGTCCTCCGCGAGGCGCCGCAGCGCCGAGCCGATCAGCGCAGCGGTCGATTCGCCCCCCGCGCCGAACATCACGATCGCGATCCCGATCGCTTCCGCACGCGAGATCCGGCCCGCCTGCGTCGCCCGCGCCAGCGCGTTCAGGAGGGGCGCGTCCTTTCCCGGGTCGGGGTCCTCGAGGGCATCGAAATGTCGCCCGAGATAGCGGCCCATGTTCGCCGACTCGGTCGCGAGGAAGGTCAGACGCTCGCCGTCGGCTTCGCCCGCGAGGATGTCCCCGCCCATCATCGACCAGGTCCGGAAGTCGGCCACGTCGGTCTCGGGCAGGCCGAGCAGGTAGGCGACGGCGAGCGCGGGGACGACTTCGGCGATCGGGACGACGTCGCCGCGACCGGCTTCGAGCCAGGGGGCCATCGCGCGCCGGGCCCAGGTCCGGACGCGTGCCTCCATCTCGGGGGTCGCCGTACGGCGCGCGTCGAGCCGCGGCTGGGCGATCGCGCGATGGACGCCGTGATGGGGCTCGTCGGCGGTCGCGATCACCGCGTTGCCGCCCGTCGCCAGGGGGAAGATCGCCGGGTCGCCGTCCGGTCCTCGGAACAGGACGCCCGTCAGGTTGGCGGAGAAATCGTCCTCCCGGCCGAGGGCTTCGTCGATCAGCGCCCACGTGGCGACGGTGTGGACACCTGAATCGCCGATGCGTGCCAGCGGTCGCGTCGCGCGGAGCTCCGCATAGAGCGTCTGGGGCGACTCGATCGCGTCCGGGGCGAGGATCGCGTCCGCCGTCTCTGCGTAGGCCGGCGCGCGCATCAGATGGATTCGTGTCCCCGGAGCATCGCGGCCGCGCGCTCGGCCAGCGCGGCGATCGCGATATGCGTATTGCTCCGGGTCACGCGGGGGATCGCGGCGCCGTCGATCACGTAGAGCGCCTCCGCTCCGCGCACGCGCAGCGTCCGGTCGAGCGGCGCCGTGTCCTCTTCGCCCATCCGGCAGCTGCCGACGCCATGATAGAAGGCGCCGTGATTCCGACCGATCCACGCGTCGATCTCTTCGTCGTCCTGCTCGGCCATCGCGCGGAAGCGTGCGGGGTCTTCGACGGCCCCGCTGGCGGCGAGGAGGCGCGCCGCCAGGCGGTAGCCGAAGCGCAGGCGCGTGCGGTTGCCCGCCTCGTTCGGGAAGGGCCACGTGAAGCGACCCCGGTCTTCCGCCTTCGCGCTCACGGCCTCGACCTGCGCCTCGCCGTAGGGCTGCTGCAGCGAGACGCTCAGGTTCAATCGGTACGCCTCGCGTCCGACGCGCTCGCACCAGGGGGTGATCTGCAGGTCGTTGTCCCACGGCGAGTCTGCGGCGGACACCCGCGCCAGGATCTGGATGCCGTCGCGGCCCGGGCGTTCGAAGCGCGCCTCGAGGGGCGCCGAGAGCTGGATCACCATGTGGTCGGTCCAGTGACGGCCGACGTCGGGAAGGTCGATCGTCGCCGGGAGTCCCTGCGCGCGCAGCGCGTCGGCGGGGCCGATGCCGGAGCGCCAGAGGATGAGCGGCGTGTGGAGGACGCCCGCGCAGACGAGGACCCGGTCCGCTTCGAGCGTCTCGCCCGAGGCGAGCACCACGCCGATCGCGCGCGTGCCGTCGAGAGCGACGCGCGCGACCTGCGTCTCCGCGCGTACGTCCAGGTTGCTGCGCTCGAGGGCGGGGAAGAGATGGGTCGGGCCGGCGGAGAGGCGGCGCTTGCCGTCGCGGTTCATGGGAATCGGTCCGACGCCCGTCGTGTCCGGCGCATTCTGGTCCGGACACTCCGGGATGCCCTCGGCGAGACAGGCTTCGTAGAACGCACGGTAGGCGGGGTCCCACGCCGACTCGGCCCAGCGCCGGATCGGAATCGGCCCCGCGTCGCCGTGATAGTCGGCCGCGCCGAACTCCGCGTCGGTTTCGAGTCGACGGAACCAGGGCAGCATCTCGGCCCATTGCCATCCACGCGGCCAGTGTGCGAGGTCCGCGGGCTCGGCACGCATGGCGACGCCGCCGTTGATGCTCGACGATCCGCCGACGCCCCGACCGCGGAGGTAGGGGAGGGTTCGGCCGTCGCTCGACTCGACCGTCTCGCCCCACTCGATGGGCCAGGCGTAGCCTCGGCCGAGGTACTCCACCTGCTCGGGGAGCGCGGCCGGATCGTGATCCGGCCCGGCCTCGAGGAGCAGGGCGCGGTGGGTCGGGTCTTCCGAGAGGCGCGCGGCGAGGACGCAGCCGGCGGATCCGGCGCCGACGATGATCGTGTCCCAGCGCATGCGACGAACTCCTCGGTCGGCGGGGCATTCCAGCATAGCGAGCCGGTCGGCGCCGACCGACGGATCCGTTCGCGGATCGCGCCGGGTCGCGTCTCGCGGGCCGAAGCGGCGCCGCTATCCTGCGCGCCCATGCCGTACGACGTGACCGACTTCCAGACCCTGATGGCCCTCGAAGCCCACGGCCCCGACGTCTACGTCGGCATCGGACCGGCCTATCCCTGGGGCGGCCTCTACGGCGGCCAGGTGGTCGCGCAGGCGCTTCGCGCGGCATGCCACACGGTCGATCCCGAGCATCTTCCCCACTCGCTGCACGCGTATTTCATCCGGGCCGGAGACACCGAGGAGCCGATCCGCTTCGAGGTCGATCGGATCCGGAACGGTCGCTCCTTCGTCACGCGCCGCGTCGTCGCGCGGCAGTCGATCGGACCGATCCTCAATCTCTCGGCCTCCTTCCAGATCCGCGAGCCGAATCAGGCGGACGCGCAGACGCAGTCGATGCCCGACATCGCCGGGCCGGACGCGCTCGAGCCCGACGATTGGGGTCCGATCCTGGCGCGGCGCTCGATCCCCTCGGAGAAGGGCGTGCCCCACGCCGCGGCCTGGCTGAAGATCGCGCAGGAGATCGGCGACGATCCGATCCTGCAGGCGTGCGGGCTCGCCTACGCCTCGGACGACATCCCGACGGAGTCCGCGAGCCTCGCCCACCCGCGGCGGCCGGATCCCTACCACGACGCCGAGAACTACAGTGACGTCTTCTTCGGCGCGAGCCTCGATCACGCGATCTGGTTCCACCGCCCGGGCCGCCACGACGAGTGGGTGCTCCACGACTTCATGGGGCACGGCGTGACCGGCGCCCGCGGCCTCGGGATCGGTCAGGTCTACGCCGGCGATGGCGCCCACCTCGCGACGATCGCGCAGGAAGTGCTGATCCGGGAGAAGACGCGCTAGACGTCGCCGGCGAGCGCCTCCGCGGTCGCGCCGGCCGAGGCGGCGGCTGCGGCTTCGTCGGGGGCCCCGGGATCGACGGAAGCGTTCGCGGGCGCGACGACGGCGACGATCCGCGCGACGAGGCCCTCGATGTCGATGCGCGGGCCGCGGTCGACGCCGAGACGGACCACGACGAGGTCGGCGCCCGGTACGACGATCACGTACTGGCCCTCGAAGCCGGTCGCCGCGAAGACGTCGGCGTCGAGAGAGGGCCAGCGGCGTTCGCCTTCGGCCGGATCGGCATTCAACCACCAGTGGGCGCCGTAGATGCCCCGGGCGTTGGTCGGCGTCGGCGCGCGGGTGTACTCGATCCATCCGGGCGAGAGCACGGTCCGTCGCCCGACCCGACCGTCGTCGAGGTAGAGCTGACCGAAGCGCGCCCAGTCCCGTGCGGTCGCCAGCATGTGGGAGGAGCCGACGTAGGTGCCGCTCGCGTCGGGCTCGAGGACCGCGCTCGTCATGCCGGTCGGTCCGAAGAGCCGTTCGTGGGGGAAGCGCAGGTAGGCGGCGAGGTCGCCGTCGAAAGCGACCTCGAGCAGGGCATGCTGCAGCAGATTCGACGTCCCGCTCGAGTAGCTCCAATGGGTGTCCGGCGGATGGGCGAGCGTCCGCGTCGCCGCGTATCGGCCGCGGTTCGTTCGCGCGATCCCGAAGAGCATCTGCAGGGCATCCGAGCTCGGGAGCGCGTAGATCTCGTCGAAGGCGAGACCGCTGCTCATGCGAAGGAGCTGGTCCCAGGTGATCGCGGCGCGAGGGTCGTCGTCCGTCCAGACGTCGAGGGGCACCGGCGCATCCGGATCGATCCGGCCGCGATCGACGAGGAGTCCGACCATCGCGCTCGTCACGCTCTTCGTCATCGACCAGCCCGGGAGCGGGGTCCGCGAATCGAAGCCCTCCGCGTAGGCCTCGGCGGCCAGCGCCCCGCGGTGGAAGACGACGACCGCGCGGGTTCCGTAGCCCGGCGCGTCGCCCGGGTCGAAGGCGGTCGCGACCGCCTCCTCGAGGGCCGGGTCCGGGGCGAGGACGCGAAGCGGAAGCGGGCGGCTCGGCGACGGCGCGAAGTCGACCGTGTCGAGGGGCGTCGGCGCGCCGTCCGGATCGTCGAGGGTGCACCCGAGGCCGTCTCGGTAGCGCGCGGTGCTCGGGGCGAAGGCGTTCGCGAAGTACGCGGTGACGCTCCTCGTCTCCTCGTCGATCACGCCCGGGATCGGGATCGGCACGGGCAGCGGAACCGAGACCTCGACCGCCGCCTCCGGGGTCCGCCCGGCGACGAAGACCGCGCTGCACAGACGCTTCGCGACCCAGCCGGTTCCGGCGATCGGGAGGTGGCGTTGCCAGACGACGAGGCCGAGGAGGAAGAGGGCCGCGAGGCCGAGGGCGAGACGCATCTTCGACATGGGGCCGGAGGCTAGTCGCTCCGCCGCGTGTCCCCAAGGATGGATCGAGCCTCGAAGCGGTTGCTGGGCGCGGCCCGCGGAAGCGCGCAGCCTCAGCCCGCCTCCGCCAGGGTCTCCCGGATCACCGCCGCCACCAGCCAGAGCCGGTCCTGCCCCCAGACCGAGAGCAGCGTCCGCCCGTCGGCGTCGAGCAGGCGATAGCTCGGCACGCCCCAGAGGCCGAGCTCGTCATAGAGGGTCTGGCGATTCGCTTCGAGCTCTTCGCGCCAGGCGTCGCTGTCG
>JBCCZJ010000097.1:0-13025 GCA_039187915.1 Myxococcota bacterium
CGGACGGTCTTCGCCCGGGGCCAGGGGCCCGGCATCCTCGTCATGACGGAGATTCCCGGGATCTATGAAGCCGTCGTCGAGTTCGCCGACCGCCTGGTCGACGCCGGCTACCGGGTCTACCTGCCCGACCTGATCGGCACGCCGGGCAAGGCCTTCTCGAACGGCTACGTCCTCAAGTCGATGGCCCGCGCTTGCATCGCGCGCGAGTTCCACGTGCTGGCGAGCCGCGGGTCGAGCCCGATCACGATCTGGCTGCGGGCGCTCGCGCGTCAGGCCCACGCGGAGTGCGGCGGCCCGGGCGTCGGCTGCATCGGCATGTGCCTGACCGGCAACTTCGGCCTCGCCCTGATGGTCGACGAGTCGGTGATGGCGCCGGTCCTGTCCCAGCCTTCGCTGCCTTTCCCCTTCGGCGCCGAGCGGCGCGCGGCGCTCCACCTCTCCGACGCCGACCTCGAGATCGTCAAGCAGCGGGTCGGCGAGAAGGGTTGCAAGGTGCTCGGCCTCCGTTTCACCGGCGACCCGATGTGTCCGCCGGAGCGCTTCGACACGCTCCGCCGGGAACTCGGCGACGGATTCGAGGGCATCGAGATCGATTCGTCCGACGGCAATCCGCATGGCAACCCGGGCGACGCCCACAGCGTCGTGACCCGCCACCTGATCGACGAGGAGGGCCACTCGACCCGGGCGGCCCTCGACCGGGTGATGTCCTTCTTCGCAGAGCGACTCCAGACCGCCTGACGAAGGCGCGCGGGGCGCGGGTGTCAGGCGCGGGCGGCGTAGCGGATCCGACAGGGGCGGTCGGCGCGGGAGACGCCGCCGATCTGTCGGCGTCGCGGCTGCGGATCGCGGAAGCGCGGCTCGAGGGCGAAGCGGTCGACGAGAGCCCGCGTCGCGAGACAGATCGCGCGGGTCGAGAAGCGCGCCGCCGGGCAGTAGTGGGCGCCGTGCCCGAACGTCGTGACCAGCTCGCTCGCGGGCAGCTCGCGCTGGCGCGCGAAGCGCGGTCCGCCCGCGTAGTGCTCGGGGTCGAAGCGGTCGAGGCCGGCGACGCCGCGCACGTTGGTGACCGACATCATGGTCGCGAGGAAGAGGCCGGGCTCCAGCCCGTAGGCGTGCGACTCGTCCTCGATCACGCAGGGCCGGAGGATCCGGCGCAGCACGATCGAGCGCTGGCGCAGCCGGATCGATTCGTGGGCGCAGCGTTCGAGGAGGCCTTCGTCGCCTTCGCGTACGCGGGCGAGGAGGGCGGGGCGCTCCAGCAGGTGGACGAGCGTCCAGGCCATGGCGGCGAAGAGGTTCGACTGGCTGCCCATGTGCACGAGCATCACGTCCCGCGCGATCCCCGTCGCGCGCACGTCCGGCGGCTCGCCCGCCCAGTTCGCGCACAGATCGGAGAAGAAGCCCTCCTGCCGTTCGGCCTCCTTCTGGGCATCGCGCTCGGCGAGGATCTCGCGGTAGATCGACTCGATCTCGGCGAGTGCCGCCTTCTCGCGGCGTTTTCCCGTGGCCCAGGTCAGGAAGCCCTTCGAGGGATGGACGAAGCTCTCCGAGCTGTCGAGGGCATCGAAGGCCGGGATCAGCCGCTCGAGGCGGCCGGCCCGGGTCGCGAGCGGCGAGCCCCAGGAGGCGAGCCCCATGCGATGCGAGAGGCGTCGCGTGAAGGCGAAGGCCTCGAATTCACCGGTCGTTCCGAGCCCCGCCAGCTCGAGGTCGACCGCGTCGCCGAGGTTCGCCAGATAGACCTCGACGTTCTCCCGGGCGAAGAGACCGTGGGGGAAGGTCCGCCGCCCGTCGAAGAGCTCGGCGGGCACCTTGTGGGAGAGCAGGGCGAAGTCGCCCACGCCCTTGCTGGCCTCTGCCTCCGGCAGCGCCCACAGGTTCTTCACGCCGACCGGCGAGAAGACGTTGAAGACGCGGTAGCCGAACGTCTCGAAGACGTAGGTGTCGCCGAACCGGTCGCGCTGGCGCTGGAACCACGCGGTGGGATCGTTCAGGAGGGCGAGGCCGGGGCCGATCCAGGGCAGGCGGCCGGGGACGCGCGGAGCGGCGGTCCAGGGGAGCGCGTCCGCCCCGCTCAAGCGGCCCCGTTCGCGGCGGCGTCGACGAACGCGTCGTAGATCACGCGGACGGTCTTCTCGAAGTCGTCGTTCTCGACGCCGACGATGATGTTCAGCTCGCTCGACCCCTGATCGATCATGCGGATGTTGATGCCGGCTTCGGCGAGGGCGCCGAAGAGGCAGGCGGCGGTTCCGGGAACATGGCTCATGCCGCGCCCGACGGTCGCGATCAACGCGATGCCCGCGTTGACCTCGATCGTGTCGGGCGCACATTCCCTTCGGATCTCTTCGAGGAGGTCTTCGAGCCGTCCCGCGACGGCGTCGCTCTTCAGCACGATCGAGAGCGTGTCGATGCCGCTCGGGATGTGCTCCCAGGAGAGGTCGTACTTCTCGAGCACGCCGAGCAGGCGCCGTCCGAAGCCGATCTCGGCGTTCATGAGCGTCTTCTCGAGGGCGATGATCGTGAAGTCCTTGCGGCCCGCGATGCCGGTGATGCGGCCGACGGGCGCCTGCTCGAGGCCGCCCCGCGTGATCCGCGTTCCGACGTCGTCCGGCGCGTTCGTGTTCTTGATGTGGACGGGGATGCCCGCCTCGCGCACCGGGAAGATCGCCTCGTCGTGGAGGACGGTCGCGCCCATGTAGGCGAGCTCGCGCAGCTCCCGGTAGGTCAGCTCGTCGATCGTCTTCGGCGCGTCCACGATTCGCGGGTCCGTCATGAGCAGGCCCGAGACGTCGGTCCAGTTCTCGTAGACCGACGCGCCCACGCCGCGCGCGACGATCGCGCCGGTCACGTCCGAGCCGCCGCGCGAGAACGTCTTGATCGAGCCGTCGGGGCGCGCGCCGTAGAAGCCGGGAACGATCCCGTTCGCCTCGGAACCGAGCCGCTCCGCCACGGCCTTCTGGGTGTCCTCCGCGAGGAAGCGCCCGTCCCCGTCGAAGCGGATCATGCCGGCGGGGTCGATCAGCGGTCGGTCCATCAGGCGTGAGAGGATCACGCCGCTCAGGTACTCGCCCCGGCTCGCTGCGTAGTCCGGCCCGGCGCCGCCCGCGATCCGGTCGTGGACGTCGGCGAGGGCGGGATCGAGGTCGAAGTCGAGGCCCAGGTCCGCCACGATCTTGCGGTAGCGCTCTGCGATCTGGTCGAAGAGCGGGTCGATCGATTCACCGGCCGCCGCGGCTTCGTTCGTGCGGTAGAGCAGGTCGGTGATCTTGATGTCGTCGGGGCCGCGCTTGCCGGGGGCCGACGGGACGACGAAGCGCCGCTCGTCGTCTGCTTCGACGATCGCGCGCACCTTTCGCATCTGGCCGGCGTCGGCCACGCTGCTCCCGCCGAATTTGCAGACACGAACGCCCATGCTGATCCCGAGGTCCAGGGCGCGGCCGGAGGTGCGGGCCACGCCGAAAATCGGCGGCGCAGTGTACTCGGCCCCGCTCGGCTTTCAAAGCGCCTCGGGGTGTCCGCGTCCGAGCTGCGGGTCGCCTGCCGGCGCGTCCGCGCGCGGAGCGGCCGGCAGTTCGCGTCGGATAGACTGGACGCCGCATGGGTTCCGGACGATCGAAGGACGACGGCGCGGAGGGAGGGCGCGGGCCGCGCCTCGACGGCTACCTCTCCCGCGCGGGACTCGCGTCGCGCAAGCAGGCGCGGGCGCTCGTGAAGCAGGGCCGGGTCACCGTCGACGGCGAGGTCTGCCGCGACGCGAGTCGCCGGATCGGGTCGGAGCGGGTCGCCCTCGACGCGATGCCGGTCGCGTCGCCGGTCGAGCGGGCCGACTTCGTGATGCACAAGCCGGTCGGGGTCGCTTGCAGCCGCGATGCCCGAGAGGCCCCGCTCGTCTTCGGCCTGCTCGACGAGACGCTGCGGCGGCGCCCGCTCAAGATCGCCGGACGCCTCGATCGCGAGACGTCGGGGCTGCTCGTCCTCACGACCGATGGCGACTTCATCCACCGCCTGACCCACCCGGCCCGCAAGGTCGCGAAGCGCTATCGCGTCGCGTTCCGCGGGACGCTGCCCGACGACGCCGTCGCGCGGGTGCGCGAAGGGATCCTGCTGCAGGGCGACGACGTACCGACGCGGCCGGCCGAGCTCCGGATCGAGGGCGAGTCGCGGGCGACGCTCGTCCTGCGGGAGGGGCGCACCCACCAGGTCCGACGCATGTTCCGCGCGATGGGCACGATCGTGACCGCGCTTCACCGCGACCGGGTGGCCTCCCTCGACCTGCCGCCCGACCTGGCGCCGGGCGACCTGCGCCCGTTGGCGCTGGAGGAGCGCGCGCTCCTCTTGAGCGAGAGCAGCTTGTAGCCTCGGGTCGATGCGACCGTCCCGATCTGGCCGAGCTCGCCCAGGACCTGCTCGTAGGGCAGGGTCCGGTTGGCGACGACGAGCGCGCGCCCGCTCCGTCCGAGCCACGTGCCGAGGCCCTGGAAGAGCGCGAGCGCCGGGACCAGGTCGACCTCCGTGCCGTGCTGGTGGAAGGGGGGGTTCACGAGCGCGAGGTCGAAGCGATCGCCGAGAGGGGCTTCGCGGGCGTCCCACCACTCGACGCGGCAGCGATCGGCGAGCCCGAGGGCGTCCGCGTTCGCGCGGGCGCAGTCGACCGCGCGTGCGTCGGCGTCCGCCAACAGGCACTCCGCTTCGGGGAAGAGGGTCGCCGCGGCGAGGCCGAGCACGCCCGTGCCGCAGCCGAGATCGACGATCCGCTTCGGCGGCTTGTGTCCGACGAAGCCGGCCAGGGCATCCAGCAGGAGCGCGCTGCCCGCGTCGAGCTTCTTCGCGCTGAAGACGCCTGGGCGGGTTTCGAGCGCGAGCGTGTGCGACCCGCCGTCCAGCTGCCTGAACGTGGCTTCGATGTCGGGCGTCGTCTCGCGCGCGGGCCCTTCGCCGTCGTCCTTCTTGAAGCGGACGATGCGGGCGCGGGCGCGGTTGGTGACCACGATCGGCGACTGGTCGAGCTCCTTGGCGAGGCGCTTCACGGCCGAGGTGACGCCCACGGCGTTCGTGCCCGCGAAGAGGAACTGCCCGCCCGGCGCGAGGATCCGCCAGCCCTCGGCGAGGTCCGCCGCGGTCGCGGCGCGGCTCTTCTGGAGGTGGACCACGACCTGGGGAAACGAGGCGTCCGGGAGCTCCTCGGTCGACGCGGCGACCTCGAGCTCCGCGATCTCGGCCGCGCGATGGCGATCGCGCCAGGGGGTGACGACGAGCCCGCCGCATGCCTCCACCGCGAGCTGCCCCCCGATCTCGCAGACGGGCCCCTCGCGAAGCACGCCCTCGTCGAGCACGAGCGCTTCGGGCTTGCGGTCCCGTCGCGGCACGTCAGGCCTCCGGGCAGCCGGCGTAGGGCGGCCGCTTCTCGACGTACGCCATCCACATGGCGTCGAGCATCGTCCACAGCACGTCGAGTTTGAACTGCAGGACCTCGACGGCGCGGTCCTGGAGGGCGCGCGTGTCGAAGCCGTCGAGGGTGAGCGTGAGGCCATGCTCGACGTCACGGCGCGCCTCGCCGAGCCGACGGCGGAAGTAGTCGTAGCCGGCCTCGTCGATCCACGGATAGAGCGAGGGCCAGTTCTCGAGCCGCTTCTGGTGGATGTTCGGGGCGAAGAGCTCGGTCAGTGACGATGCGGCCGCTTCCTGCCAGGGCGCCGTCTGCGCGAAGCGCACGTACGCGTCGACCGCGAAGCGGACACCCGGGAGCACGTGCCGCTGGTCGAGGACCTCCTCCCGCGAGAGACCGACGGCCTCGCCGAGCCGCAGCCACGCCTCGATCCCGCCGGCGTCGTCTCCGTCTTCCGCTTCCCCGTCGTGGTCCAGGATCCGCCGGATCCAGAGTCGACGGACGTTCCGATCCGGACAGTTGGACAGGATCGCCGCGTCCTTGCGCGGGATCTGGATCTGGTAGTAGAAGCGGTTCGCGACCCAGCCGCGGACGGCCTCCGCGTCGAGGCCCCCTTCGTTCATGGCGAGGTGGAAGGGATGGTGAATGTGATAGAAGCGCTCCATGCCGCGCAGGCGAGCCTCGAACGTCTCGCGCGGCTGGGCCGTGTCTTCGCCGCTCATCCGACTTCGATCTCCATGCCGTCGAACGCCACCTCGATCCCGGCGGCGTCGAGCCGCGCGCGCTCGGGACTCGCTTCGTCGAGGATCGGGTTCGTGTTGTTGATGTGGATCAGGATCTTCCGGGCTGACAGCGGGGCCAGGCGGCCGAGCATGCCGTCGTCGCCGGTCTGCGCCAGGTGTCCCATCTCCTGTCCGGTCTTGTCCGCCGCGCCGCGGTCCGCGAGCTCATCGTCCTTCCAGAGCGTGCCGTCGATCAGCACGACGTCCGCCTGCTCGGCCTGCTCGATCACGAGCTCCGTCCAGCCGCCGAGTCCGGGGGCGTAGAACACACGCCGGCCGCTCGCTCGATCGATGAACGTGAGGCCGATCGTGTCGTCCTCGGCCGGCTGATGGCGGCGCGGGGAATAGGGCGGGGCCTCGCCCGGCAGGGGGATCGGATGGAGCTCGATCCCCGGCAGCTCGGGGATCTGGAAGGGCTTGCGGCCGATCGCGTCGATCGGGTGCCATTCGACGCCCCGGAAGTGCTCGAGGACGGTGAAGAGGGGGTAGCCCGTCGTGAGGTCGCTGTGGACGCTCGGCGTGCAGTAGACCGGGAGGCGCTTCGTGTGCTCGCGCAAGGTCATGAGGCCCGTCGTGTGATCGATCTGGGCGTCGACGATCAGGACCGCGCAGATCGCCGTGTCGCGCACGGCGCGGGCGGGCTGGAGCGCGGGGCAGGTCTCGAGCTGAGCGCGCAGGTCGGGGGAGGCGTTCACGAGCAGCCAGTCGTCGCCGCCATCGTGGATCGCGAGCGACGACTGGGTCCGCGCGCTCGCGCGGAGCGTGCCCGCGCGAAGTCCGCTGCAGTTCGGGCAGTTGCAGTTCCACTGCGGGAAGCCGCCGCCGGCGCCGGAGCCGAGCACGAAGATCTTCATCGGGGGGAGCCTTCTCGGAGCGGGAGGAAGAATCGTCGGGGCGGACAGGGCGGCCGCGTGGCTAGAAGGGCTTCACGACCACGCAGATCACGATGCCGATCATTAGCAGCGTCGGCGCCTCGTTCATGATGCGGTAGAAGCGGTGCTCGTGCCGGTTGCGATCGGCCGCGAAGTCGTCGCGCCAGCGGAGCTGGAACCAATGCATGAGGAGCATGCCCGCGACGAGCAGAAGCTTCAGCCAGATCCAGAGGCCGGCGGGCGGCAGCGTCCAGATCATCGTGAGCCCCGTCAGGAGGCTCACGATCATGGCCGGACGCATGATCAGCCGCGAGAGCCGATCCTCCATCCCCTTGAACACCTCGCTCGTCTCGCTGCCGACCTCGACCTGCGCGTGGTTCACGTAGAGGCGGGGGAGGTAGAGCAGGCCGGCCATCCACGAGATGACGGCGAGCACGTGGACGACCTTGATCCAGGGATAGAGCGAATACAGGAAGCCGCTCATCAGAGGCTGAACTGCTCCGCCAGGTTGCGTTCGGACAGACTCTGACCGGCTTCGAAGAGCACCGTGACCTCGGTCTCGCGGTCTTCCTGGATCTCGATCTGGACGACCTCGCGGACCTCCGTCGAGTCCGCCACTGCGGAGACGGGGCGCTTCTCGGCCTCGAGCACCTCGATCCGGACCTGCGACGAGCGCGGGATCAGCGCGCCGCGCCAGCGCCGCGGGCGGAATACGCTGATCGGCGTGAGCGCGAGGACGCCGGCGTCGAGCGGCAGGATCGGCCCGTGCGCGGACAGGTTGTAGGCCGTGCTGCCGGCGGGCGTCGCCACGAGGACCCCGTCGCAGGTCATCTCCTCGAGCCGCACGACGCCGTCGACGAAGACGCGCAGCTTCGCCGCCTGGCGCGTCTGCCGGAAGACCGAGACCTCGTTCATGGCCTGCAGCTCGACTTTCGCGCCGCTGTCGAGATGGGCGACCATCCGCAGCGGGTGGAGCAGCGCGCACTCGGCCCGACGAATCCGCTCGGGCAGATCCTCGGTCGTGAACGGGTTCATCAGGAAGCCGACGGAGCCCCGGTTCATGCCGTAGATGGGCGTGCCCTGGGCCATGAAGCGATGGATCGTCTGGAGCATGAACCCGTCGCCGCCGAGGGCGACGATCACGTCCGCGTCGGTCGCTGGCTTCGTCGGATACTGCGCTTCGAGCTGGGCGAGGGCGGACTGGGCGGGCTCGGTCCGCGCTGCGACGAAGGCCATGTGTTCGGCGTCGGCGAACGATCGGGCGTGGCCCGTCGGATCTGCGCTGTCGTTGCTCATGAATTGCGACCCGGGTTGGGTGGGGTTCGGGCGGGAGGCCGAGGCTTCGGTCGCGCGGAGAATAGCAAGTGTGATCGGCTCTCCCGGCTCGAGGAGGGCTCCGGTATCCTCGTTCCTTCGAGTGCGCCACCGTCCGTCGTCGGCACCGCTCGTCTGGCCCCCGACTCCCCCGACCCCTCGCCGCCACCGTGCGCCGCGGGGTCCCGACCCCTGGAAACGTCTCGATGTCCGATCCGGAAGCGCCCGAGCGCGCGGCCTCGCCCCCTTCGACCGATCGGAAGCCGAGGCCCGCGACCCGTCGGAGGCTGGGGCTCGTCGCCGTCGTGCTCGTCCTGCTCTACGTGGCGTTCGGCTATCTCGCCGTCCCGCGGATCGTCGAGTCGCAGCTGGCCTCCGTGATCGAGGATCAGACCGGGACCCGCCCGACCCTCGAGTCGGTCTCCTTCTCGCCCTTCGGCTGGCGGCTCGAGGTCGACGGGTTCGCCATGCCCGATCCGCTGAACGGCGGCGACGCCGTCGCCTTCGAGACGCTCGCGATCGACGTGTCCATCCTGAACCTGCTGGTCGCGAACCTCGCGCTCGAAGAGGTCGTGTTGGTCGGTCCGCGCATCGACGCCGTGATCGACGCCGACGGACGGCTCAACTTCCTGGCGTTCGTCCCGGAAGACGACGGGGCCGAGGTCCCTTCAGCCGACGAAGGCCAGGCCGAAGAAGGCGAGGTCGACCCGGAAGAGGGGGGCGGTCTGCCGGTCGTCGACGTGGCCTCCCTCCGGATCGAGCGCGGCGATCTGCGCTTCGAGGACCGCTCCCAGTCACCGCCCTTCGCCGTGGCGGTCACGCCCTTCGACCTCGAGGTCGAGGGTCTGACGACGCGCCCGGAACGCACCTCGCCGTACGCGCTCTCGCTGCAGGTCGGGGACGACACCGCGCTGCGCTGGAACGGGACGGTCGGGCTCGATCCGATCCGCTCGGAGGGCGAGATCGCCCTCGAGCAGTTCGATCTGCGTCTACCCTGGGACTTCCTGTCCGACCGGCTCGCCTTCGAGGTCGAGGGGGGGCGGCTCGCCGCCTCGGCCGGGTACGCGCTCGATCTCTCCGACGGGCTCGGCCTTCGGGTGAGCGAAGCGAGCGTCGGTCTCCGTGACGTGCGGGTGCTCGATCCGGCGATCGAGACGCCGGCCGTGGTCGTGCCGTCGCTCGACGTGACCGGCATCGCGCTGACCGTCGACGATGCGGGACTCGCCTCGCTCGCCATCACCGAAGTCGCGCTCGAGGGCGCGCGCGTCCGGTCGCACATCGCTCCGGACGGCGAGGTCCACCTTGCGACGCTCTTCACGCCGATCGGCGACGAACCGGCGGCGCCTGCGGCAGGCGCAACTCCGGCGGCGCCCGCTGCAGACGAAACGTCGGAAGCCGAGGCCGCGCCGTCCGCGCGCGCTCCCTCGATTCGCGTCGACCGGATCGCGCTCCGCGAACTCGACATCACGATCGAGGACCGCAGCGCCGCGCGCCCCGTCGATCTCGAGATCGCCCCCCTCGACCTCGTGGTCACGGGCTATCGGAGCGCGCCCGACGCGCCGCTCGCAATCGAATTCGAGACCGGCATCGGGGACGGCGGCCGCTTGGCGATCGAGGGCCCTCTCTCGCTCGAGCCCCTCGCGACGCAGCTCGCGATCGAGATCGAGGACCTTCGGCTCGGCCCCTTCCAGCCCTATCTCGAGGACGTGGCGCGCCTCGAGGTACCGAGCGCCTCGCTCGCGGCGGCGCTCGAGGTCGACCTGCGCTCGCCGAAGGACGAGGGCCCGATGGCGATCTCCGCGAAGGGGCGGCTCCAGCTCGACGATCTGCTGACGATCGATCGGCGCCTCGAGCGGCCCTTCGTCGAGTGGAAGCGTCTTCGCGTCGAGGATCTCGACTTCGCGAACGCCGCGGCTTCCGGGGAGGCGAGCGATCGCGTGCGAATCGGCGAGATCGGACTCGCCGGCGCGCTGGCGCACGTCGTGATCGGGTCGGACGGCGGGACCAATCTGGAAGCGATCTTCGGCGAAGCGCCGTCGAAGGAAGACCCGGACGCAGCGCCCGCGCCTGCGCCGGAAGCGGGCGAGGCCGCGCCAGGGCCCCGCATCGAGATCGCGAAAATCACGCTCGACGCGATCGGCGCCGACTTCGACGACCTCTCCCAGGATCCCCACTTCGAGATCTCGCTCGACGCGCTGACGGGCTCGATCGAGGGCCTGTCGTCCGCGGAACTCGCCCGCGCCCGGGTCGACCTCGCCGGAAAGGTCGACGAGGTCGCGCCGGTCCGGATCGCTGGACAGATCAATCCGCTCTCGGGCGATGCCTATACGGACGTCCGCATCACGGTGGACGGCGTCTCGCTGCCCACCTTTACCCCGTACTCCGGTCGGTTCGTCGGGCTCGCGATCGACCGCGGCAAGCTCGGCCTCGATCTCGACTACAAATTGAACGCGCGCCATCTCGAAGCCTCGAACCGCGTGCTCCTCGACCAGTTCTCCTTCGGTCAGCGGATCCCGAGCAAGGACGCGACCTCTCTGCCGGTCGGTCTGGCCGTCGCCGTCATGCGGGACACGAAGGGCAACATCGAGATCCCGCTGCCGATCGAGGGCGACATCGACGACCCGGACTTCTCGATCCTACGGCTCGTCGGACAGGCGCTCGTGAACGTCGTGACGAAGGTCGCGACCTCGCCCTTCGCGGCGGTCGCCGGTCTGGTCGGCGCGTCCGGCGAAGACCTCGCGCAGGTGGCGTTCGCCTCGGGCTCGCCGCGGCTCTCCGACGTCGAGGGCAGCGAGCTCGCGAGCCTCGTCCCGATCCTCGTCCAGCGCCCGGCGCTCCATCTGGAGATCCGCGGACGGGCCGATCCGGTCGCCGACGAGCCGGGCCTTCGGCGCGAGAAGATCGAGGCGGCCGTCCGGCTCGACGCGTACGAGCGTCTGTCGAGTCGCGAGCGGGAGCGGGTGGGTGACCCCTCCGCGCTGGTGCTCGATGAAGACGACCGGCTCGACGGGCTGGACCGGCTGTGTCGCGCGCGCCTCGGGCGTCGCGCGCGCGACCTGGTCCCGGCCGAGGCCCTTCCGCCCCGCGGTCCCGAGCGGGAGCGAGTCGTCGCGGAGGCCGCGCTCGAGGCCCTCGCCGCAGACGTGGCGCTCGTCGAGTCGGACTGGCGCCGCCTCGCGCGCGCCCGGGCGGCGGCGATCCAGGGCGCGTTGCTCGCGAGCGCGGAGCTGTCTCCGGATCGGCTCTTCCTGACCGAGGTCGAGGTTGGGCCCGCGGCCGACGGCGAACGCGTGACGGCGCTGCTCCAGCTGACCACCGACTGATCGGGACGTCGCGAGCAGATCGCTCGCGGGCGTCGGGTCGGCACGGGGTCGGCTGGGCGGGGTGACGCCCGGTCGGGCGACGTCGCAGAAACGGCATGAAGTCCGGGGGGGCGAAGGCTCCAATTTCGCGTACTTTTCCGTTTCGCATCGTTGTTTCGGAGTCCACGATCGGAACCAACTGCGAACCCGAGTCCGATTTGCCTTTTGCGAATCCTCGTGACCGGTAACGTACGACCTCGCATTGAGGCGGTGGGCGGTCGAGCACCCCCTCGCCACACCCCTTGGAGAGAAGAGAAGAAAAATGGATCCGAACGAAGCGAGCGAAATGGTCACCGGTCTGGTCGAGACCGCCGGCAACCTGATCATCGAATACGGCCTGAGCGTGATCGGCGCGATCGTCGTCTTCATCATCGGCCGGGCGATCGCCGGCTGGGCGCGGTCGAAGCTCAGCAGCTCGCTGACGAAGGCGGGGACCGACGCGTCCCTGATCCCGTTCTTCTCGAGCATGCTCTACTACGTGATCCTCGGCATCGTCCTGATCGCCGTCCTGAATCTCTTCGGGATCGAGACGACCTCGCTGATCGCCGTCCTCGGTACCGCCGGCCTGGCCGTCGGCCTCGCACTCCAGGGCACGCTGTCGAACTTCTCGGCCGGCGTGATGCTCCTGATCTTCCGCCCGATCCGCGTCGGCGACTTCGTCGAGGTCGCGGGCCAGGCCGGGACGGTCAAGGAGATCGCGATCTTCAACACCATCATGCACACCGGCGACAACGTCCGGATCGTGATTCCGAACGGCGCGGTCTACGGCGACATCGTGAAGAACTACTCCTTCAACGACACCCGCCGGATCGACCTCGTGATGGGCATCGGGTACAACGACGACATCGGCAAGGCGATCGAGATCATCGAGCGCGTGGTCACCGCGGACGACCGCGTCCTGAAGGACCCCGCGCCGACCATCGCCGTCTCCGAGCTGGCCGACTCGTCGGTCAACCTCGTCGTCCGACCCTGGTGCAACGCCGGGGACTACTGGCCGACGCGCTGGGACCTGACGCGCGCGCTCAAGGAAGAACTCGAAGCGGGCGGCTGCAACATCCCGTACCCGCAGACGGACGTGCACGTCATCGAGATGCCGAACCGCTAGTCGGCGACGCGACGATCGAACGCGACGTCCCTCACTTTCCGTGAGGGGGGAATTCGCTAGACAACCGGGCGCCGCGGCGAGAGCCCCGGCGCGTCGTAAAAACCGCCCAACCCGGATCCCCCAGGGCCCACGAGGGGGAGTGGGTAATTTAGATTAAGCGACTCAGGATGTTTTCCCCCAACGCGGTCATCATCCCGGCGGGCC